>JAMCYH010000150.1:0-2333 GCA_023474025.1 Deltaproteobacteria bacterium
ATCTATTGACGCAGTAGAGCGGGCCCTTTGCGAAGGATTGCGCAAACTACAACAAGACCCGGAAAGACTTCGCTCAATGACAGACTTCGAATATCTGAAAGTGATAAATTAAATGGCGAAATGGTATAACACATGATCATTGAAGGGTCTACCCGCCCTTGATTGCATCCGAAATTTTTGCGCACGAGATCTTCGCCAGTGTTTGTATTGTTAGAATAATTGATAAATTGTTCGTGAATAAGAATGGTATTTTCGTTAGTTTCCTGAGCTTTAGGTGAAAAATTTATAAAAAGGGAGTTTTCTATGAAAAACAACATCCTTGTCGGACGTAGAATTTATTCTCGATGCGGTGTTGCGCTGTGGATAGTCTTACTAGTTCAGGCTCTGTTCGGTGGGACTTTTCCCGTTGTCGTTATCGCCGATGAACCCGAGGAAGGAACAGTAGAATATTACGAGAAACTTGCCAATCAGGGGGACGCTGACGCTGCCTACTCCCTTGCCCGCGCATATCTGGACGGGCAAGTGACGGGCAAAGATCCTAAAAAAGCCTTAGAGTGGATGCGTAAGGCAGCTGAGAAGGGCAATCATGACGCCGAATATGATTTAGGTCGGCTGTTTAGGCTCGGGGAAGGGCTCCAGCAAAGTGACACTGAAGCTGTCAAGTGGTACCGAAAGGCTGCCGAGGCTGGGAATGCCGCAGCTTCAAATAGCTTAGGCTGGATGTATCAAAACGGAAACGGCGTTCAGCAAAGTGACACTGAAGCTGTCAAATGGTACCGAAAGGCTGCAGACGCCGGGAGTTCCCAAGGTCAAAACAACTTGGGGTGGATGTATGTTAATGGAAAGGGAATACAGCAGAATTACGAGGAAGGCTTTAAGTGGTATAAAAAGGCCGCTGAAGCAGGTAACTCTGATGCACAAGATAACCTTGGCCTATTATATAAAGACGGAAAGGGTGTCAAGCAAGATTATGTGGAAGCAGTGAAATGGTTCCGAAAATCAGCGGCCCAAGGCAACAGTTGCGGGCAGTTCGACCTAGGATACATGTTTGGAAGCGGTCAGGGGGTCATCCAAGACTACAAACTGTCTAACAAATATTACCTCTTATCGGCTGAACAGGGTGACATTTATGCTCAAAGAAACCTCGGTCGCCATTATATGTATGGCCAGGGTGTCAAAAGAGATTTGCTTGAAGCCCGGAAATGGTTGGAAAAAGCTGCCGCGCAGGGGAATAAGGATGCAAAGGAAGATCTTAAAACTTTGGAGGAAATGAAACCATAACAGGTTGTGGCAATCCCGTCTGAACGATAGGAAAGTTACCACTGTCAGATGACATTGCAGCCATAGTATAAATGTTTAATCTCCCCCTAAGCTATGCGGTCGCCTCTTAGAGTTCCAGGGAACTGGATCTGGCTTCTTCTCTGGGGCCATGGAGCCCTAAGTGGTTTGGACGCCGCATAATTCCGGTTGAAAGGAGAAAAAACGATGCCTCTGTACATGACACAAGTTTCTTACACCAATGAATCGTGGGCTGCCCAAGTCAAAAACCCAGTAGACCGGAGTATTGTGCTAAAAGCGCTATTCGAGAAGTTTGGAGGCCGGCTGGTCAGTATGTATTACTGTTCAGGCGACTACGATGCGGTCATAATTAGCGAGTTCCCTAACGAGACGGAAGCGATGGGAGCGCTTTTCACAGTTCTCGCTTCTTCTCATCTCAGGCGGCACAAGACCACTGATCTCTATGAAGTAAAGCAGGGCTTGGAGGCTATGGCCAAGGCGGGCAAGACAACCTATTCGACACCATCCAAATAGTGCAACTATTCGGAAGACCCGGAATTATGCGGTGGTTTTAGACGGCAAGCCCTGAGGAACCGGCTCCTTGAGGCTTGCCCAGGAAACATAACTCATACGCCCTAAAGATCTTGTTCAGGCAACCAATCAGGTCAAAAAAACCACATTCTTGACACCGGCTTGGCTAGCTTTTAGCATGGCTTCATCCGCCCACGCCGAGATTAATGCTCTATAAGTGATGTCCCTTTTGTGCCTGAACGCAAAGGTGTCCCTGACCATCCTAAAATCCCCAGGGCCAAGTGCTGACAAGCCTTAAAGAGCCGTAGTGGTAGAAGCGTCGAGGGACTCACGGAGCATAGGCGCTATCAGCTTCTAATAAAAGATCATATTCCCGTCGAGCTTCAGGTATCCAAAGTCGATTTTGTGGAAAAACCACATTCTTGACACCGGCTTGGCTAGCTTTTAGCATGGCTTCATCCGCCCACGCCGAGATTAATGCTCTATAAGTGATGTCCCTTTTGTGCCTGAACGCAAAGGTGTCC
>JAMCYH010000150.1:2343-19253 GCA_023474025.1 Deltaproteobacteria bacterium
CCGTAGTGGTAGAAGCGTCGAGGGACTCACGGAGCATAGGCGCTATCAGCTTCTAATAAAAGATCATATTCCCGTCGAGCTTCAGGTATCCAAAGTCGATTTTGTGGTGTACTGTTTCAGACATTTAAACAGGGAAAAGTTGTTAGTTTTTGATTACTAAGATGGCCCCCGTCGGGCAATAAACAACTTTTTCTCTCAGTTTTTGTCAGATTGGGCTGAAACATTATATACAATCATCCAAGAACGCAGCGTCACAGGTTACGGGCAACGCATTAGACCCAAACAAGGCAAACAAGCCAAAAACTACTATTAATAGTGTGGACAAAAATGGGGGGGATGCGACCGAAAAAGGTTGGAGGGAAGATTAGCGGCGCTGCTAAGAATCGTAACAGTTATATGGATATGGGGACACATTCAAAAAGTGTCCCTGTTGCCACTTCTAGGGCTCAAATTTCAACGTTTTTGAGACGGCAATAGAAAAAAAGCCTACCGCCCAAGAGAAGACCCCACTTTGGGTTAATTCTGACCCTATATCAACAACTATCTTGCGGAGCTAAATCGTATTCCTATAGGCTGCGCCAGCAACTTACTCCAATAACCTAAAGAACACGCCCTTGGGGACACAATCATTAAATGCAGTTTAATAAAATCGAATACTTGGCTGTGGCCCCCTGGACCGCATCTTCTTTAGAATTTCTATGTAAGTTATTGATATTATTGGTGGGCCGTCGGGGGCTCGAACCCCAAACCTACTGATTAAGAGTCAGTTGCTCTACCAATTGAGCTAACGGCCCGCTTGAATTCCTAAAACTACCTATTGAAAAGACGCTTGTCAAGAAATATCCAGCTATGAGAAAATTCAATGGTGATTTCATATTGATGATTTAGAATTAAAGAAGCTTGTTTTTGAGCCGGAGAATGTTTAGACAATATAACGATCAAACAATTACGAGAAGGTAACAATGGCGAAAAAGGCCTTAGTGGCAGTTACAAGGACGAAACCCGAAACAGTGATCCAGGATGTAAAACTCACCATGGAGCGAGCGCGTTTTACTGACTTCCTGGACCCATCAAAAACTGTAATTCTCAAAGATAATATTTCATGGCATTTCCCGTTTCTTAGCGCGAATACGACTCCGTGGCAACTCGAAGGGGTAATCTTGACTTTAAGGGAAGCGGGCTACAAAGACATAGTCTGTGTTCAGAATGAAACCGTCGTGACTAACGCTTTCAAAGGAGAAAAATTCAACAAGTATCTACCAATATTCCGTAAATATGATGTGCCGGTTCTTTACAATTTTCGTGAGTCTGATGTCAAATGGGTCAAATATACACCCAAAGCCAAAATGCGGGTTCTGGACAGCATATTCACTGAAGGGATAAGAATCCCTGAATATTTCGTCGGTAAAAATATCGTCCATTTACCTACAGTTAAGTGTCATATCTACACAGGGACTACTGGCGCCATGAAGAACGCGTTTGGTGGTCTGCTCAACACGAAAAGGCATTACACGCATTCGGTTATCCACGACACATTAAATGATCTCCTGGATATACAGAAAGAAATTCATACCGGTATTTTCACTGTCATGGATGGAACCGTAGCAGGTTGCGGCCCTGGACCAAGGACCATGACCCCAGTGGAAAAGGACCTCATGCTGGCTTCAGGTGATTGCGCCGCTATCGACGCTATAGCCGCCAAACTCATGGGATTTAATCCGATGGACCTTGATTTCATACGAACAGCTCATGAATCAAACCTTGGAATTGGCGATGTGAATCAGATAGAAGTAGTTGGGGAAGATATTTCGAGTGAAGACTGGGGTTTCTCGGTTGGAAACAACGCAGCGTCGGCGGTTGGTAACTTTATCTGGTTTGGTCCTCTCAAACCGCTCCAGAAGCTGTTTTTTAGGACCCCATTAGTGTACCTGTTTGTTTTTGGTTCTTTCTTCTACCATGATTACGTGTATTGGCCCCTCAAGGCTAAACCCCAAATGGAAGCGTTCAAAAAAATCTCCAAATGGGGAAAACTGTTCGATTCATATCCGGAATAGCGGCATAGCCACGAATACGTCGCATGCAGGCTTCATCTTAGAAAAGTCTTAATGAAGAATGTCCATCAAGATTTTTGGAACAGGCGTTGGTAAATCTAGAACCAACGCCACAATACGGAAGGTCGCCGTCCATAAAGAGAAAGATCAGGTCCGGATGTTTGGCTGAATCTATTTTCTCTTTTCATGGAAGAAATTCGATTTTAGGTGCTGATTAAGCTCTATTCTAACTTCTGCTCTCACAAGCCTAAGAGCTTTCTTCCATGTCTCAATTTTTTCGAGCGCTTCAGTTTCCCACGGAAGTCGATCTTCGGGCTTTTTTGCCAGAATGTCGCGTTCCAGTTCCGCTGGCACAGGTGGCTCCAGCAATGATTCGCAGCGAGATTTGATGCGTCTGATGACTTTTAGGAGGCGGAGAAGATCTTCTCGGGAAAGATTTTTGGAAGGTTTGTCGGAACAGTTTTTTGGAATTAGATTTAGTTGGTTGAGTGAAACTCCATTCTTTAGGGCGGTGTTAATGACTCTTTTTAGGTGACGGTAATTGCTTTCGAAGTCTCCGGGAGGTTCGGGAACTCCAATCGCCGCATCGGAATAAGGGAACAACATATCCATACCTCCTACTGGAAAAATAAACTCCGGAAGGCGTCCGATTTCCGCCTCCCAGAAAATAATGCGGAAATAGCATGCGCTCGTGTGTTAGTCAACAAATTGTTTATGTTATTTTATTATTCTATTGACTAAAAAGGATAAACCTAAAGTGGCATCGAGAAATACTAATAGAATTACATACACTTGTGAAAAACCGCGACTAATAGATGATGTTAAAGAAATTTTCATATTTTTTGGCGTCGCCAATTATACGCGCTTGACATTAAGACCAGAGGCTCCACTCTCATACAGGATTTAATATGGCATCTAAGAATATCGTGATCAGGGGGGCGCGTGAACATAACCTCAAAAATATTGATCTCGAAATACCCCGTGACAAACTTGTTGTCATAACTGGTCTGTCCGGTTCCGGGAAGTCCACTCTCGCTTTTGACACGATCTATGCCGAGGGACAGCGACGCTATGTGGAATCCTTGTCAGTTTACGCCAGGCAGTTCCTCGAGATGATGGACAAGCCTGACGTAGATTTGATCGAAGGTCTGTCGCCGGCTATAAGTATTGAACAGAAGACCACTTCGAAAAACCCGCGGTCAACTGTTGGGACTATAACCGAAATTTATGATTATCTGAGATTGTTGTACGCGCGCGTTGGTATACCTCACTGCTGGGAATGTGGCAAGCCTATAACATCCATGACGATTCAACAGATGGTAGATCAGGTCATGGCTTACCCCAGTGGTTCCAGAATCAACATTATGGCTCCGATCGCGAAAGGGCGTAAAGGAGAATATCGGTCCGAAATCGGGAAGTTGGTTAGAGACGGGTTCGTTCGAGCCAAGATCGATGGAAACCTGATTGATCTCTCAACCGATATCCACTTGGAAAAAAACAGGAAACATAACATAGAAGTAGTTGTTGACAGACTTGTGATCAAGATGGGCGTGGAAAGACGTCTTGCGGATTCTCTGGAAATTGCGGTCCGTCTAGGCGAGGGTGTTGTTACCACAGAGGATCATGATGGTAGGATCAACGTCTTCAGTGAAAATCTGTCCTGTCCTGAACATGGTGTGTCGATAGCTGAGCTGTCGCCACGGCTATTTTCGTTTAACAATCCTTATGGAGCATGCGAAACCTGTGGAGGATTAGGGGTCAAAGCGCGATTTGATCCAGATCTTGTTGTTCCTGATCCGGAATTATCCCTTTTGGATGGCGCAATTGCTCCATGGAAAAAGAAAAATTCGATATTTCTTAATCAAACCATCCAGTCGCTAGCAGCCCATTTCAAGTTTGATCCAGGTCTCCTCTTTGCCAAATTGCCAGCCAAGATTCAGGACATGATTTTGTACGGATCAGGGACTGAGGATGTGGAATTTAACTATGAAAGAGATGGCAGGCGACATTACTTTAGAAAACCTTTCGAGGGTGTGATTCCTAATCTGGAACGTAGACAACTGGAAACTCAAGGTGAAGATGTCCAGGATGAATTTGGCCCCTTCCTGAGCGAGATCCCCTGCTCTTCGTGTCATGGAGCAAGGCTCAAACGAGAGGCCAGGCATGTTTTTGTTGGTAATATTCCGATACACGAATTTTCCGCCATGTCCGTTAGACAGGCCACCGAATTTATGGAGTGTCTGAAATTGGACTCGAGAAGTATGGAGATTGGTAGACGGGTAATAAAGGAGATACGAAACAGGCTAGGTTTTCTGAACAAGGTTGGGCTAAGCTACCTCACCCTGGATAGAAGTTCTGGCACACTTTCAGGAGGCGAGTCACAGCGGATCAGGTTGGCTACTCAGGTAGGATCATCGCTGGTCGGAGTGCTGTATATTCTGGATGAACCCAGCATAGGGCTTCATCAGCGTGACAATCAGAGATTGTTATCGACACTCATCGATTTGAGGGATCAGGGGAATTCAGTCCTTGTCGTTGAACATGACGCTGAGACAATTATGAATTCGGACTTTGTAGTGGACATGGGGCCAGGCGCTGGGAAGCTCGGAGGTAACGTCGTCTTTGCAGGTACGCCAGAAAAACTGGTTGAGTCAGATGATTCCCTTACGGGCAGATTTCTTTCAGGGAAAGAAACGATTCCGGTCCCGGCCAAGCGTAGGAACTTCAACCGGGGCAAAATTACCGTTAGAGGCGCAAGGGCCAACAATCTCAAAAACATTGATGTCACAATTCCATTGGGTGTGTTCACCTGTGTGACTGGGGTCTCCGGATCAGGAAAAAGCACACTGGTAATAGAAGTGTTGCGAAAGGCCCTTCAGGCCAAGACTCAAAAAGGTTTAGAAAGGCTCCACTTTGTTGATAAGATCGAAGGCCTGTGGCAGATCGACAAGGTTATCGAAATAGACCAAAGTCCTATCGGAAGGACGCCTCGGTCCAATCCTGCGACTTATACCGGTGTGTTCGGACACATCAGGGAACTGTTTTCCAGTTTGCCAGAATCCAAGATGAGAGGTTACAAGCCCGGTCGCTATAGCTTCAATGTTAAGGGAGGTAGATGCGAAGCCTGCCATGGCGATGGCGTTATTAAGATAGAAATGCATTTCTTGCCTGATGTCTACGTAAAATGCGATGTGTGCCAAGGTAAACGTTATAACAGGGAAACACTGGAAATTAAATTTAAGGGAAAAAACATCACAGATGTTCTGGACATGACGGTCAGCCAAGCCGCGGAGTTTATGGAAAACATTCCACCAATATTCAACAAACTTCGAACGTTACAGGATGTTGGGTTGGGTTACATTACCTTGGGGCAGCCAGCCACAACTCTGTCAGGCGGAGAAGCTCAGCGCATCAAACTATCCAAGGAATTGTCGCGGCGGGGTACCGGAAAAACTCTGTACATCCTTGATGAGCCTACTACGGGTCTTCATTTTGCTGATGTGAGGAAACTGCTTGATGTCCTCGCCAATCTGGTAGACGCCGGTAACACCGTGCTTGTGATTGAGCACAATATGGATGTTATAAAGGTGGCTGATTACATAATAGATTTAGGTCCTGAAGGAGGCGATGAGGGGGGCGAAGTCGTAGCTTACGGGCCACCAGAGAAGATAGCCGAGACACCGCAATCGTATACAGGAATTTTTCTGAAAAAGACGCTGGGAAACGCTAAGGGAGACAAGTCCCTGATGGCCGGGGCTGCGTGAGAGTCGTCGAACCATATTGAATAGTTAACGTTTCCTCTTGCTCAAGAAAAGGAAACGTTTTACAGAGTCCATATTTTGGCTGCTAGGTATCGTTGATTGGACCCGTTTTATCAAGTCCTGATCAAAAAACTACCCGTTTGATTTTTGAGATTTCTCCCGGTCGATTCGTTTCAGTTCTTTCCGTAAAATCTTGCCTACTGCGCTTTTGGGTAGTTCACTAACGAACTCAATGTATTTGGGGACTTTGTATTTGACGAGATTTTCTTTGCAGTAATCAATAAGTTCAATCGGTGTAGCTGTTTCGCCTGGTTTGAGCACTACGTAAGCCTTGATTCTCTCTCCGGAATAGGCATCGGGAACGCCGATAGCGCATGCTTCTACAATCTTGGGATGAGCGAAGAGGACCTCGTCTACGTCCCTTGGGTAGATATTGAATCCACCGGATATGATCATATCCTTTTTCCTATCAACGATACTGAAATAGCCTTCTTCATCCATTACGGCAATATCGCCAGTCAATAGCCACCCGTCTCTAAGGGCCGCTTCCGTTTCCTCTGGTCTATTGATGTAACCCTTCATGACCTGTGGACCCTTAATGCAAAGCTCCCCGGGCTGATTGATCGCGGTAATTTCCTTGTTATAATCATCGACATCTACGAGTTTTGCTTCCGTATTGGGGATAGGAAGCCCAATGGTGCCTGGTTTCCTCTTTCCTCCTAAAGGGTTAATTGTAGCCACAGGTGTGGTTTCTGTCAGACCAAAACCTTCGCAGATTTGGGCGCCGGTAAGGTTTTCAAATTTCCGGATTGTCTCCATTGGCAATGGGGCCCCACCCGAAAAACAGCCCCTAATAGACGAGATGTCATATTTTTTGAGTTCAGGGAAATTGATCATCCCATTATAGAGAGTAGGCACTGCGGGAATGTATGTAGCTTTATATTTTTGAATCGCTTCCAGAATGACTTTAGGTTCTGGCTTTGGGATCAGAATGTCCGCATACCCGTAATAGATTGCCATATTCATGGCTGTAGTAAGACCAAAAGAATGGAAAAAAGGAAGACAACCAACCACGGTCTCTACTCCATCATCAAAGGAATGGAACCATGCTCTGCATTGCTGAACGTTGCTGGAAAGATTACCATGAGTCAGTTGAACCCCTTTGGACACTCCGGTCGTTCCTCCAGTATATAGTAATAACGCTGTGTCTTCCCATTTGGAGCGATGAGGGTTTTTTGTGGGAGAATATTTCTTCAATAGATCAGTGAACTCAAAGATATCATTTCCTTTCGGAGTGTTAAGGTGCATTCCCTTCCTAACATACGGGAAAAGTTGCTTAAGTGGGAAGGGGAGGAAGTCCCGTATGTGGCATGAAACTATCTTTGCTATTTGTGTCGTTTGTCGTAATGCTGACATGCGAGGGGTGAGCACGTCCAGACATACCAGTAACTTGGAACCTGAATCATTAAATTGGTGCTCCAGTTCGCGGTCAGTATAGAGAGGATTGTTGAGAGCAACCACAGCCCCGGCTCGCATCGCCCCGTAAATAGCAACTACCATCTGAACGATGTTGGGAAGCAATGTTGCTACCGTATCACCAGGTTTGATCCCCATGTCAATCATAGCCGACGCGAAACGCGAGACCATATCATCAAGCTTCTGAAAAGTTATCTTCGTGCCCTGGAAGATCAAGGCGGTTTTGTCCGGATAACGTTTTGCTGTTCTAGTCAAGGCTTCAGGAGGGCTAATCTTCTCGATATCAAGATGAGCAGGGACCTCCGGAGCGTAAGATTTGAGCCAAATTTTATCCATAAAATCCTCCTGGAAATGTGAAGAATGAAAATTTAGAGAGTTTCATGATGTTTTGCGGAAGCGCTATAATTTATAAGTATAACTGATTGTGACATTGCCCACAAAGAAAAAAGGCCATCCCGTATAACGAAATAGTCAAAAAGGTTCAGATCATGATATAATATTTATATGATTAGAGTCATAATTCGCGAAATTGGGGTTTTAGCCCTTTCAGTTTCAATTTTCCCATTAGCTTTCGTATTCCTTGTTTTTCGTGGTGATATAAGTGAATACGGCGCAAGCTTAATTTATAGAGAACTTGTTAACACCGGATCGTCAAGTCTGATGTCCGCCATGTTCCTTATTTCCAGGCTTCTGGCCCCCTATCTTGTGATCCAGGGGATTCGGGCTTATAAGTGGTCAAAAACAGGCATAGAGGCGAAGAGATGGGCAAATCTCTACTTTGCATTCCTGAGTGGCGTTGCTGGAACGTGGTTCGCGATCAAGTCTCTCGACTTGTTTTATTTCATGTTTGAACTGGGAGACATTCCAGGTGAACTCGGTCAATTCTTACAGTTGGAATACACAAACCTGTTAGGAGCAGTGGCGGGTTTTTATTTCTTCTTCAGGTGTCTGCGATTTTTTATTATTCGTGCCAAATCCTTCACACACGAAGACTAGGATGAACCGTGCCTATCATTTATAAGGCGTAGCATAGCTATGTTGTCGGAATGCCCTGTCTGTTTTGCAATGATTTTGCCAACTATGGGCCTGCCTAACAGGTAGAAGTCACCAATGATATCGAGTATTTTATGTCTTACAAACTCATTTTCGAACCGCAGTGGGGGATTAACCACTTTTTCTTCGTCGAGTAGAACTAAATTGGAAAGTCTGCCACCCCCGGCCAATCCCATCTCATCCATGATTTTCACATCTTTTACGAAACCAAATGTCCTGGCAGGCGCAATCTCGGATTTGAAATCTTCTATTGAGGATAGTCTGAAAGACATGCTCATTTTCCCAATAGGTTGTGGGTAATCCATGTGGTATTCCACTTCGAAGATTTCCGATGGTTCGATCCTCATGCTCTTCGGGAATCCCGGAACCGTGGGCAGTTCGATAGGTTCCTGAATCCTGATCTCGTTAACGATCTCGTCCTGTGTAATAATTTCCGCATTTTCCACCAGATTGCAAAATTCCAGGGCTGATCCGTCCATTATCGGCACTTCACCTGAAATTTTTACAAGCAGGTTCGTCAATCCATAAACATGGAATACTGCCATAAGATGTTCTATCGTTCGTGCAAGAGCGTCATTTCCACGAAGACTGGTGCAAAAATCCGTTGATTCGACGAATGAAAGTAACGCGGGGACAGTCCCGCCGGAGGTTATATGACCAAAATTTATTCCAGACGAAACAGGTAATGGAGATATTGTCAGGCCGGTTTTTTGTCCTGAGTGCAACCCTTGACCGTAAATAACAACCTTGCCGCGCAAGGTTTTTTGAAGCCTATGACCTGTCATGGCTCCATCTCCATCAGCGATCCCTGCTGCAACCCCCTTTGCCGGGCCGTCTTTAGAGGAATTCCGACGCTCGGGTTGCGCCGATGTGTCGGGTGAAATAGGTTGTTCCCCCGATTTGTAGGGATGGGCGCTGGAACTGATAGGTAAAAGAAGTTCGTTGGCAGTCAGAATGCTTCCTGATGTATTCATGACTGCATGTTCCACAAGGATTTTCAATTCCTTAATGTTTCCCGGCCACGTGTGTTCTGTCAATCGGTTCAACGCATCCATTTCGATATCGACTATTTCCTTGTCGAATTCTCTGGAAGCCTCAGCTAGAAAATGTCTTACGAGAAGACTGATATCTTCAGGGCGGTCCCGCAAAGGCGGAACTCGGACAACTCTCTCGCTGAAAGATTTTATCGCACGAGAGTCATATCCGGCTTTGTCCATTTCTTCAGGAGACTTTTTTGATGTAAAAAGTGACCTCAAATAACCTGGGCGATTTGGAGAGATCTTCGCCTGGTCATCGATTTCCCGAAGAATACCCAGGATGGTGGATTCCAAACCTGGCTTGAGGCGGTCCAAACCGACGAAAAGAAAGGTTCCTGCATGCACGAAAGATGTCTTTCCGTGTTTTGTGGTGTCACGATTACCGACCTTGCCCAGCAGGATTTCCCTGATATTCTCCGATGTCAGGTCTTCACAGGCTACCTTTACCAGCTTGTATCTGTCTTTGCCGGCCAGGAAGTGGATCTTTCGGGCAAGGAATTCCTTTCCAGAGCCCTTTTCACCATAAATCCATACAGAACCTGTTTCATGGGCGGCATTTTCTACGGATCTTCGTGTGCTTACCGCAAGTTGCGATGAACCAATTAGTGGTCCAGGATTTCCGTAGGAGAAGCTTGACACCTCGGATTGATCTTTTTTTGAAGAAACGGCCTTTTCGACTAAATGGAGGGTATCTTCCAGGTTTAACGGTTTCTCGAGATAATCCTCGGCTCCGAGCTTTATTGCCTTTACCGCAGTCTCGATGGTGCCGTGGCCGCTCATCATTATAACATGGCATTTCGGGGATATGCGCTTTATCGCTTTAAGTGTCTGCATTCCATCTATGCCCGGTATCCATATATCCAGAAAAACGATATCAGGTGAGTCACTTTGCACGATGTGTAAAGCCTCTTGTCCATCACGGGCCTTCAAGACTTCGTGGCCTTCATCTGTCAAGATTGCGCCAAGTGAAGAAAGTATCTCTTCCTGATCGTCTACAACTAATACACGTCCCTTTTCCATATCTTTCGGAACTCGCTATGAATGATAGAATTATTCCTAAACGGCCATAAATTGGCCGTTAGCGAATATATCCGCTAATGCTAATATTATCAACCCGCAATGTCTTCTCGTAAGAATAAGATTGGTTTGTCAGGCGTGAAAATATGTAAAGAACATCAGTCTGTTTTTTTGACTGGGTGAACAGAGATCAGCCAATAGTTCGGGATTTATGATCCCTAACTTTTTTTAGAACCCACATCCATTCTCAGTTGTGTTTAACCCGGCCACTAAGCTCTTTAAAAACCCGTTGTGGATTCATTTCAGTCTTGGATGATTGAAGGAATTTAGCATTGCCCTTCATTGAGGTGGAGGCCTTTAAAGGTAGGTCGGCATTTTGTGTTTTTTGTGGAGCAATGCCCGCACAGGACGGAGAATCTTCAACGATATGGAATACCTGCTGGTTAGCAATAATGGACGAAGTTTGATCTGATGCTAAGGTTGGTTGCTTAGAACAAATTATAATGGAGAGTAATCCAAGAAAAATGATAAAAGACTTCATACCTACACTCCTTAAACGCCCAAACCCAAATGTGACACAGTCACAACTTAAAATATAATCGATACATATCACATTTCCCGATATAATTAAACAAAATTATTATGATTATGGAGTTTAAGAAACTGGATTGGATTGGCTGTCCGAAAGTTTTTGAAAAGTAACTCTAGTTTTTTGTTGGATCTTGTCGATTGAATCCATCAATTCAGGATAATTTATAGGCTTGGAAATATAATCATCCATCCCGGCTTCCAGGCAACGCTCTCTGTCTCCCTTCATCGCATGGGCCGTCAAAGCTATTATCGGAATATGCGCGTCGGACCGTTTTTCCCGTTCACGAATCATTCGAGTAGCTTCAAGGCCGTCCATGACAGGCATCTGAACGTCCATAAGTATGAAATCATAGGTGTTGGTTGCCGAGAATTCCAGCGCCTCCCTCCCGTTACAAGCCAGAGTAACCTCATGACCTAAATTCGAAAGTATGTATTTGGCCAACTTTTGGTTGATAAGGTTGTCTTCAGCTACGAGTATCTTAAACGCTCGCCTCTTTTGGATTGATATTGAAGCCTCCGTGTCCGCTGCGCCATTTACGCCTTTTATCGCAGATGGTCCCAACGACTTTGCAAAACCGGAAATGAGTTCGGCTGGTCCAACAGGTTTAGGTATTACGACAAGGTTTTCCATGTCCGCGCATACGGTGTCGGCTAACGAATATCCTTTTGGCGCGAGCAGGATAAATCTTCCATTAAACGACATGTTTCTAAGCCTGATGTTGCTGATCAATTGTAATCCTTTCAAATCAGGCAAAGTCATGTCGATCAAAATGAAATCAAAAGACCGATTTTCTTGCTTGACTGCCCAGAGCATGGACATCGCTTCATCGGGGTCATCGGCTTCCTGGACTATCATATTGGCTCTGGAGAGCGTTTGGTGAAATAACCTCCTATTAGTGGGGTTACCTTCAACCAGGAGAACGGAGCAGCCAGCCAGATTGCCTGCCCCTATGGTGAATGGCTGCCTTTGCGCCTCTTCATCACCTCGTTCCAAGTTGACCGTAAAGTAGAAAACACTACCCGTGCCGTACTCACTTTCCACCCGTACATCTCCTCCCATCATTTGACACAGTTGGGATGAAACAGCTAGACCAAGGCCGGCGCCTCCAAATTGGCGGGTAGATGATGAATCGACCTGTTCAAAGGCCTTAAAGATAGTGTTAAGTTTTTCTTTGGGTATGCCTATCCCGGTATCGCGAATTGTGAAGAAAAGTTTGACGGTATTACCTGACAAAGATTCTGTCTTTATATGAACATAGATTTCGCCGTGTTCCGTGAACTTTATCGCGTTTCCGACAAGATTCATAAGGATTTGTCTTAATCTGCCGGCGTCCCCGAAGAATAGGTCGGATGTATCGTTTTCCACCTCGTAAATCAACTCCACTCCTTTTGGATACGCTTGGAGCGCCAGGCTGGACAAAACACTGGACACCGATTCTCTTAAACTGAACAGCGCGGAGGACAGCGACAACTTACCGGCTTCAATCCGGGAAAAATCGAGTATGTCATTGATTATGTTTGTAAGATCCAGAGAAGATGTCCTTATTGCTTCAATGTATTCTCGCTGGCTATCACTGAGGTTCGTGTTTAGAGCTAGTTGTGCCATTCCAACTATGCCATTTAGGGGTGTTCTTATTTCGTGGCTCATATTGGCCAAAAATTGGCTTTTGGCTTTGTTGGCTTGCCTGGACAATTTCTGGGCCTGTACGAAATCGCTTACGTCGATGACGCTAAGTATGACCCCCTTGTATACCCCGTTTTCAAAGATGGGTTGAATTGTCATCGAAAGGTCTCGGTCAAAGAATTTTTGATCTATCGACGCTCTCGCATGGGCCGTGCCATTCTTGAACTCGGATACAATTTGCCTGGTGTGTTCAATGAAAGGATTATTTTCGTGAACCTTCCATAGAGTCTTCTCAAGGATGGCGGATCGATCTGTTCTGAATAATTCAGTGAATCGGCCATTTGTCTCAGTAATGACATCACCTTCGTCAGCAAAAACTATCCCAGCTTCGAGGCATTCGATCAGAGTTCGAAGTTTGTTCGCTTCCGCCGAAACCAATTCATTTGATCTAATTAATTCCTCATTAGTTTTTTCCAGATCATGATAGTTCTGGACTGCTGTCTCGTACGATGAAAGCAGTAAATCCACGATTTGAATTCGATCCGCCTCCAGAAAGTGCTTTCGCCCGGCGAAGAAGATTTCAATGCCCAGTCCGGTGGTCGATTTGGATCTGATTTCCCTGTTAATGATTATGTATTGAATCCTTGAGACAAGAAGTTTTTCCTGACATGGCTTTGTGATGAAATTATCGGCGCCTACTTCCAGGCCTCTTATAATGTCCTCAGGATCTGAAAGGGAAGTCAAAAGGATCACAGGAATATTTCTTAGCCGATCATCCGCTTTTATGCGCCTGCAAAGTTCATAACCATCCATTTCCGGCATGAGGACGTCGCTAATCACAATCGTGGGGTAATCATGTTCAAGGCGTTCCAGAGCAGCTTTGCCGTTAAAGGCTACATCGACCTCAAAACCCCTTGTCTCGAGTATATGTTGCAGTCGGATAGCTTGCGTTGGACTATCTTCGACAACCAATATCCTAATTTTGGAATTTTCTTTTGAGTCGAAATCGTCGTGAACGGAGTCAGTGTTCATCCTTTATGGCCTCCGACTACTAGCCGCAATAGCAAACCTACGATTTCCTCTGGCGAGGCTACGTGGGAGGCGGCGCCAATTTTGATGGCCTCCCCAGGCATTCCGTGGACCACTGATGTTTCTTTGTCTTGCGCTACAGTTATCGCTCCGCTATCTTTAAGCGCCTTGAGTTCATAGACCCCATCTTTGCCCATTCCGGTGAGCAGTATGCAGATAGCTGTATTTCTAAAAACGGCGGCTACAGACCTAAAGAGGTAGGATACGGATGGTCTAAGTGATGTCGGTCGAAAACAGTGGACAATAATCATCTAAGCAGCCTTCTGTTGTTCGTAATACTGGCGTTCGAAAGCTACGGGAGAAAGATAACCCGGTTTCTTTTGTTTCCTGTGTCGATTGTAGAAGACTTCGATATACTCCGTTATTGGCTTGATCGCTTCTCTTCTGGTTCTGAAGTGGCTGTGAAAGACCAGTTCAGTTTGAAGCGTTCTCCAGAAGCTCTCCATGGGAACGTTATCATAACAGTTTCCTTTGCCGCTTATTGAAAAGCGCATCTTGAATTGACAGACCAGTTTACGATAATCAACGGCGCAATACCGGCTTCCCCGATCAGAGTGATGGATCAGTTTTGGAATGAAAGATCAATGACCTCTAAAGCCAGATCAGCGATAAGAATGAATCTGCTACCATAGGCCTTTACAATAATGAACTGGTCGGAAAGTTCTATGTCTTTCTCCGGAATTTTGAACAATTTTCTCGAATTGATGACCTGAATCACGGAGCCCTGAACGTCAACTATTCCTAGTATATTTTCGTTACTGAAAGGTAGTTGCGTGATTTGGACAGCTCTGACAACTCTGTCGACGTTAAATAGACTGAGCCCAAAAGTTTGATCGCCAATTTGGAAAATCAGAAAGTGGTTCATCAGTAATTCCAAATTCTGGCCTTCATGCATACTAAGTCGATTTTGTGGGTTACAGTTATATCCAAAGTAATTTTAGCATAAAAGTCACTAAATATCAAATATCATAGAAAGAAATTGTCGTAATGCGTCAGTTTTACGGACATTTGTAGTGTGGCTATTTTGCCTGCAATAGCGGAAGTTTTAGCTTGCAAAGCATCTAGTCTAAGGTTAGATTGAATTTAACCGCCTGTTATTCCTTTATGCTCTTTACTTATTTTGAGGTTTAATTCTGTGTAGGGAGTTTTATCAAGTGACGTCGATCTCGAAGTCAATAAAATATCGAGGACAGGTCTAAAATGAATCTGCATGAATACCAGTCGAAAAAAATTTTGAAGGAAAGGGGTGTGAATGTGCCACGAGGCTTATTGGTACACGATGGCCTTGAGGCATTAGTAGCAGCCAGAAGCCTCAAGACAGACAGAGTTGTGCTAAAAGCCCAAGCCCACACCGGAGGTAGAGGGAAGGCCGGTGGCGTCACTGTACTGTCTATTGATGATGACATTAGGTCAGAAGCCACCCGTATCTTGGGAATTAACCTGGTTACAAATCAAACCGGTCCTCAAGGCAAACCCGTATCCGCTCTCCTGGTTGAGGAGGCTCCCCAGATTGATGAAGAACTATACCTCGGAGTTGTGCTTGATAGGAATGACGGTCATGTTACTGTGATGGCGAGTCCGGCGGGGGGAATGGACATTGAATCAATAGCGAAGGAAGCCCCTGACCCTCTTAACATTGCAAAAGTCCACCCATTGAGAGGTTTGTGTCCATTTCAGGCGAGGGGACTGGCTTATAAACTTTCTAGCAAGAATTTGATAGCTAGTCAGATTGCTAAAGCGATAACGGCCCTTTATGAGATATTTGTCTCCTGTGATTGCACTCTTGCTGAAATCAATCCTCTTATAATTTCTGGAGAGGCGGTGTTAGCTTTGGACGCAAAGATCAATCTCGATGATCACGCCTTATTCAGAAGACCGGAAATGGCCAACTTGAGAGACAGATCCCAGGAGGATTCTGTCGAGCTCTCTGCCCGTCTGGCTGGACTCAGCTACATTAAACTTGATGGTGACATAGGTTGCATGGTTAATGGAGCTGGTCTAGCGATGGCCACTTTGGATCTCATCTCGATCCACGGCGGGGCGCCGGCCAATTTTCTGGATGTTGGTGGTGGAGCCAGTGAACAGGTCGTCGCAGACGCCATGAATATTTTGCTCGATGATAAGAGGGTCAGGGTTGTTTTTATCAACATCTTCGGAGGAATTCTCAGGTGTGATGTGCTGGCTCGGGGTGTCATCAGGGCGATAAAGGAACGGGGGTTGCAACTCCCCGTGATAGCGAGAATCGAAGGTACCAACATTGAGCAGGGAAGAAAATTATTTACAGATTCAGGCCTTCAGATTCAAATGATACCTTCATTGGACGAGGCCGCCGCAATGGTAGTCGCCAAGGCCCAAGAACTAAGCAAAGCTAATTAATGGAGTAAGACCATGGCCATACTCGTAAATAAGGAGTCACGCGTTATATGTCAGGGCATTACCGGGCGAAATGGAACATTTCATTCTATTGCTTGCAGGGATTATGGAACTAACATGGTTGGAGGTGTGACACCTGGCAAGAAGGGAACATTCGTCGATGGAATCCCTGTTTTTAACACAGTCGAGGAAGCGGTCCGTGAAACGGGTGCGGACGTATCCCTAATATTTATCCCGGCCGCTCATGCCAAAGATCCTATTCTCGAAGCAGTTGAAGCAGGTATAAAAGTGATAGTTTGTATTACGGAAGGCATCCCTCCTCTTGACACTGCCTCAGCCCTTTATACCGTAAAGCAGAGGGGAAGTGTGCTGATCGGTCCAAATACCCCGGGGATAATTTCTCCAACTGAAAAATGCAAAGTTGGAATCATGCCAGGCTACATTCATTCACCCGGTCCGGTCGGAGTGATTTCCCGGTCCGGTACCCTCACTTACGAAGTTGTGGATCAGCTTACGAAGGCAGGTATGGGGCAAAGCACGTGTCTTGGGTTGGGGGGCGATCCGGTAGTAGGGTTAAGTTTCGTGGATTGTCTGAAAATGTTCAAAGATGATTCGAAAACAGAAGCGGTCGTCCTTATCGGTGAAATAGGTGGCTCTGCAGAAGAACAAGCCTCCGAATATATAAAAAGCGAATTTAATAAACCCGTGGTAGCCTATATTGCTGGAAAGCTGGCTCCTCCAGGGAAGAGGATGGGCCACGCTGGGGCCATAATCTCCGGTGGATCCGGTACGGCCCAGGGAAAAATTAAGGCCCTTTCAGAAGCCACCTATTTCACCG
>JAMCYH010000223.1 GCA_023474025.1 Deltaproteobacteria bacterium
CGACGAATTCAAGGTAAAAAGATTTCCAACGAAAAGCACTCGCTCATAATTCCTGGTAGCCTCCTGGAGACGGGCCGCCATAAAAACTTCTCGATTGGGATTGTCCTTGTCCGGATGACCGTTTATCGACAATCCTATAAGGCTCTCCAGGAAAGTTTTCTGGCCTGCCTGATCTATTGTATACGCATCAAGCGCCTTTTCTATCCAGCCACGACGGTTTCGCGCTGTTGGATCCAGAAACCAGACTGGTATGCCCTGTTCAGAACCGGACCGAACCGCCTCAAAAATCCCGTCAGACCCCTCGACTATCAACCCGGTATACTGATCCTTTTCATTTCCATATATAATTACAGAATGATACGGAAGGCGACTTACCGCAGCAACGATTTGTTCACGAAGAGAAATCGGGGCTTCAACGCAGATCAAATCTGGTCTTTCACGCTGAATAAAAGAACGAACCTGACAGGCAAACTCTACACGATAATCAATTGAGCCTATCAGGGAAATTCGTCCTACCCTGACAACATCAAACCAGCGTTGGGCCATCATAAGCGACACGCCTGACTCCCGTAATCTGAAATACCGCCTGATCCAAAGCCCTTTCCTCGGATAATTTCGGTCTGAATTTTAGCAACCGGTACGTGTAACGTGATACATTCATGCCATCCCTGACACTTAGATCTTCATCATTCCTGTGAGATTCCTGAAGCAAGTCCACGACACGATCTATAAGAGAATCACTCGGCCCTGACAGTTTACTTCTAATTATCTTGAATTCGTCGTCCCGAGTCGGGTAATCCATGTGTATGCCCGGTTGCAACCTGGAATAAATATATTCGGGAACTTCAAAGGTTGAGGCGTCTTCATTCATTGTCACACATATTCTGAATTCGGGCTTGGCTTTAATTTCCACACCTGCAATTATTGAGTAGACCGAACGGCGCATGTCAAGAAGCGAAGCTATTGAAGCCCAGCTTTTCTCGCTCATTCTGTTACCTTCATCAAGTAAACAGATCCCGCCTCGAATCATTGCGGTAACCAAAGGAGAAGCCACATATTTTATCCTGCCACTGTCACTTATTACCGGAGTAATGATCAAATCTTCAGGCTTGGTATCCACTGTGCATTGAAAAACATAGAGGTCTTGTTTCATTTTTCTTGCGGCAGTTATGGCCAATGATGTTTTTCCAACTCCCGGTTTTCCCAGGATTCTCGGCTGCATAGGTGGATCATCCCCATCATCGGACCAAGCTGCGAGAAGCTGGATTAACGGTTCTTCCATTCCGATCCAGTCAACATCCAACCCGGGTTGGTCTATCAAATGAATTTCAACACCTCTTATTACTATTTTTTCGGTTTGTTTCCCCATTTTTGAAAATCTCTTTTACCGGTTTTCGGTTCTGTTCGAAAATTTTTGTACGATTACTTCAAAGATTTTAAGCGAGCTTTTGGTAGGTGTCAATCGACCTGCTGAATTGTAGGGATTACCAGGTCCCACTGAAGATGATATTCCTAAACAAATCGTGACAATACAATATTTGAGAGCAGCCGGCCTCTTGAAGTTAAACGAATAACGTCATTTTCTATAACAAAAAGTTCTGCGTCTTTAAGGTCGTTCAGAATTTCTTTAACAAAACGCCGGCAATCGAATGAATATCGAAAGTTCATGTCGGAAAGGTTTACGCCTTGATTCTTTCTTAGTCCCATTATCATAGCGTCTTTGAATCGTGTTAAAGGATCCAGTTCAACGCAGGATTCTATTATGTTACCGTTACAATGGATGGCTTCCAGATAATTGTCCAGATCCACGACATTCGAATATCTCATCGTTCCGACCATTCCATGAGCTGCTACACCAAAACCTAAAAAGATTTGATCTGACCAATATTTCAGGTTGTGCCTCGATTCCATTCCGGGTTTGCAGAAATTCGAAATCTCATACTGCTCGAATCCTTCTAAAGACAGTTCTGCACAAACCGCTTCATACATATCGGCCATGACATCGTCATCGACGACACAATTCTGATTCATTTTTATGATGCTCTCAATGCTCGACCCTGATTTAACCTCGAACATGTAGACCGAAATATGTTCAGGGTCTAACTCAACAATTCCTTTTAGGCTGTGGAGGAATGATTTCAGCGTCTGTCCAGGATAACCAGCAAGGAGGTCAACCGATATATTGTCGAATCCCGCAGAGCGGGCATCCTCAAAAACCTTGAGGAAATTCGAGCTCTTGTGAGACCTGTTCATTGAACCAAGTTCTTGATCGTTAAGTGATTGCGCGCCAATGCTGATTCTGTTCACTCCTGCTTCACGCAATCGCTGGAATTCAGCTTCACTGTAAGTCCGGGGATTAATCTCAACTGTAATCTCGAGAGGATTAACAGGCTGAAAATTTGTCTCAATAGCGTCAATTAGCCGCTTTATGTTCCCAGGTTTGAAAACGGATGGCGTTCCTCCTCCAATATAAATAGTATCAAAGGCCTTTGGAAAACGGCTTTCAGAAAAAAGTGGAGACATACAGGCAGAATTAATTTCCTTGATTACTGCTTCGACATAACCATCTTCCATTTTTGGGCTGAACGTATACGAAACAAAGGCACAGTAATTACAACGACTTAAACAAAACGGAATGTGAATGTAAACACCAACAGGAACGGAGTCATCAGGTAAGTTTCTAGGGATGTTACTTTTTTGCATATTCTAAAAATAAGACTTCCGGTTATTCCAAACAATTTCTCCGGAATACTGTTCGTCTACGAACCCGTTTTCCTGAGCGATCATTGAGTGAGGGAATTTATGAAGCTGTAATTGTTGGACATTTGGCAAGGAGTGGATTTGTTATTGGCTGGGGGACGAGGATTCGAACCTCGGTTAACGGGGCCAGAACCCGTCGTCCTGCCGCTAGACGATCCCCCAGCAACAACAGCGCTATTCTAGAAACGATTGGTTGTATCTGTCAAGAATATTTAATTCACTTCAGATCCTTCCAACGTATCGACGATAGTCTGTTCAGAAACAGCGCCATTTCTGATGACTCTCCAACTTGCGCAAGATGTATCGACAATAGTCGACGGAAGTCCACCTGGGCATGGACCAGAGTCTATGACCACGTCTACGAGATCAGTAATTTCACTTGGAATGTCTATCACTTTCTCAGGCGCAGGCTCGCCCGAAAGATTCGCGCTGGTTGCTGTTATCCACCCACCAACTTTCTCCGCCAGACGCCGCGCAGGGCACTCCGTTGGGACCCTGACACCTATCTTCCCCTGTTCATTGCGAACGTGTTTCGAAAAATTGTCACACCCATCGAGCAAAATAGTCAAACTGCCCGGCCAAAACCTTTTGATAAGAGTTTCTTCAATCCTGGAAAAACAGATGACTTTTGAATTTACGAAGTTTTGGTCCGCTGCAATCAATGGCAATGGGCTTTGAAAAGACCTCCTCTTTATTGAAAAGATCTTTTCGACAGCCTGATCCATAAATGGATTTGCAGCAATAGCGTAAAACGTTTCAGTACCAATTACAACTGTTCCCCCGCGCATTATCGCCTCAGCGGCGATTTGCATTGCTAAAGCAGTCGTTCGTACATCACGATCCGAAATGGTTATCAACAATTGTTGGTACCTCTTGACATACTCAACACATGCGTAAAAAACCAAATACTAATTCTAGCCTAGATGATAACATGTTGTTATAACGACGGTTTTATATTTGTCTCAAAATGATACAAAATGTATTCAGGCTACAATCGCTCGACTATTTTTGACCATCTCGACAAGTTATTACAAAAGTTATCAACAGGTTCTGGGGAATTCTATTTTCTGGCCGATCTATCCTTGTTCCGGTTTCATTCCGAGCGCTTCTTTAATTTCTTGTTCCTTAAACCCTACGATTACTTTTTCCCCGATCAACAGGGTCGGGA
>JAMCYH010000016.1 GCA_023474025.1 Deltaproteobacteria bacterium
AGCAGGTCCTTACAGACCCTGGCATTTTCCGTGGCGCCCTCCCGAATCGAAAGGATGTGCTTTTGGCCTTGCGCATCAAGGCCCATGGCGGTGATCACCAGGTGATCGCCAAGTGCAAACCCATCAATGAACAGCGCCACGAAGTGCGTGGAGTCAAACCTTCTTTCCAAAAGTTCAGTCAGATCCTGACGGGTCCTTTGCATAAAGTTACGGCTGATGGAACTTTTGGAGATGCCCTGAACATCGATCCCGGCCCCAACATCCTCCAGGCCCTTATGATACCGCCTGGTGGATATGCCATGCAGCATCCGGTCCATCGCCGCCTGATGCAGGACGTCTTCGGCCTGGAAGCGCTGAAAGACTTGGAGCACTACTTCCTGACCGGCTGTGGTCCGCACCCTGGGTTTAGCGACGGTGACCTTTCTCCCGCCCAAAACAACAGTTCCATTCTCATGGCCGTGCCGGTAAGCAGTGCGGGCTTGGGAGTGGCGGCCTTTGGGTCCCACGATGGTGGCGATCTCTTCTTCCAGCATCGCCTCCATGACCTTCAGGCCAACTCGGACCGAAAGCGCCAATAGCCCCTCTCGGACGTCCACTGCCAAACCGGCAAGTTGGGAAAGTAGTTCGGCTGAGAGTTCAATTTGGTTCACTGGCCCCACTGCGGAAATGGGTCTTCCCTTTGCAGGCAAATCATGATACGATCTCATTGGCGGTTCCTCCCGTTAATGGTTGATTGTGTCACTTCAACACTGTTATACCATGAACGGGGCGGTAACCGCCATCTCAAATTCTACGGATTATGGGACATCCTCGTGAAAAAGTAACTGTTGCGGATAAATGGTCAACGGAGCTATCGGGCGGCCTTCGTGCTACGGATCGTCGGTCTCAGCCGGTCCACCTATTACTACCGGATAGCCCATAAAGCTTTTAAACAACCAGTTGACGATGCCTCCCAATCCCTGGCTATTCCTATTACACCCATGGTCAGTGGATCTGCGACGAGCAAGTTAAGGTATTGATTAGCTAACTTGCCTTAGTGATGCTAATATTGTTTTGTATAGCATACTTAATCTTGGGGTCCACTATTGAATAAACAACATTTCGCCCATCACGATCCGAGTTAATTATCAAACCCATACGCTGCATTTGGTCGACATAGTTGCTCGCTGAACCGCCGCTAATACCAGTTACGTCCTTAAAGTGGTTGCGGGTGAACTCGGTCGTGCTCAGCTTAAGCAAGTGACGAATATAAGAGTATACATCCAGGCTGTCTGCACGGGAAACAATTTTTGGAGGATAGTACTCGTAGTAATTAAACTCTTTCACAAATGTATCGAGCCCTATTTTTACTGCTTTTTCGCTAATTACCAAGCTGGTGGCGTCAACTTCATACTGAGCTTCGAGAAGTCTACGCATTATATGCCAAAGATCTCTGGGATTTCTGTTAGCTAAATCTAAGATAAGTTGCTTTTGCCCAACAGTAACATCCGAGGCAAAGAGATTGTCAAACGTAGGGGCCCTACCATTGGAGAAAACGCCCATACGCTTGTTCAAAGCTCCAACAAGGTCATTGGAGCGCCAATTCAGCCGTGCATTGAAAAGCTTCTGACTCCTAATACGGTCGGTCAATAAGGTGAAAGGGATAATCCACAGGGACACGACATGCTGAATTCGTTCGTTTAACAGAAGTTTGTTGTCCGTTAGAACCGGGGCAATGAAGTCGCGGATAGTCTCCGCATCATTAGACAAACGCTGGTCTTCATCGATCTTGTCTAAGACAATAACGAACCGCTGAAAACCAAGAGCTTTTACTAGTTCAAGACATCTGTTAAAGAAATCATAGAGGACCTCCTGATCTTTAAAGTCCTTGTTTGCCTCTAATGGGATTCCAGGGAAATACTGTCGCAGTACAAACTCCTTGGGGATAGGCGGTAAAGAAGCGAAGTGTTGCCTGACTACATCTGAGGTAAACTGTACAGCTGCAGACAAACCATAGTTCAGAAGGTCACGTAAAAAGTTATAGCCCCGCTTCGTTACACGCGAGGCCCAAGAAAGACTTAAGCTCTCAATGCGTTTGACCAACTCCGCCCTATATACAGAAGGGTAGTACTTTTGTAGGAGATAAACCAAGAGCGTCCTTTGCTCGTCATTCAGCTGTTTAATTCGATCCTTTTCGACAACCAATCGCGTAAACAGAGATAGTGTAAGCTTAGCTATAATGGTGTGATAGTATTGCTCTATAGCAAGCGGGTGAGGAAGGTTGGAAAAGTCGTCTAATCGAGTAATTAAGAGGTTTGTGAAGGCGCTAACCTTGCTTTCGAGATCATATAACAAGGCCGTCTTCCCAGAACCCCTGTTGCCCACGATGAACATGGATTGCCCATTAGTGAACGCCTCGACAATGGGGGAGTAGTCGGAGGGCATATAGAACAATTTTTCGCGTATCTCCAACTCATTTTCTGTTGAGTACTGCGAGAAAGGAAATCTCTGAAAGCCCAGTCCCCGACAAAACTGTTCGAAAGAGATTCGTGAATCAACAGCCACTTTGTAACTATCCTCCCAGACTAACATTATTGCCTATCGTACTCGAGTGAATTCTTTCGCTTTTGTTACATATTTTCCTGCCTGACGCAAGGTAGTATCTGATTTAATATAAACCTATCTCTACCAAAATTCACCGGAACCATCTCTTACTTCTTCGATTTTTTCCGAAGAGCGGCCACGCCTCTTACATAGAGAAAAAGCTTGGCTTTGTCTCCAGGAATAATCCATTAATACTCCGGGAGGTATCGTCACCAGTCTCAACTTCACATCCAATTCTGATATATGAGCCAGTAAATGTGGCCTGAACTAAGCTCCTTATTTCAAGGCCTCCCTCCCTGCCAATGTCGCCGCCGATTTCGTTAAAGGTCTTTTGGCGCCTGTTGTTACGAGCTCGCTTATACTGCCTATCTCGAATGATCTTTACTTGCCCTATTATTCTAAAACCAGGTTTCCCAAGCGTATTCTATCATCACTATCGCCACTGCTTCACGTGACTGGTCTGCGCGACGTCGTTCAAATGGCTGTGTGGCAGCTACTTGGCGGGGAATCCATCATTCGATTTAGCGGAAAGTATCCACGAGAGCACTGACCCACGTTCCCAGACAGCTTCATATCCCAGCGAGGCCAGGGTTTTGACGGCCAACCCAAGGTCGGTAAAGTACTCATCCTCCAGCTCTTCCAGAAGGTCGGTACGGCCCTCGCGTACGAACCGTTGCTGAAGTTCATCCATCTGCCGGGCATTCTCAACCATCAGGTCCCCGATGACGATGCGCCCGTTGGGCTTTAGGACGCGGTCCATCTCCTTGAAACCAAGCTCCTTCTCCATGGGAGCCAAGTGATGAAAGGCGAAGGTTGAGATGATCCGGTCAAAAGTCTGGTCCGGGTACGGGATGGCCAGGAAACTTCCCTCGGCCAACTTCACGGGCAAACCCTTCTCCCGCGCTTTCTCAAGCATCTTCGGCGAAATGTCGATCCCATGCAAATGGGCGCCGCCAGGCACCCGTTCGGAGAGTAACCCTGTGCCGATCCCGATGTCCAGGACGGTCATACCTTCCTGGATTTCAGCCAGTTCGATTACCCTGTCCAGGATGGCGAAGTAGTTCTCCCGGATGTAATCGTTCAACCCGGCCCGTACTTCTTCTTCGTAATGCTCGGCCTGGGCGTCGTGGCACCCCCGGCTGGCGAGGAGACCGGAGGGAATCTTCCGGATCAAGGCCGCCCAGTCGGTGTCGGCCGTAACCTGGAGGTCCTTCCAGCGGTAAATAACCCGGTCACCAAGCACTACCACCCAGTGACCGGGCTCCACCAGGATTCCGCGCGAGACCATGGAATCCGAGAGAGCGGCAACAACCGGCGCTCCCGTGA
>JAMCYH010000121.1:0-295 GCA_023474025.1 Deltaproteobacteria bacterium
TCTGTACAGGCAGCTGGAGGACCTGAGAGATAAGCTTGAGAAACATTATCGGGAAATCCAGGACTTTGAATTTACGATAGAACGCGGCACAGCCTTATAGTTCGGATCAAGTCCCGGGTAAAGAAGCTGTTCTAGATGTTCAGGGTTTATTCTTAACAGAGCTTCTTCTTTGCTGAGCAGACCTTCTTCAACCATTTCAACTGAAGTCCTGACCATAGCGGTGGCATTCATTTTTCCGTTTCGGGTTTGAAGACAGTAGAGAGTGCCGCGTTCTATCGTAAATTCAAAGTCCTGG
>JAMCYH010000121.1:305-5805 GCA_023474025.1 Deltaproteobacteria bacterium
AGCTTCTTCTTTGCTGAGCAGACCTTCTTTACCCGGGACTTGATCCGAACTATAAGGCTGTGCCGCGTTCTATCGTAAATTCAAAGTCCTGGATTTCCCGATAATGTTTCTCAAGCTTATCTCTCAGGTCCTCCAGCTGCCTGTACAGACCTGGCATCTCTTCTGCCATCGCCTGGATTGGTTTTGGCGTACGGATACCGGCCACAACATCTTCGCCTTGGGCATTCACAAGGTATTCGCCAAACATTACATTTTCACCGGTCGCCGGATCTCTGGTAAACCCAACCCCTGTTCCGCTATCATTACCCATATTTCCAAAAACCATTGTTACGATATTGACCGCAGTACCGTTGGCCTTGTCCGGTGTAATATTGAATTCCCTGCGATAGTCAACGGCGCGTTTCCCCATCCAGGAATTAAAAACCGCCTTAATAGCAATATCCAACTGGTCATAAACGTTTTCGGGAAATGGCCTAAACGTCTGTTCTTCGACAACATTAAGAAAGAGTTCACTGACTTCCTTTAGATCCTCTGTCGTTAAGTCTACATCTGAAATAGCTCCGGTCCTTACCTTCACCGCATCCAGGATTTCATCAAAATATTCATCAGAGATGCCCATGGCGATTTTCCCATATAGCTGGATAAATCGTCTGTTTGCGTCATACGCGAATCGTTCATTATTTGTCTGGGCAACAAGGCCGTGCAAAGTGGAGGAGTTTAGGCCGAGGTTAAGTATTGTATCCATCATGCCCGGCATGGAAAGCGCAGAGCCCGAGCGAACCGACACCAGGAGCGGGTTTTTCGGGTCTCCAAACTTTTTACCAGTGGCTACTTCCAGTTCAGCCATATGTTTTTTGACATCATCCATCAATCCGGCTGGAAGCTCGGACTGACCTGAATCAAGATACGCCAGGCAGGCATCTGTCGAAATAACAAATCCAGGGGGCACATTTAGTCCGATTTGTGTCATTTCACAGAGGCCAGCGCCCTTTCCCCCCAACAATCTCTTGTTCTTTCCATCGCCTTCTTTGAATGAATAGACATACTTTTGGCTCATCTTACGCTCCGTATTGATCTTTAATAGATGTGTTTTAAAGACTTACCAATTCAGGAAACACGTCGAGGATTGAGACGTTCGTGTTTCCCTAATATCCGGATTTTTAAGAACCTAAATTGTGCAAAAAGCTATGTAGAGATCTGTTAGTTTATCAGAGATTTCCGAATCAAATCAACAAAAATTGTGTAGAAAACCGGATCATAACTATCCATAAACACCAAGCCTAACCGATGGAAATAGCTGCATGCGGGTGTGCGGTAAAAAGAGCGCCGCCATGAAATTGTCCATATAGGCTGGATCTTCCGACAACTCTACATTCATCATAGATCGAGCTATGTCCCCGGATTTTTCCATTAACCGCCTATCAATTACAGCTAACCGCGCTCCTTTGAGTGATGAATTCCCAATGAAAGAGAATTTGTCTCGGGGAATATCCGGAAGCAGCCCTATCGTGACAGCGTGATCAAGATTTATAAAACTGCCGAAAGCGCCGGCAATTATCACCCGATCCAACTCCTCGACACTTAAACCAATTTTCTCCAGCAAACAGGCATATCCAGAGAACATGGCTGCCTTTGCCCGTAAAATATTGTCAAGATCGACCTCGGTTAAAACAATGTCTTCGTTCAAACCGCTTTCTTTGGCCTTGCAAATAACATATTCGGAGCCACTCGTCCCTTTTCTGATTCTGTCTGTTCCGAGATCTTGGGCAAATTTTGCGTTTTGGTTGAGCATGCCGATTCTAAGCATCTGCGAAATAATGTTTATTATGCCCGAGCCACAAATTCCAATAGCTGGTTTTGCATCGATCGTTTTTATCATGGGTTCGAATGTTTCCGGGTCAATGAGCACTCCTTCTATAGCGCCCGGAGCAGCGCGCATTCCGTGCTGCAATCCCCCACCTTCGAACGCTGGTCCCGCCGAGCAAGAAGCGGTCATCAGGAGATCCCTGTTGCCGGCAACTATTTCTCCATTAGTACCAATATCTATGAACAGAGTCATAAGATCTGAATCCCACATACCGTTGGCAAGGACCCCACTAACTATGTCTCCCCCTACGTAAGAAGCCACACCCGGAAAGACATTGACGAAAGCTCCTTCTGGCATATCCAGACCGAGATCTTCAGCCGGAACTGGTCCTATATTTTGGGCTACCGGCACGTACGGGGTCTGCCTTAAAAAACGAGGGTAAAGACCTAAAAAAAGGTGGGTCATCACCGTGTTTCCAGCGGTGACCATATAATTAATAGAATTTCTGGATGTCCCACTTTTTTCTAGCGTCTCATTGATTATTTCATTTAATCCCTGGACTACTACTTGCTGTAATTTTTCAGAACCCTCTTTTTTTAAAGCGAAAACTATTCTACTTATTACGTCATCTCCCATTGAAATCTGGGGATTGTAACGAGAGGATCTTGCGAGGACTTCTCCTGTTTCGATGTTTATTAACTCGCCCCACAAAGATGTTGTTCCTATGTCTACAGCCATCGCCGTTCTTAATGGCGCCTTGCGTCCTGGATAGATGTTCAATAATTGATAATAGGGATCTATACCTGGAAGATGTTCAGGTTTAAGAAGCGCGGCGAATTGCCAGTCCTGCTCTCGAACTTTGTTTGGAATGACTTTTAGGACGTCGAGAGAAGTCACCACAGGAGACAAGTTATGATTGACTTTCAGTTCACGTATAATTCGTTCATAATCGCTACTGTTGTCTTCCAGTCTTGGAGCCGCTGGATTCATCAGGACAGATATTGTCATAGGATTGAATTCAGGTGTAATTGGTGACTCCATGGGGCGCGCCATGGTTTTCATGCGGTCCGCTTCGTCTCGGGGAATGACCTTCCGTCCAACCTTAGCCATCGGGACTTCTATAGTAACATCCTCGACCAGTTTGGTTTGACAAGCGAGTACATAACCTTGATTTCGGTCCTGCGGACGGATTTTTTCGGTTGATTCAGCCTTAACCTGCCCCTGAACTACTTTTACTTTACACTGACCGCATGCGCCTGACCCACCACAAGCCGCAGGGATGAATACACCGGCGTTAAGCGCCGCGTCCAGAAGCGAATCCCCAAAAGTTGCTTCAATGACAATGTCATCGGGAAGAAATCGAACTCTAATCCTGTCAGTCATAAATCCTCCACGTCAGTAAACGCAGCGCCATATCCCCAAAACGTTCCGGCGTCTTTTCTTTGCGAGCGCTACCCAAAAGGCCCTAAGACGGTTATAATGTACACAATTAATATTCGTAAAAATACGCAGGGCCTCAGTATATTTTATGGCTTTAGAATATCTCATTTGAATCAAGTGACACAATATATGAATATTACAGTTTGTGAAATTTTCAAAAGCATACAAGGTGAATCCTCCTTTGCCGGCATCCCTTTTACGATTATCAGAGTTACCGGCTGTAATTTGAGGTGCGCCTATTGTGACACCAGTTACGCATGGGAAGGGGGTGAACAAATCAGCGTCGGCAAAGTGGCGCAAAAAGCGTTGGACTTCAATCTGAAACGCGTATTGATCACCGGAGGCGAACCTCTTCTTCAACCCGCCTCATTGAAACTTATAAGACTTCTTCGTAAATGTAACCGGAAGGTTTTGGTTGAGACAAACGGTTCCATGGATATATCAGTACTGCCCCGCAATGTCGTAGCTGTAATGGACATCAAATGTCCTGGTAGCGGACAAACCCACAAGATGAACTGGAACAATTTAAAGAACTTAAGACCATATGATCAAGTTAAGTTCGTGCTTATGGACCGCCAAGACTACGAATGGGCCAGAGAAATTTACAGAAAATATCTGGCAAATACCCGCAATGAAGTTTTGATGTCTTTGGCTTTTGGTAGCCTCGAACCCAGGAGCCTCGCAGAATGGATGCTGTCGGACAGTCTTGAAGTTCGACTTCAGTTACAGTTACATAAGCAGATATGGCCGGACCAATTGAGAGGCGTATAATTTTGCGTTGGTCCCAGGAAACAGTGATTTTCAAAAATGCATCGTTTGATAATACCGCATTCGTTAAATAGTCGTAAAAAGTTGACTATTTATGTAGTTTTGTTATATAATATTATTAAAATATTATTTTCGCGGGGAGAGTCCCTGAAATTACGATAGAAATCTCGAAAGGAGTTTTTTCATGAAAAGGATAGTAGGCGTATTTTTGACGCTATTTGTGGCTTTCTCTCCGCTAGCCCTCTGTGGCGCTGATGAGATGTACTGGGGTCAAGCGCCTCCAACGAGTGCTGACATAACGGACAAGGATTTTTCAATAAATTTTAACAAACCGCAAAATGCTCAGACATTTGGGGACCAGGAAATTTATGACACGTACAAGACCAGGGATTTGATTCCCCAAACCAACTCGGGAAACGAACGCCCCGCACGAGCCATTACGCCTCTACAGTCGGAACCTGTTGTTCGGACTGCTCCGCCCATTAGACGAAATATTAGCGCACCGATCGCGACTCAACGACCAAAGCGTACCGCTCCGAGCCCTGCTAGCGTAACCCCTTCAGCTACACCAAAACCGGCGGAAACTTCACCCGGCGCACAGGCTGCGCCCAGTGTGAACTCATCGACTAATAGCGGCAGCGGATCTCCGACTGTGGGGACTTCTGGTGAGGAAAAGCCCGCAACTAAAAAAATGAAGTGGGGACAGACTGAATCCAAGGCTAGTGACGCGGAAAACAAATTTCATTGGGGCAAACAGGACAAAAAAGACTAGTGTGACTTACTGATTTTTCATTATTATTCCTGATCATATCAATTTACTGCTTTTTCAGTATAATGCCCTAAGAGGTCCGGCGTTTGTCGTCAAGACGCCGGATTGCTATTTTCGGGATGAAGAACTTTGCATTTCAGATGGATAAATTAATTGTCTTTCTTAAAAAATATTTGTGACAAGCCTGGTAATTTTTCAAAAAAACTGACCACCACAGCAAAACGACTTTTTGTTGATCCGTTTATCAGGTCCCAACACCCACCGTGGTATGACGCTCGAGGTGTTTTTTTCGGTTTATTTATCGGCGCCAGCTTTCCGCTTGGCACGCAAACAATTTGCATGGGCGTATTTAGGTTGTTTCTGAAATTCAACCTCCTGATAGCGTTTGCGTTTAGCTGTATAAATAATCCTGTTTCAGTTGGACCCATGTATTATTTATTCTACCGTACGGGGTCATTTTTACTCGATAGACCGCCGGTAAAAAATTTTCATGAATTTTACCTTTTAATAGCGCCAATTCTTCAAGCTACACATTACGGAGACGCTTTCAGGCAGTTTCTGGATTTAGGAGGGGACGTTCTTCTACGATGGTCAGTCGGTTCCTTAACTATAGCTACGCCACTAGCGCTTGCCGGATATTTCATAAGCCTACGAATCCAAACAACCAGGATCAGGAAAAGACTTTCTCAAAAACCATCTGAAATGCAAAGTTCTTC
>JAMCYH010000121.1:5815-19081 GCA_023474025.1 Deltaproteobacteria bacterium
CTCTTCCGATCTTTTCATGCCGACTTTCCAGCGAACATCTTCTATTGTGGGCATGGCGATCTGTCTGGCCTTTGCTGCTCCATTAGCCAAAACAGATTTTATGTAACCACGATCATTGACAAGTTTCTTTCTCAAAAACCATCTGATGGCGCTTCATGTTGTAAGCTGGACACCGAAGGCAAATAGACCACCTTCGTCTTGCGAGCAGGTTTATCTGCTTCGGTTAACTCCTATACGACAACAATAATTTAGTATGGCGCATTTTGAACAGAGCGGCGAAATCGGCCTGCATACATTTTGTCCCCACGTGACCAGGAGGTCATTGTATTCAATCCAATATTTCTTGGGCAATTTCTCGCGCAGGGCCATTTCGGTTTGTTCCGGAGTCCTGGTTTTAACATAGCCAACTCTATTGCTGATCCTGTGCACATGGGTGTCTACGCACACCCCAAGCTTGCCGAATCCAAGCGTCATTACGAGATTCGCCGTCTTTCGACCAACGCCTTTCAATTTCAGGAGTTCATCGAGATCGTCGGGAACGTTTCCTTCGTAATCGTTTAATAGTTTCTTACAAAGCTCTATCAACGTTTTGGCTTTAGTCTTGTAAAATCCCACAGGAAAAATTGTTTCGGCTATTTGGGATTCACTTAAAGCTATTAGTTCAGCCGGAGTTGAAACTTTTTCAAACAGGCGTTTCGAGGCGGAACGCGTTACCTCATCTTTGGTCCTGAGTGACAAAATTGTTGCCACAAGAACTTCAAACGGAGATCGTTGACGTTGAGAAATTTCGGTGACAATCGGGAGTCGCATATTTGCGACTGATTCTCGCAGCCTCGCTATGATGTTGTCTATTTCAACTTCTATGGCTTAACCTCTTTAAGCAGGCAGGATTGTTTCAGTATTTCATGCCGACTTTCCAGCGAACATCTTCTATTGTGGGCATGGCGATCTGTCTGGCCTTTGCTGCTCCATTAGCCAAAACAGATTTTATGTAACCACGATCATTGACAAGTTTCTGCTTTTCTAACCTTGGGCCACGAAAAAGGTCCCACAATATTTCAAACAATTCCTTTTTGATGACACCGTAGGAAGCCCCCCCATCAATATACAGTCGCTTGACCTCTTCAACTCTATCTTTGGGAGCAAAGTGTCTATAAACCTGAAACAGATTACAACCTTCAGGGTCTTTAGGTTGATCGACCGGAGTTGAATCAGTTTTTATACTCATGACCCTTTTCTTGAGATTTTTTTCATCCAGGAATATTTCTATGGTGTTGCCATAGGACTTGGACATTTTCTGTCCGTCAACCCCCGGCACAGTAGCCACTTGATCGTTTATTTCTCCCTCAGGAATAACAAAAGTTTCACCATAGATAGCGTTAAACTTGATAGCTATATCTCTGGTAACTTCAATATGCTGCTTTTGGTCCTTTCCAACCGGCACGGTGTTAGCCTGATAAAGAAGAATGTCAGCAGCCATCAGTACAGGGTAAGCGAATAGCCCATGGTTCGGAGAAATCCCCTTGGCTATTTTATCCTTGTAAGAATGACAACGTTCCAGCAAACCCATGGGGGTTATACACGTTAAGATCCATGCTAATTCCACAACCTCAGGAACGTCGGATTGAACCCAAAATATCGAACGGTTGGGGTCAAGACCCAAAGCGAGAAAATCGGATGCGGCTTCCAAGGTTCCCTGCGCCAGCTTTTCACCGTCTGCAACACTGGTCATCGCATGCATATTAACAATAAATACAAAAAGTTGACTGCGGTCCATGTATGAAATCATGGGTTCCATCATAGCTAGGTAGTTCCCTAGGTGAAGCGCTCCACTTGGTTGAATGCCAGACAAAACTCGCAAGCCCATAACTCCTTTCCAAAAGGTAACCGACAGGGTATGATTTTTATCAGAGTAATAGCCGTTTACTATAATTCGACGACTCGGTCAACCACCGAAGAGCCAGTATTTTGAAAACAGCTTGGTCCGGGCGTTTGTCATTTGGCTTTTCTTCCTTACTGACATTTTCCAAGTCGCTTTTCCTCTGGAATTAGGTTAACGTTCCAGAACATGTCTAAAGTTTGAAACTTTTAACAAAAAAGGGGAATGAAATGGATCTGCCGGAAATATTCACAAAATTTGTAGAAGACCATGGAGACATCGCAGATAAATTCAAGGAAATCAGCGACTTGTGTTCCAAAGTCGGTAAATTGGGAAGCCAGAGCCAACATCTTGTGCAACTTGGAGTTTCAATCGGCGCCGGTTCCGTGGGCGCAGTCAAATCACATGCAAGAAGAGCGCTGGAAGCAGGTTTATCTAAAGAGGACCTTGTGCAGGCCACATTGCTATCGGCTACAACTGTAGGGTTTCCAGCAATGATTGCTGCTTATAGTTGGGTTCAGGAGGTTATTTCGCATATGGATACCAAATGACCTCCATCACCCCATAGAAACCAGTTGACTAGAGTTTATTTATGATTTTAGCGCCCTTTCCAGATGGGGCTTTTTTTTGTCAAGAAAGCCTTAATGCCATTTTGTGCGTCTTCCGTCATGAGATTTAACGTCATTACTTCGACAGCGTGATCGTAGGCCTGATTTTCCGGCATATCAATCTGTGTGTAGAAAGCTTTCTTGCCGATTCCTAGCGTGAGAGGACTCGATTTGGCAATTGTTTCGGCAAGATCAAAGGTAGCTCTTTCCAATTCCGCTTCCGGGACCACGTGATTAACCAGGCCATAACTATGGGCCTGTTGAGCTGTAATGAGACGCCCGGTCAGAAGCATCTCCAGAGCGTGTTTTCGTCCAATCGCCCTGCTTAGAGCTACCATAGGGGTTGTACAGAACAGTCCTATTTTGACCCCAGGGGTGCCAAACCTCGAAGTTTCGGCCGCCACACCGAGGTCACACTGAGCAGCCAATTGGCATCCAGCCGCGGTCGCAACTCCATGTATTTGAGCAATAACTATCTGGGGAATTTCGTGTATCAGAGACATCATTTCAGCGCATTGCCCAAATATGAATTTGTAATCTGTGACATGGCTGTCGATCATCTCTGTCAGATTGTGGCCGGAACAGAAATGTTTTCCTGCCGCTTTGATTATCAATACTTTTGTGGATGATTGATCCCGAAAGGACTTTAAGATAGAAATCAGTTCGGAAATCATGTTTCTTGACAAAGCGTTTGCTGTGCCAGGCGAATTCAGCGTAATCGATCCAATCGAACCAGCGGTTGTGAAAAAAACATCTTTGTACTCCATAGGATCTCCTCTTTGGCTACATGGTTGTTTGTAATCTTCGAGCGTTATATAATCCGGCCGGTTAGACATTACTTTTTTTCAGGTTGGTATTCTACGAAACCTATCAGTATTGGTAACACCTTATTGCGGCATTTCGACAGGATATTTCCAGATTCTTTTCGGAGTATCACAGGCCATGAAATTATTCGAGTGTATTTTTAGGTTATTGTTCGATATATTCTGGATATGTTTGGGAGCTGTCCTTGTTTTCGGATCGTCGCCTGAAACAGCTTATGCGCAAGCGCCTCCGGCGGCAAAAGTTTTAGGGAAAGTCTCGGCTGCATCCTTAATAGCCCGGGCCAAGATCTTCATGGGGAAAAACGATCTAGCGCCAGCTGCTCGATGCCTCACTGAGGCCCTACGACGTTCTCCCAAGCCTTCTGAAGCCTACCTTTTACGTGGTGAAGTTTTTGACAAAATGGGTTTTCCCATGAAAGCGCTTACAGACCTCAACAATTATATCGAATTACGGCCACACGATCCCCAAGGGTTTATTGGCAGGGCTGACACCAACAATTTCAATCTGGATTTCAAGGCTGCCATTGAGGACTACAATCGAGCGCTTCGTCTTGCGCCAAATTCGAGGTCTGCCATTCTCGGGCGAGGGATGGCTTACGCAGGCCTTGAACACTATGATTTGGCAATCCAGGATTATGAATCGGCCATCAACCGATATCCCAGAGACAACGAAGCTTGGACAAATCTAGGTATGGCCTATTCATTATCCGGTAAAAAAGACAAGGCGCTGGATAGTTTTAAAAAGGCGCTCGAATTGGAGAGAAATCCCGAATGGAGAACTAAAATTAGCAACATGATTGAACAACTTTCCAGCGCCCACAAAAATGAAAACCCCAAACCACACGGTCCAACCCGTAATCCTGTAAATAAAGCGCTAGGCTTTTGGTAATCACTCTCCACTGATAGAAAGATTATCCACTAGTAACGAAGGCGCCCCGAAGGACCCGAAAAATTCAAAATCAGCGCCGACCATTTTAACACTCCCGAAAAGATCAATAATGTTGCCTGCGATTGCTATTCCCTTGACCGGGTGATCTATTCGCCCTCCAGAGATTTTGAATCCTGCCGCGCCCACAGAGAAATCACCACTTATCGGATTTGCCGTGTGTAATCCCATTACCTCGGTGATTAGAATTCCGGATCCGACATCCTTGATCATATCCGACTGACTAGCATTTCCCGGTTTTACAAACAGATTCGTCACCCCATTAAATGGAGCGCTGTCAAATCCCGACCTGCAAGAGTTAGCCGTCCGCCCAGTCTTGAGTTTCTTCGCGTAATAGTTGTCCGCAAGATATGACTGAATTTTACCTCTGTCCACCACTGTCGTCACTTGTGAAGGGACCCCTTCTCCATCAAACGGGAAAGCCTTTGAACCATCAATTTCTAGACCGCTATCAAAAATGTTGACAACATTTGAAAAAACTTCAGAACCAATACTAACTCTCGGAGATACCGTTTTCTTGAAATGACTTTCGGCAATAAAAGAATTTGAAAGCGTTTCCAATAGCCTCACCACCACAGAATTTTCGATTAACGCTGGGCATTTCGTCGACGGAATCGCTTTTCCTCCTAAACTCCTTATGGCCCGATCCGCCGCCGTTTGACCAAGTTTGACCGGATCAAGCATTTTGGGATCCCTGGCTTGAGAAGTCCAATAACCCATTTCCTGTTCAGCCCCCGATTGGGCCATCAATTCTATCCAGATTCTCGAAATCCCGGCTTTTCCTTTAATATTCAAACCCAATGAATTAAGGATTTGCGCTTCTATTATGAAATCCGCATATCCGGACGAACGTATGGCGCTCACACGCTTATCATGGTCAAATGCTGTTTGTTCGATGGTCTTTGCCATTGAAATCTTTTCAAGCTCGTCAACTGTTTCTATTTCAGGACAAAACAGCGAGCTAATTTCCATAACTGGCCCGGATGATCCTGGAAAAGAGTAATCAGGGTCTTCTGAAGTGACTTCCGCTATCGATTCCGCCGTATCCACGGTTTGTTTTAAACTGGCGAAACCAAGATCCGAGCTAAAAGAAAAACCCATCCTTCGGTTTTTTATTAATCTCACAGCCATCCCCGAAAGCTCGGCCTTTTGCAAAAAATCGGTCTCCCCCTGTTTTGTCTCTACTCGAAAAGAGCTTGACCTCTGAAGAAAAATTTCCCATTGGTCCAATTTCTTTTTACTTAGAATATCCTTGACCATTGCTATGGGTTCTGACATTTTCCTGTCCTCTCGACGAAATTCTTTATGCGTTCTTTAATACTAATGTTTTTGAACAAGCACAACTGTCCTTAGCTATGCAAGAATACTCTAGCTTAGCTTAAGCGTTTTTAGCTCACCAAATTCAACAAATTATTTACTAATTTGGGATTTAATATTGACAAAATTCAATTCACTCATTAAATATCATTAATGCGAGGACAAGATGCATAATTTTTCCGTTATTTATTTTTATTTTAGTGGAAGGATTGAATCGCGTCTTCGCTGAAGGTGACATTATATCCCAAGAAGACCAAAGCGGAGCCAAAACTCCGCTTTTTTGTTTCTTATGACTTGTGTTTTGTACTCCAACGATAAGGAATTCCCACTATGCTGGAAAATCTCTCGGTAAAAGAACCTCTCAAAAATTCGACGTCCACTAAGCGACTGAACACCACCGACAGGCTGTCTCTGATTGGTTTGATACACGATGGTATTCTCCATGGAGGTGATAATTCGCCCTTGGCGTCAGATCTCTACGAAGATCTGACAAACCTGGTGGGATCTACCGTGTCGGGCGCTAAGATTGACAAACTAAACGTTGGAAAATCCACAAAAGGTTTCAAGACGTTTGAGATAAATTCCGAGGCGGGAGAGAACCTCGGACGACTGAACATGCTTTATCTTAACAAACCAATCCCTTGTTTTTACCTAGTATATGTTGAGGTTGCAGCGCCATTTCGGAACAAAGGGCTTGGGAATCTCGTCCTAAGAGAATTTCGGGATTTCCTCATCGAAAAATCAGCTATTGGGGTGCTGGATAACATAATTCCATCGAACGATCCGACGTTTGAGATCTACAGAAAGCTCGACTGGCGTCGAATTTTTGAGAGGCATTCCAGAATATGCGCGGAGAAAACGGCAAGGACAAAGAGGACGCCTACATGGTCTATGTCCCGCCGGCATTCGAAGGAAAAGATTTACAAGCTTCCATCATTAGACTCGTGCACCACATCAGGAGAAGACGTCAAGCCATTGACATGAGAGACAACGAGGTAATGGTTCAAAAAACCATAGAAGAGTTCAAGGATCTCTACCGCGCTCTACTGATTTACTTCAAAGGGGAAATTGAATCTGGAGAGCCTGGTTCTCTCATGAGGTTCATGTTCACCCGTTATATTACCAAACTGCTCGGGTTTAAGAGAAGGATATCGCAATTGTTGGGCTACACCGGAGGGGAATCCATGGAGCAAATTTCTATGTCCCCGTCGATCCTGAACATGCCCATTAAATCCTACGGGCCTGCCGAACTCAATAACCGGACCTGTTTCGTTTCAGGAGACAGAGAGATTTGGCTAAAGTTGCCGGAACAGCTCAAATCAAATCCGGCGAAATTTGTCGAGGCCTTACCCAACTACAGGAGGCCAAATTTTATATTCTGGTTGCAAAAAAATGCCAAGACCACAGAGGACGTCCTTACCCTTGGAGACCTTCTAGACCTTGGGTTCGATCCAACGAGACTTAAAGAAATTGAAATAGACGGTGAAAGTTTTATTTTTGAACGGTTACAAATAGGGGCCCTGACCAAAATGGAAGGCAGAAGGGAATTGTTGACTCGGATGGCCATCAGGAAACCCTCATTTTGTGTGAGAAACACCAAAATACTTTTCAATCCTCCTTTGCTATTAATTCGAGATCGAGGCAACGGCTACGTATTAAGAAAGAAAGTCTCCGGGATACACTGGGAAGAAGCAGTCGAACAGATTAACACGGCGCCTGCTCTCAAGGAATTGAACAGTCACCTTGGTTTGGAGAGAATCGTTACGAAAACCGTCGCTAAATCGATGGAGAAAATTAATTTCCATCTTGAAACTGACGATCATAGTCTCATCGATCCTTCAGGCATATTCGTATCGTGGGACCTTCAGGCCAATCAACCCCGAATGATTGTCGATATGGCAGGTTCTTGCCTGGAGACAGTGTGGATTTCGTGAATTCACGTCCCAAGATCATTTGAGCCTTGGTCCAACAAAAAAAGCCCGACCTGAAGTCGGACTTTGGAGGGTATTAAAATTTGGTCGGGCTAGGTCGGGGGGAAAAAGGAGCCTGTAACCGGACTGGGGCGGCCAGCTAAAACAGAAAGCCGACCTGGATAAAAACACCGCCTATGGATGTGTCAAAGAGGTCTCTGGTATTGTCTTTCTGGAAGTAAGAGTATCTATATCCACCTTTGATGAAACCGAATCGGCCAGTTTTGATGGGTATCATGTAATTTAGGGCGGTTTCAGCGTCGAACCCAAAACAATCATTGAGGAATAACACATCAGCTTTGCAACTGAGGTTCAAACTGTTACCGTGAAAGTTTTTAAGACATTTGTCGAACTCAGCGCCAACCACCGCCACGTTTCTGGTATCATCCCAGACCACAGGAGTTGTCGCTCCTCCAACAGCGCTACTGATATGAAGCTTGTCCTGAAGATACATCCACTCGGCAAAAATACTCGTACGTGAACTTGGATTATTGGACAGGTTAAAAGTCACACCAGCCCTGTGTTGATATCGTTCCCATTTGGATTCAATTAGAGTTCCACTTGCAAATAGCTGGTTAGCAAAAGTAAAGGACGCCGGGGTTGTATATTTTGATTCCATTTTCATGGGCATGAAAGAATAGCGTAGACCAAATCTGGGCCTGAGTTGGTACTTGGCGTCAAAACCCCAGATTGTGGTTGCATTCTGGCCAAACCCCAAATTGTCGTGGAAATCAACCTTTGACCCAGGAGTGGCATTTGGTCCTCCGACACCTCTTCTTGCCTCCCCTTTGATAGTCCCGAACCAAACCCAAGGCCCTGTAGTAAATTGGCCTTTAGCAGGAGCAGGAAGGATGCATTCACCGCCCCAGTTGGCAGGGTTAAATCTGGATAAGCCCTCAAATCTGGACATGATTCCCGGTCTCACTTTTGTTACGGCCGGTTCAGATGGTTTCACCTTAGAAATTGCTTTGTAATTTGGAGAAGCGTCCAGACTGGCCGCAGCGTAAGAATCCAGGATACCCGGAGTGGATTCAGCATATGCGCCGGTGACCCCCACCGTTAACAAAACAATCAAAATACACAAGTAATTGAGATACCTTCTTAGCATAACACCCTCCCTCAGGGTTCTTATTTATTGCAAGGTGGAGATTAGCTTGTTTTTTTGATTTGTCAAGCAAAATCTAACGCAAATTCCAAGTGATATGCCAATTATCTAGAAATTTGTTTATTAAATAGGGCCAATTTTACAAGACTATGGTAAAAACGCGCGCGAATCCCCCGAAAACACAGATGCCTTTCCCCTGTTGCCGTTCTGGATTAACCAATTAATTTAATAGGTTTTTATTGAAATATAATATGGATATGGAGAGGACCGCGCTCCAAAAGATATAGGGGAATAACTAAGCCATAACTTAAAATAGTTGATACAACATATTGATGGTTATAACTTTATTGGAAATAAACAATATCGAAAGGTAGTGCCGCATGTGCAACATGAATTCAATCGCGGGATCGTCCCCCGATGGCTAAGGCTGAATTAGGTTTACTTCACTTCTGAATAGTAACCAGGCTCAAATTTAGCCGCCGAGTTGTCAAATATTTTAAAACTACCGAAACCAACTCTTTGGAGTTTGAATCTAACGGCAGTCCATAAAACCCCTAATCCATAAATTACAGATCGGTGGAAATTTATTGATGAAGCTTCTTCAAAATATCTTGTGGGGCAGGAAATTTCGCCGACATTGTAATCAAAATAGATAGCTTGGGCGAGCATTTCGTTATCAAACATGAAGTCATCTGAATTCTGATATATTGGCAAGTTTTCCAGGGCTCTTTTTGAAAATGCGCGGTATCCAGTATGAAATTCGGATAGCTTGGACCCTAAAAGTAGATTTTCGAACAACGTCAGAACCCGATTCGAAATATATTTGTATAGAGGCATTCCTGACTTTCTTGCTTTTCCTCCCAATATTCTGGAACCCAGGACAACATCATATTCTTCGGAAACAATCATGGCGGCCATCGCTGGGACAAGACGCGGTGAATACTGGTAATCGGGATGAAGCATTACAATTACGTCGGCGCCTGACTTCAGGGCTTCGGAATAGCATGTTTTCTGATTCCGTCCGTATCCGTAATTCCTGTCGTGGAGAAACGAACGTATGCCCAAAGACTTTGCTAAATCTACGGTATTGTCCTTGCTGGAATCGTCCACTAAAAGGATTTCGTCAACAACCTGTCTGTCCAGTTCCAACACCGTTCTCTGCAATGTTTTTTCAGCGTTATAAGCCGGCAGGACAACTATGATTTTTTTTCCGTTAAGCATGTGAGTTAAGTTAAACCTTCATATTAAGTATCTTGTTTCTTTGCTGAATCATTTCAGCCACAATTGAAACAGCTATTTCCTGTGGAGTTTCACCTCCGATTGGTAATCCTATTGGAGCGTGAACACGTCCAATATCATCCTCACTAAACCCTCCGGCAATTAATGAATCATAAATCAGCTTTATTTTCCGTTTTGAACCGATCATCCCGATATAGGTAGCGTCTGTCCGAAGGGCCTGGGCAAGCACGATCTTGTCGTGCGCGTGACCCCGTGTAACAATTACTATATAGCTGTTCTGATCTATGGAAAGACCTCTAAAAGCGTTTTCAAAAGGTGTGACGACAATCTGATCAGCATCTGGCAGGTTTTGACTGTTTGCATAATCGCTACGGTCATCAATTCCCACAACCCTGAAATCCGCATAGGACGCCAAGTGACATACACATGCGCCCACATGCCCCGCTCCGAAAACATATGCCGCGCCTCTTGGGTAAATCCATTCAACTAATACTGGCGCATTAAAATCCTCAGGATAAATCAATTGAGCAGGTTTTAGGAGTCGTCGAGGAGGAATTGATTTTAAACAAATTTCAAAACCTTCGAAATTTCCGACTTGTTTCCCGGTTTCGTCAACGCAAATGTACTCCAGTTCAGATTCTGTTGATTGCCCTAGCCCCAAAGTTATGGGTTTGATTAGAAAAGTTGATACGCGTTCACGCAGACAATTGGCAAGCTTCATGTATATTTGATTTTTTGTCTTTGCTCCCGGATGAACAAACTCCACCAAAACGTCTACGGAGCCTCCGCATATCATTTGATCGCTTTCGGCGTCATTCCCGTAAAAAGCGAAGTTCAAACGGCTGGAAGTTTGATTTTTTAGCGCATCAAGAGCAAAATTCCGGACATTAGCTTCAAACAACCCACCGCCTATTGTTCCTATAACATCTCCGTTGTCTAATATTACGGCTTTTGCGCCCACTTCTCGAGGTGAAGACCCCTGAACGTCCAAAATAGTAGCCAATACAAAACTTCTCTTTTCTTCAAACTGTTGAACAATGGATTCCCAGATTGAAAACATGAAGAATTCACCTCGGCGTTAAATCAAAATGGCGGATCCTTGCTGTAAGCTTAGATTCCAGATTAATGAATATCTGTTTGAGCTGCTTTTTGTCAAGGACGGCTCCAGCCCTCCCTAGTATGAAACAGAATTGCAAAAGCCCAATGAAATGATTTCGAAAGTTGGAAATCAGTATGAACGATCCTTAGACGATCTTTCTAAAAAGGACTATTCTGTTGGAATTGGTTCCGCATTTATTGTTGTTTACTCCCCATATGTTCGCTGTTTTAGTGAATGTCTGCGAATTTATCAAAACTCCCTTGCATTCGAAACCAGTGGCGATTCCTACGGGTACAATCGTCTCTTCAAGCCTGACCGTATTTTTTCTGATTTCGCCCACCTCAAAGGCCAACCAACCTCCTGGTTTTGTGATTCGATACAATTCCCCAAAAACCGACTCCATTTTATGTCGCCATTGGGGAATACGCTTTAAGCATTTAATTTTTTTTGTAATCAATCCCTGGTCAAGATGATTAAACCAGCATCTGAGCCAGTTGTCCTGGGCATATTGGACCACGTCCAGGAACGGTGGCGACGTTACTGTCAAGTCAACATGGTTTGAGAGGAGTTCTGGTGTGTCATCCGCTTCGGAATCCATAAACAAGGCGGCTGCCCCAGCTCTCCTGAGGTTTTCAATGTCTGTTCCAGTCAATGACCTTAGAAGACTTTTAGTTTTTCGCGTGATTATTTCCTTGACGTTCCTGTAAGGTGGCTGCTGATCAAGCCGCTCATTGATCCTTATTTGCCTTTCAGCAGATAATGCCTGGTTCGGAGGCAAGGTATAAACTGAAAAAAAACCTTTGGAGTGGCCTGTCAAGCGGTTGGTCGCAACCATACGAATCCAGCGATCCAACTGGTCTTCATGACCGCTGACCGACCTTTCAAGCAGATATTCTTTTAACGATAGCAACTCGCGAAGCGTCTGAGCATGGTAAAACATTGATAAATCGATCTCGGATTTTACATCAGGAATATCCCTGATGGACGCCAGTCGCTTGTTCAAATCCGCTTCATTCGGAGGGAAAAAGCGCGGGAAAACAAGAATACGGCTGAGTGGATTAATGTCATTGGCAGCTACTTGTCTGCCAATGAGACCAGCTTCCAGAACGGTTGTTCCTCTACCACTGAAAGGATCATAAACAATTCCGCCTTCAGTCGTTAATCTACGGATAAAAAAAGAAGGCAGCTGTGGTTTAAAACAGGCCCTGTACGAAATTTCATGAATTGATTTAGCTTGACGTTGTTTTGAAGTCCAAAATTCCGCATAACAAACCGGAACCGATACATCACGAATTTGAAGGGAATCTGCTGTTACAGGCTGCTCAAGTCGGCCAAGCAAATCATGCGGAAATTGAGCTGCGCTTAATGAGCGTTCGCTTTTTGGCATTCTGTCTGGAATCATGTAACCTGTTGACTTAATGTCATATTATTAAATAGAAATGCCTGACGCGTTGGCCTGACATATTTCGCGGGAAACGTTGATGGAGCGATTGATACCAGAACTTTTCCTTTTAAACAACGGACAAATAGCCGTTTATACGGTCAAGGGGTATCCTGGCAATTTGCACCTTTAGACGATTATGATTAAACATAATTAATATGGTTGGATAGCATAAAAAGCCATTAACTGTTTTGTGTTTTACTAAACTACAACTTTGAACTACTCCGTCAATTCTCAATCTTGTTTGAATTACTTAACCTGAACTTTGGAACAAATTATATTGAAATCGCCTCTATATTTATATATAGCCTTACCAACCTCATGGTTGACGTTTTTAACGTCCCACGAATTTCATGAGGAGGTCCGGATTGATTGAACCCAATAATAGACCTTTGCCGTCTGATCCATTTAAAGATGTATTGAAGCCTCATAGGAGAGATAACAAAAGATGGTCTCTTTTCGGAGGCTTAGCTAGATTCAGCATGCTGATTTTGATAGGGGCGGCATCAGGGATGGCTGGGATGGCTGCACAAGGGTATATATATTTCACCCAAAGTGTTCCAAATGTAGATAAACTTAATAAATACGACCCACCTGTTGTCACAAGTGTTTACGCCGACAAAGGTGAACTCATCGGCGAGTTTGCGTACCAAAGACGTTTTCTGGTCCCGATGGACCAAATTCCAAAGGCGCTGAAGGATGCTTTTGTAGCGGCAGAAGACAAGAATTTCTGGCATCATTCGGGAGTCGATAAAGAAGCCATACTAAGAGCCATCAAGAAAAATCTTATGGCTGGGACTTTAAAAGAAGGGGCCAGCACCATAACCCAGCAGGTTGC
>JAMCYH010000005.1 GCA_023474025.1 Deltaproteobacteria bacterium
GACGATATGATCTGCCACGGCAAGGTACAGTCCAGCTTTCCCGCCAAAATAGTATTGGATGGCGGCGAGGTTGACCTTGGTCCGCTCTGCAAGCATCCGTGTACTTGTTCCCTCAAAGCTATATCTGCCGAACAGATCGAGACCTGCGTCAATAAGGGTTTGTCGTGGATCCACAGCGGAATGTCTCGTCCTGTTTCGGGGATACAACGAGCTGGGTGGCATTCGAACACCTCGAGAGTTGCTTTTGGTTTTTCCGGAGATTAAAACATACGATTGAATAAGTCAATCGTATGTTTGCCAGCCTGGGTAAATACGCCCCAAATATTAACCGCTTATATCACCTCAAGTTCGAACGCGAGACATGATATGGGGGTTCCTTCATCTATTTGAAGGGAACCATGTGACGGTTGCAGAAACACCCACCTGACTCGTGAAGATGAATTTCTTCCTTGAAGAAGGGTCCAGGGATTTTAGTGAGTTCCCTGTCATCATGCAGGGTGGACCAAGCAGGCTGGCACAATACCAGGAATTCGGGAGTCCCCGGGAACGTACGTCTGCCTCCTAAGTCATCTCACAGTCCCGAACGCAATCTGGTGGAAGACTCGTGGGACGAACTCAGGGAGAAGGCGTTTCCTAACCTGGCTTTCAAACTATTTTAGCGTCATTTATCGCCCTGGTGGTCAGGGAATATGGAACAGAGCGCCGTTGGTAAAGGTCACGCTCACCCGTCAGTTTCTCTATGAGCTCTACCAGTTCGTTTATATTGATCGGTTTGGAAATATAATCGTCCATTCCGCCAGCCAGGCACCGCTCTCTATCTCCCGTCATGGCATGCGCTGTCATGGCTATGATTGGTATATGGCCTCCGGTGAGTTTTTCTTTTTTCCTGATGATGCTCGTCGTTTCAAACCCATCCATTTCCGGCATTTGGACATCCATGAGTATGACCTGGAAATGGCCCTTTTCCAGAAGGTCCAGGACCTGCAGTCCATTTTCAGCCACAGATACTGTGTGGCCAATTTTTTCAAGAACCCTTACAGCAAGCTTTTGATTCACCGGGTTGTCTTCGGCCAGCAAAACATTGATTCGTCTCCTGGCTTCTCTCACGGAATGGCGCGTTATCAATGGTGGATAACTCGTGCCTGGTGAGGCGTTTTGCATTGTCATGAGGATAGCGTCCAAAAGATCAGACTGCTTGATCGGCTTCATGAGGTAGGCTGAAATCCCGACTTGCTTGCACCTTGCGGCGTCGCCTCTTTGTCCACCTGATGTTAACATTATTATCTTTTCAATTTTTGAGGCTCGCGACCTGCTTAGCGCTTCAGCGAATTCAAAGCCATTCATATCCGGCATCATGAAATCAACGAGCGCAATAGAGAACGGAAGGCCACGGCCATCAGCCTGGCTTATGGTAGCCAAAGCCTCAGCGCTGTCAGCCACAGCGGTCGGTTCCATTCCCCACGACCGGACGGTTTCCGCGAGTATTGTTCTGTTGGTCTTGTTGTCGTCGACTATGAGCACCCGCACATCTTTTAGTACAGATGTCTGCCTTGTAACAACTCTGGGGACAGGCTGAGAACCTAAACCAAACCTGGCCGTAAAGTGAAAAACACTTCCAGCGCCAGGTTCACTCTCAACCCAAACTTTGCCTTTCATCAATTCCACGAGTTGAGATGATATGGTAAGCCCCAATCCCGTTCCGCCATATGTCCTGGTATTAGATGAGTCCACCTGCTCAAACGCATGGAAAATCTTTCCCAACTGGTTTTTCGGAATGCCGATGCCTGTATCTCTAACCATAAAGTGTAATTCCAGGCAGCTTTCAAATTCAGACTGGGGTTCTACACGAACCACAACTTCTCCGGTTTCAGTGAATTTGATAGCATTACCAATGAGGTTGACCAAAATTTGCCTTAGTCTGCCGGGGTCTCCAGTCAAATTGTCCGGGATTTCAGCCGCCACCTGAAAGGCCAGTTCAAGATTTTTCGCATGAGCCTGAGTCGCCAGCGTGCTCATCGTGTTGCCCAGGCAATCTCTAAGACTGAAGCCGGTGGATACCAGTTCGAATTTCCCGGCCTCCATTTTTGAGAAATCAAGAATGTCGTTGATCAGGGACAGGAGAGCGTCGGCAGAGATCTTTACCCCCTCCAGATAATTGATAGACTCCCCATTTAGTTTTGTGCCCAGAACCAGTTCAGTCAAACCGATTATGCCATTCATCGGGGTACGGATTTCGTGACTCATGTTTGCAAGAAACTGGCTTTTGGATTCGTTCGCCCGCTCAGCGACTCGCTTGGCTTCTTCATTTTCATGAGCAATACGCTTTAGCTCTTCGTTTGTCCTGGTAAGTGAATCCGCCAAGCCCAATGTCTCTAGTAATGCTCCGGCCTGATTGAGTACAGTCCTGACAGTATCCCTATTTTCAGTTTCGGAAGAACAGAGAATAGCCACCCCAAGAACCTCCGACCGACCTTTAACCGGGTAAATAGTCCAGTCGGAGAAGATGTCGTCCCAACAACAGACTCCAATGCCCCGAAAATCACCTTTCGAAAGAAGCCGTCCAGTCTGAAGGACCTGCAGACATGCCTTGTCCTGTCTGAGTAAATCGACGATTTCACCCGGTGAAATCTCAAGACCAACCGCATCGACGTTCCCAAAAGCGGCGGCGCCTTTTTTCACAGCCACAATAGCCTTTTTAAATCCCATACTCCCGGATAACAGTGTCACAAGTGTTGCGCAACATTGTTCCTGGGTTTCAGTCCGGCTGAGTTCACTCGCAATGCGATTTACCAACACTGCCTGCTCATTTTGACTGATAAAGAGACCATTGAGGTCCTTTAGGTCAGATTCACGCGCAATTAGACATTCTTCAAGACTTTTGCGTTTTGAGATCCCGCCAAGCAAGAACAATAGAGCCGGTTCCCCCTCCCAAGTGATCACCGATGAATCGGCGCACACCCATCTTACGACATTGTCGTTGCCTAAAAACCTGAATTCATAGCTTTCCGGAGTTTCATCGTCGTGAATATGGGCTGGTTGAAAATTCCCGAGTGTCTGAAGGTCATCAGGATGGATGTGTTCTGCAATATTTCCCGAAGCCAACCATTCATCTGGTGATCGACCTGTTATTTCCAGGCATGCCCCTCCAGCGAATTTGACACAACCGTCCTGAAAGACGAGGATGGCTTGACCCAATCTATCAATTATCTGGACATATTTGGACGAATCCTCACGCCGCCCCTTCGCGGAATCCAGAAGACTAGCCCAGGAAGATTCGAGTTCAGCATTCTTCCGAGTCATCTCATCGAGTTCCGCCAGGAACTGCTGTCTTGATTTTTCCTCGGGCGACATCGAATCAGCCTCCGTTGCGAAAGTCCGAGGGCGGACAGCGTTAGCAAACTGTAAATTACCTATTTGTTACCAAGATACAGTAATAACGACAATAAGGAAACCAGAAAAAATTATGTGAAAAGAAGATGTCTTCCCGAAGGTATAGTTTGGAGCATGTGGATTGTTCCAGTCCAAATTGGGGGTAAATGGATTGCACTATAAACACCGCTCGATTTTGGAGCCATTACGCCGAACTTCCCTTTTGCATTCCCGGTTTCAGCCGAATCATCCCGCAATATGTCCGACTCAATTCTTCGTTTTTCATGCCAGGTTTAGTTTGTCAGTCCTTCTCCAGGGTGTCGCGAACAAGGTTAAGGATTTCATCCATGTCATAAGGTTTGTGTATGGAGGCCTTGGCTCCTGACCTGATCGCCAGCGCCACCCGTTCGTCATTAGGAGATAAACCCGTTGAAATGATTACCTTTGCCTTCGGATCAATCTTTAGAAGTCTTTCAAGACAGACCTGTCCACTCATTTTTGGCATCACCAGGTCCAAAATCACCAG
>JAMCYH010000118.1 GCA_023474025.1 Deltaproteobacteria bacterium
TGAGGCGCCCATGCTCCAGGAAGGAGTGTCTGTCGAATTGCCGTCAGCCAAGGGCGCGCCGATAGAAAAGGCCCAACAGCGAGATGAGGTCATGATTTCAGTGTCAGGGGCCGGATCAATTTTTGTAAATGATAAGGCTGTTTCCGAAGACCAGTTGGCTACAGTTGTGCTCGAAGCCACCAAAGACAAGCCGAATCGGGATGTATTTCTTCGCGCTGACAAGAATGTCCCTTACGGTGTAGTGGTCAGGATCATGGGAAGTCTCAAAACGGCTGGTATTGCAAACCTGGGAATGATCACTACTCCCCAAGAGGAATCAAGTAAATCGAGTAAATGATCAACGATCTTCTGAAACATCGGCGAGGGGCGTCACCTCAGATGCTTGCGCTATCTGTAGCGCTTCACCTTATTGCGATTGTGTTTTTGATCACCAGCGCAAAATACTTTAGCTCAGCCCCAACGATCATTGATCAGGGGATTACCAACGTAAAATTGGTTGAGACAGGACCTATAGCTCCGCACGTCATGGAACAAGCCCCAAATCAGCCTCTGGATAAAGCTTCGGAGATTCCCCCTATAGAATCAGTCGAGCCTGCGAAAAAACTACATGCGCAGGCAGAGAAACTGAAAACTGTTTTTGCAAAGGCTGAGCCAACTGCGCCCGCCATCCAGATAAAAAAGAGAAGACAAAAACCGGAAAAGATCGAGCAGAAGAAGAAAGCTCCCGATCCAAAATCGAAAACCGACAAACCAAAAAATGAAAAGGAAAAAAATATTAACTCCAATGATTTCCTGGAAAAAAGACTGGCCGCTATAAAAAGGAATCTGGATTCGAGAAAATCAGAAAAATCAAAAAGCATGAATTCTTCAGGGCTTGATACCCCTGCCGGAGCTGGCTCATCAAACGACAACGAACTCAATCGCTGGTTTGACGCTGTTCGAAGCAAAATTAACTCACATTGGTCTGTGCTGGTCGATGAGCAGAAAGCGTCAAAAGTAACAATTATTTCTGTACAACTCGGGGATGATGGTCGGTTGCTTGACGCTTCGATAGATAGCAGTTCCGGAGACCGTTTTTTTGATAGTTCGGCTATGCGGGCGGTCTATCAGGCTGCGCCTTTTCCCACTATGTCCAGGGAAGTTTCGGAAAAGATCAAGGGTGCTGGGGGGTTGGCTTTAAGATTTACTCCCGGTGGCTTACAATGAAACCCTCAAGGCTGTCAATTCAATCGGGGAATACCAGGGGGACTGGCGCGTCAAAGTATCTGCTGTGCGTTCTTTCGCTACTTATCACTGTTTTCCCCCTTCCTTCATTTGGAAAGCTACTGCTCGACGTAGATAACCCGAATCTCGGCAAAATGCCGATCATGGTGGCTGATTTTTTAAGCAGACAACCGGGGCCTTTGAATGGCTCTGAATTGGCTTCCATAGTAAAAAATGACCTTATAACGTGCGGGCTGTTCGATGTAGTTCCAGCGCCTCAACCATTGTCTCTGGATCAGAATGGCGAACCAGACCTGAAGACCCTCGCCGAAAGTGGGGCTCAAGCCTTGGTGACCGGTTCATTTTATGTTAATGGAAACCAGGTGACCATGGAGCTCAAACTTTACGATATCGGCCTTCAGCGCCTCGACCTGGGCAAAAGATACACCGGGTTTATATCCGATCATCGCTACATGGTCCACATGTTTGATGACAGGATACTCGAGAAGATTACCAATACACCCGGCTATTTTACTACCAAAATAGCCTTTCTGGAAGATACAAAAACCAGAGAAATTTTTGTGATGGATTATGATGGAAGTAACCTACATCAGATCACAAATACAAGAACTATCAATCTTTCCCCCGAGTGGGCGCCTGATGGTAAGGGGCTAATTTTTACCTCATATATAAACAGAAATCCGGATCTCTGGTATGTGAGCGCTGATGGTCAAAGAGTCATACCGGTGTCACACAGAAAAGGACTTAACGCTTCGGGTCGGTTTGCTCCTAACGGCAATTTCATAGCTTTATCGCTAAGTGTTAAATCTATACCTAAGATATTTATTATAAATACTGAAGGAAACATAATAAAACAATTGACTAATGGTTTGGGAAATGATATCTCACCCTCATGGTCACCGGATGGCGCTTACATAGCATATGTTTCCGACCAGGCAGGATCTCCCCAGATTTATGTTGTACCAGTAAGTGGTGGAGAACCAAAGCGAATAACTCTTTCGACTTCCTATAATACGGATCCTCACTGGTCCCCTAAGGGAGATATGCTGGCTTTTACAGCCAAGATTGATGGTAGGTTTCAAGTCTGCGTAATTAGGCCCGATGGTACAGACTTTAAGGTCCTGACTAACAAAGGATCAAACCAGGATCCGTCTTGGGCGCCCGACGGACGGATGATTGCTTTCGTGTCAAACAGAGAAGGGGTCAAACGCATATTCGTAATGGACTCCAAAGGAACTGTTCAGGTCGCGGTTTCTCATGTCCCCGGTCGCAGTCCGGCATGGTCTCCTAGATTAAAGTAATATTTAATAAGGAGAGAAGGAGACAATAAGTAATGAATAATTGCCGCCTTATAATATACATTTCAGCCTTGTTAACCGTCTTCGCTTTAACGGGCTGCGCCAAGAAAATAGTCAGGCCCAATGAGGTCCCTTCGGCAGGGCTAGGTATGGCTGGACCTGGCGCTATAGCCGAAGGCGAACTGCAAGGTGTGCAAACAAGTCTTAAAACTATATACTTTGATTTTGACAATTATACATTAAGTCCCGAAGCTCAGGCTGCCATAAACTACGATGCCGATGTTCTCAAACGATATCCGAACTTGACGGTTGTGGCCGAAGGGCATTGCGATGAACGGGGCACAGCGGAATACAACCTCGCTTTGGGAGAACGGAGGGCCGGAGCGGTAGTTGAACGTTTAACGGCTCTTGGGATTCCTGGCGCCCGATTGAGTACCGTTTCATTTGGCTCGGAACTACCTGTTGACCCGAATCACAATGAACAGGCATGGGCCAAGAACAGACGAGTGTATCTACGTGTTTCGAAATAAAATGAAGCCCGGACGTACATGATTCAAACGACTATTCAAAACGGGTCAGTGGTTAAGATGGCACGGCTGCTTTTAGGCCTTGCCATCTTCTTTAGTCTCGGTGGTTGCTTAACAAGGACAGCAAACCCTTCTTTGCCGTACAACGCTCCAGGTAACCCGGTTAATCCTCAAAATACGAATTCTGCGATAGCCGTTTCCAGAATTCAGGATATGGAAGTAGAGTTGCGTAAAATGCGCGACTCTCTTGAACGTCTGGAGGCCGCCGGTGGTGACAAATCCATAAATAGCTTACAGGAACGTATAAGCCTTATTGAAAGGCAATTAGGAATAGACAGCCACAAAAATCAAACCAGCGGGACAGAAGGAAGCCAGAAGCCAGGGGCTGTATCTTCCACAGATTCTATGAACAGGGGAGGGGAGACTTCTGTATCACGCAAGGGCGCTACTGCCGCATCGGCGCTCGACCAGTCCGATGAAGTGACCGAAGTTAGAAACATTCCTTTAAAACCTGATGAAAAAGCTTATCGCACTGCTTACACCACTTTTAAGAGTGGGGCTCTTGAGAATGCTGTAACTCAATTCCAGGATTTTCTAAAAAAGAATCCCAAGAGCCAGTTTGCGCCTAATGCTGTTTATTGGCTAGGTGAGATCAGGCTGGAGCAGGGACGATTTGAAGAAGCCGTATTGCTGTTTGACAGGGTGATCAAGGAATATCCGGGGTCAAAAAAGGAACTCAGCGCCCAGTTAAAACAGGGTCAGGCTTTCGAGAAAATGGGTGACATCAAGTCAGCGAAGATCATATTCCAAAAAATAGTCAAAACTTTTCCACAGATCGGAA
>JAMCYH010000023.1 GCA_023474025.1 Deltaproteobacteria bacterium
GAGGTCGTCAGCCCTCAACCAATGACCGGCAGCACAGTCGACTTGCTTACCATCTTCTTTATCGGTCTGTTGTATATCAATGTGATCTTCCTGATCTTGGAACAGCACTATTCTTTAAAAACCGTTTTCTTCTTTTTCACATTCCCATTCTACAATCTGACATGGGCTCCCATTGTCATAAAAGGGTTCAAGAATAAAGACCGGAAGGAATGGTCTCACACTCAGCATATCCGCGTGCTGGATATTTCCGAAATGAATGTGGGCAGAGAGTAAAAAAATTCAAGGCAAGCGTCAAATACAATGCCCAGCCTAAATAAGCTGGGCATTTTCATTCAAAAAACTGGATTGTACGTCAGAGTGGATTCTAAAATCGCAAATGCTTGACTGTCAGTCCATTGTTGATCAGCTCTTTGAGGGAGTCGATCCCAATGCGCAGGTGCATGTCCAAAAATTCCTTGGTCACCTTTTTGTCGCTTCTGGCCGTCTTGATGCCGCCGAGGATCATCGGCTGGTCGGATACCAAGAGCAAGGCTCCGGCTGGGATCTGATTGTAGAACCCAGTGATAAAGATCGTGGCGGTTTCCATATCAATTGCCATGACGCGGATACGGCGCAGGTAAGCCTTGAACGCCTCATCGTGCTCCCAGACGCGGCGATTGGTCGTGTAAACGGTGCCCGTCCAATAGTCCCGATCATGATCGCGAATCGTGGTCGAGATCGCTTTTTGCAGGTTAAAGGCAGGTAATGCAGGCACTTCCGGCGGGAAATAATCGTTTGATGTGCCTTCGCCGCGAATGGCCGCGATGGGCAGGATCAGATCCCCGACCTTGCTCTTCTTCTTGAGTCCGCCGCATTTGCCAAGGAACAGGCAGGCTTTGGGCTGGATGGCGCCCAACAGGTCCATGATGGTGGCAGCATTTGCGCTGCCCATCCCAAAGTTGATCAACGTAATGCCCTCAGCGGTGACGTTGGGCATGGGCTTCTCCTGCCCACGAATAGGTACGTTAAATCTTTGCGAGAATATGTGCAGGTAATCTTCAAAATTGGCAAGTAATATGTATTTGCCAAAATCTGCAAGGGCAGTATCGGTATAACGCGGCAGCCAGTTGGCTACAATCTCTTCCTTGGTTTTCATGTTATCTCCGGGATGATGGGAGGACGTTCTGCTCCATCCTGCCTAAAATGACACGCCATCTAAATCCTGAATTCTCTAAGCACAGAGTTTCAATAGACCGTTCCGAATTTGGCTTCCAGTTTCTGAACGGTGTAAGTCCATCGGATTGGTTTGGGAGAAAGATTCTCGCACTTTATAAACTCCATTATCGTTTGCGTCAACTCTTCGGCGCCATGCAAGTGGTTTGGCGTCAGTAACTTGCATTGCTGAACACTGAACCAGAGTTCGATCTGATCAAGCCAGGGAGCATTGGTTGGAAACCAATAGACTTCGAGGGTCAGTGGCCAGTTGTTCAAGCGCACTTGTTCTTGCAGCCAAGTCTCAAGTTGTTTGGGTGAATGGTCGTGCCGTTGTCCAGGATCTGGATCAGCGTATACACCATGCGGCGGTCTTTCATAGGTCGGTTTCTTTCAACCAAGTTTACATCAAATTTATCAGAACTTTTTTATGAAATTCTGTACTGCGTGTTTCAGTTCTTGGCTCCCCGGTTGACGATCGGGCCCTTTGGGCGGAACCGCACATGAGCGACTTCGCGTTTCCAACACCCACAACCACCAGTACTGTTACTGCCATATATTCATCACCTCTGCCAACGACTCGACCTATATACCAGTGCCAACTTTCACCCTCGTTCCGGGTCCTTCACCCACCCCGCCAGCCGCCGCAGGAAATCCTGCTTCTTCACCTTCCATTACGAAGATCATCAACCAGATTATTTCGTTCTTCCGGGGACTCCGCGGACATTAGAAATACGGGAGCGGACAACAAACGGTTTGTTGTCCGCTCTGCGATCCAAACCAAACTATCTTGCGAAATCGGAAATCAGCTGTTTGAAGCGCGCGTCTTGTCGAATAAAATCAAGATCAGGGTCGCGTAACATCCAATCTATATATGTCTGCTTTTTTTCCAGGGCGATTCGAAGCAGGTCGATCGCCTGGTCTGCATTGCCGCAAATGGCTTCGAGACATGCACGGTTGTATTCATTTTCGCTGTCAAAGATACTTTTCATGGCTTTACCTATGTGTTTTTGCGCGAGTTCATCCAATCCCATTTTTCGATAATATCCACCCAGCGCCGCGTGGGCAAGGCTGTGGCCGGGATCCAGTTCAATCACCTTCTGGAGAGCGCTGACAGCATCCTCATAGCGACCCTCCGCGGCATAGGCAAGTCCCAAATTATGATAATAGGATGCTTTTCCGTCGTTGGTGGATATTGCCTGCTGGTATGCAAGTGCAGCATCCTTAAACCTGTTGACTGATTTATACAAGTTTCCCATGGTGTTCCATGCAAAACCGTTGTGCGGATTTAGTTGAACAACCTGTTTCCACGTTTCGATCTCATCCTCAATTTTTTTTATATCTCCATGATCCAGCCCAGTGAGAGGTGAAACATCCACATGATCCGCATCAGTGTCAACGAGGTTCGGGAAGTGTTGGTATTTCTCGTCGTCTAATATGGCGAATGAGTTCGATGGCAACTCATCGACATCCACTTCTGTCTGCAGGGAAATTTTCTCGGCACGACCTGATACTCTTAGGTTTTCATTCTCGAGTGCAACGGAATGTACGGAGCTGGATCGCTCGGTTTCTTGATAATAGGTTTTCAGCTCCAGATCAGATACTGGGACAGTTTGCCGTGTATCCTCGCAAGATTCGTCGACGATATTTTCAATGACTGGTTCCGGAGCAGAGATCCTTGTGGACCAGTCTTGCCAACCATCCTGATCCGAATCAGGAATCCAATGTTCAGAGTCGGGTCCAGTCAACGCAAATGAATCCGAATCTTCTTCGAAATTCGCGTCTGACCAACTGTCGGCCACAGATGCCTCTGGCATCTCCTCGACAGCCTGCTCCGATTGATTCAAGGTGACGGGGATTTGGAAATCTAATTCATGCTCTCGGACGAAAGTCCCCGCCAATTCATCCGGAAACAATTCGGTTGTCTCCGCCTGCCGTTGACTGGTCCCTGCGTCTGGGCTTTCTTCGATGGAATCGTGTTCGAGGAGATGTGGATCGGAGGGCGTGTACAGACCCTGGCCCGGCTCGTCCCGGTTCTCACTGCTTTCCGGGTCCAGTTCATCAGCATGCTGATAGGCCAATACAGCTTCTCGATAATTCTTCAAGTGCCTGAAAACGTTTCCCAATCTTACCCAAGAGATAGCCTTCTCTTTATCATTATCCAGCAACTCAATCCCTTTTCGAAACAAATGGATCGCTTCTTCGTATTTATGCTGCTGCGCATGGGTCAGAGCCAGGTTACTGTACGGTCTTCCAAAGCCACTCTTGATTTGAATGGATTTGCGATAAGCATGGGTGGCTTGATCGTATGCGCCAGACATAAAATACAGGTTGCCCAGCTCATTCCAAAGTTCATGTTCGCTCATGGCGTCCTCTCCTTCCTACCCAACATAAATGGGATTTGATTCCATGGAGTAATTGCCCAGCAGGTTAAAGTAAGACTGCATGGACAGGGAACTATTGTCTGGATCCAAATCATCTGCATGTTGATAAGCCGATATGGCATTGTCAAAATCATTCATACGGCGGTACACATTGCCCAGGCGATTCCACGAAACGGCTTTGTCCTTTTCACTGGAGAAGAGATCGATGCTGCGCCGATAGAGAACGATAGCTTCCACGAAGCGTCCTTTTTGCACATAAGTTAGCGCCAGGTTGCTATACGGCCAGGCGAATTGACGATCCAATTCAATTGCCTTACGATATGCAGTGATGGCATCGTCGAAAGCGTCTTTATTGAAATAGACATTTCCCATCTCGTTCCAGACCCGCGCGTCTTTGTTATCGACTTCGATCTGAATTTCTCCGGAGGGGTCAATTTTTGTTACCGGTTCTTGTGACGCACCATAACTTTGATTCTCAACATCCACTTCCATTGCTTCGGAAACCCAGCTGGGAAGATCATTACCGTTATCTTTCAAGAATTCTTCGTAGGCGGCATGTACCGGCGACACACCATCGCCCATTACCTGGGCAGAGGTGTCCATGGTTTCTTCCACTCTTTCGACTTCCTGGCTGGTGGGTTGTTCTGCCCCTTCACGCATCTTGGACTCTGTTGCAGGCGGCTCAACCCCATTTTCAATATCTGCTTCTACACCAATTTCGGCATCGGTGTAAGTCTCAACTATGTTCTGAGGAATGATCGTGACGGCCGGTTCGTCAACCTCTTCAAGTGGCCTCTGCTCATCGGGGGAGCCCACCGCTGGAACTGCGAATTGAGATTCGTCGTCGCTACCCGGTTGTGCGGGATCTGAAGTCGCATGTTGCGACCTGACAGCGGCAGATAAGGCGCTAGCCTCTACTGGCGCTTGATCAGTTCCCTGCGCTGAAACTGAGGCGGCTTTCATCTGGCTGACCGATAGGCCTGGCTGGCTGGGACTGGTTATCGTATCTGTTGTTTCGCTGGAATTAACACCATGGTTCGATTCAACCAGAGGACCATCCGGCACATCATCGAGTTGATCGCGGAACCCCGCGTTCTGTTCATCGAGTTCGTCGGCCTTCTGGAATGCAGCCAGCGCGCTTTCGTACTCATTCAGTTTGCGATATACATTTCCGAGCCGATTCCACGCAACAGCTTTGTCCTTATCATCCTCCAGCAGGTCAATGCTCCTCTGAAAAAGGGAAATCGCTTCCATGTGCTTGCCTTGCTTCACCAGGGTAAACCCCAGATTGTTGTAAGCCCATCCTGAGTCGGCTTCTAGCCCAATGGCCTTGTTGTACGCATCGGCTGCTTCCTCGTAGGCTTCGTTCCGAAAATAAGCATTGCCAAGTTCGTACCAATTTTGAGCGTCATTGGGGTCAAGCTCAATAGCTTTCTGGTACGCATAAATGGCTTCTGTGCTGTGATCCTGCCTATCAAACACATTGCCTAATTGAATCCATGGATGAATGAAGCGTTTATCGAACTCCATGGATTTCTCTTGATAGGCTACGACCGCATTGAAGATCTTTCCGAGATCTTCCCAAAAATCATAGTTGCTCATTTCTGCATCCAAATCCTTTCTAATAAATATCCTGTTCTATTGATCTGTGTAGCAGTTGCTTAGCAGGCTAAATCGTGCGCGCGTCAGTAAACTCACACCTTCATCCGCCAACGTCACAGCGTGTTGGTACGCTTTGATTGCACTGTCGTAATCATTAAGCTTGCGGTAGGCATTGCCCAGGCGATTCAAGGCCACAGCCTTGTCTTTGTTTTCCCGGAGCAGGCCGATGCTTTTGTTGTAGAAAGGAATGGCCTGCGTATATTGGCCCCTGGCCGCAAGGGCGCGGGCCAAATTACTGTACGGCCAGCCATTGTCGGGTTCCAATTCGATGGCCTTGTTGAAAGCATTAATCGCTTCGTCGTATGCTCCCGTCTTGAAAGAGAGCTCTCCAAGATCGTTCCAGGCTTGAGCGTTCCTGGGTTGTTGACCCATCGCGGAAATGTCCACTCCGTCTCGCATCCCGGCAGTCTCCGGATCCATTTCGGTGGCCTTTTGATAGGCTGCAACCGCGTTTGGGTAGTCGCCGATGCATCGATAGGCATTTCCGAGGCCATTCCAGGAAACCGCTTTTTCTTCAGCCAGGATCAACAAAGATATGCTCTTTTGATAAAGTAAGATCGCTTCCTCGTATTGGCCCTGTGAAAGATAGGTCAGTGCTAGGTTGCTGTACGGCCAACCAAATGTATGGTCGAGTTGAATGGCTTTGTTGTAAGCGGTAATGGCATCATTAAATGCAGCCTGTTTGAAATAAATGTTTCCCTTTTCGTTCCATTCAATTGCATTCATGTTGTTGGATTTGATCTCCTCCAATTCATCATCTGCAAGAAGATATGAGATCGCCTTTTTGATGCTTTGCTGCAAGACGGAGGATATAGGTTTTATCATAACGTCTCCTTTATTTTCTCGGGACTCTGTGTTGATGGGTTGAGCCTGAGGATCAGCCTCATTTGATGTCTGTACTTCCCGATCGGGCTTGAATGAAATCCCGACCTGATTATCCGCCTGTGGATTGAGAATCCAAAAGGGTGCCTCTGTTACTTCCTGCCCAGGAATTTCCCCATTGGGTTTGCTGTTTGATTCAAAACTCGATCTGATTTTCTCTTGGAGGCTAGCCAGATCCTGTGCCTGTTCGTTAATTTCAGCCACGATTATAGGAGCCGCTTTCTGCGCGGACGATATCACTTCGAAATCCTTCGGCTCCTCAACGATTCTCTCGGTTAATGTCCCCCGCTCAAGCATGTCGGCTGTTTGATAAGCTGCGATTGCATTGTTATAGTCATTAAGCAGTCGATAGATATCAGCCAGACGATTCCACGAAATGGCTTTGTCTTTGTTATCTTTCATGAACTCGATACTTTTGAGATATAAGGTCACCGCTTTTTCATATTTTCCTTGTTGAAAGGAAGCGAGGGCTAGATTGCTATAAGCCGGGCCGTTTCCGTGATCTATTTCAATGGCTTTCGAGAATGCATCCATGGCCTCATCGTATGATTCGCTCTTAAGATGGACCATTCCCAGGTCATTCCAGATCGCGGTGTTTCTGGGGTCCAGCTTTAAAGCTCCTACGTAGGCTTTGATAGATTCACGATATTGTCCTTGCCTTGTGAATAAGGCACCCAATCTTAGCCAAGGCGTAACATAAAGTCCATTGAGTTCAATTGCCTTCCTATAAGCCTCAACAGCTTCATTAAGACGGCTAGAACTGGCGTAAACATCTCCCAGTCCATTCCAAGGATGAGAAAAAGTTGGCATAAAATGAATTGACTTCCGAAATGCTGCAATCGCATCATCGATATAGGACTTCTTATGATAAACATTGCCCAATCCGTTCCAGGCGATAGGGTCCCTAGGATTGCAGTCCAGCGCTTTCAGAAAGGCGATGATCGCCTCATCATCGCGGCCGATTTTTGAGCAAAGGTTACCAAGATTATTCCAGGCAAAGATCTGCCTAGGAGCCAGACGAATCGCCTGTTTATATGCGTCGATCGCATCACCAATTCGATCCATGCTTGTCTTGACCAATGCCACGGCATTAAAGCATTGAGCTTCAAACCAGTTATCCTGCAATTTTGCGGAGATATTCAACGCATCTCTTAATTGCTTGTCGGCCTCCTCGTAGTCCCCTTTCCGCCAGTTCAGGACACCCAAGCTCAATAATAAATGGGCACGTGTAGAACTTGCCTCATCTTCCGAAGGGAGCTCTGTCAACATAGCCTCCCGCAGGCATATTTTGGCGTCCGTGTCCTCGAATTGATCCGTATACTCTCCAATTCCATGCCAGGCTGATTCCAGCATGCCTTGAAGGACTTGCTCAGCTTTTGGGGATTCGGAAAATTCAACGACACGATCGCGATAAAACCAAAAATCTGGAGCGCGGTGAGCCAGGTTAATAATTTCGTTTTGAGTGAGCCAGAAGATGACGCGGATGTTCCTTTCAGTGAAAAATTCACACTGCAAATTGAGAGCAGTATCTACGCTGGATTCGTCAGTGTTCTCCCAACCCAATCCATCCAAAAAATATACTGTGTCGGCCGGGTTCTCGATCTCCCGTAAAAAAGGAATAATCTCACTGGCATTCCGGTTTTTGATCCTAAGAGAGGCGGATTTTTGGCCGAGATCAATCAAATAGTTTTCGAGGGCATTTTCGGCATCCGCGCGGACGTATTCGGAACTGTAGACAACAAGCAGTATACAAGGCCGCTGCCATTTGGTTGCCAGTTCCAACTCTTTGGCGAGGATTTCTACTCGTTCGTCGAAAGGTTCGAGTTCCCATGCTATCGCGAGGCTTTGCTTAGTCATTCAATAATTTCCTTAATACCGGATGAACATCACACCAATTTTCAACGTCTCTGTATTCCAGGAGAGCAAGCAGTTGCATGAGCGATCGAAGTTGATCACTATGTTCGAGGCGATTATTTTCGGCCACCTTTTTTAGCAGTTTGATATCTTCCTTATCCAGGATGCGCCTGTATTCATTTCTTATTTCGGTTGCGGCCCACTCAATATCCGTGCCATCTATTCTTCGGGCGTTTCTTCTTCTGGCGCGCCCAATGGCGGTACGAATGATGCGAGCTAATTCGCGGAATACTCCTCCACTATAAGTAATTCCTTGCTCCAATGCGGCATCCTCAATCAAGTCAGGCGTCATTCTCACGTAGACAAATTGTCGCATCGTGTTGAAGCCTTCGTCGTTATGGACGCTTGGATTCATTGGCGGATGCAGGTTAATGTTGGGAAGAAAGAGCGCCTGATCGCGGATTGAATCGAACTCTTTGCTGTAGAACAGGGCGCTTGATACCGTATAAACAATCGCGCAATTGGGTTGCATGATGATTTCTCTTCGATCATGAAAAATAGCCCGGGCCTTCTCCAAATCCGGTTTGTCCATATCGTCGATGAGCAGCAAGGGGATACGATGCTCTCTGGTATAAATTGTCGTTGCGATGTGATTGATGATGGCAATCAACCCAGTAATATCGCTTTCAATCACTTGTCTAAGTACAACGCGCGTGGAAGGCTCGAGCTTGGTCTTCAATGCTGCGGTAATAAAAAAAGCATCAATGGACGCGCCCATTTCAGCACTGGAACGGCCTTGCGGGATCGTGATTATCTCCTTCTCGACCTTTCCCTTCCAGCTATGAAGTTCTTTTAACAATTGGTCGGGAAGTTCTCCACCTGTTCGTCTGTATTCACGAAACAGACGCCCGCCAATCGAGAGCAGGACGTCTCGAAAATCAAGGTCGATTATGTCCGCCTCCTCACGGATGCTGAAATTAATCGGCCAGTATTTCTTTTGAATTTCAGTATTGCTTAACAAGTGCAGTAATTCAGTAGACTTGCCACAACCACGGTGCCCGGAGAAGAAGAATTTTGGAGGGCGATAAAAAGGGGCCAACAGCCCGTCCATGAGTTCAGCAATCGGATTACCTGGTCTATCAATATAGAAAGGATTCGGTTTCCCGTTTTTATCGGGTTTTAAAGGCAGGTCCAATTCAAAATTCAGCCAGGCCCGGTCAAAATCATTTGCTCTGATGTAGTCAAGGTTATTCATAGTTTCCTTTGAGATTTCTATTAGACATCATTAATGAGCCACCACTTGATCTGTGCCTGTAGAAGCGATGCCTGTTCGGATTGCATACAATGCGGCCTGGGTCCGGTTTACAACGTGGAGCTTATTGAGGATGCTACTAACATATTTGGCAATCGTACGCTCGTGGACCACCAGAGCATCGGCGATTTCCTGATTACTGAGACCGCGCGCGATTAAGCGCAGGGACTCTAACTCTCGTCGGGTTAGCGTTTCATTGGCTAGCCCCCTCTCCGATGACCGATCAAATTCATGGATCACTTTCAGGGCAATTGATGGATGAATCGAAGCCTGATTACGAGCTACATCGCGGATGGATTGTAGAAGCTGCAGACGCGTCGTGTCCTTTAACATATATCCAAGAGCGCCTGCCTTGATTGCCTGATAGACCCGGTCGCTTTCTGCAAAACTTGTTAGAACCAAAATTCGCGCATATGGCAAAACAAATTTCAGCTTAGGAATGGTTGCCAGGCCATCCTGAAAGGGCATAACCATATCCAGGAGTATTACGTCTGGTTTTGTCTTGCAAGCTACTTCAACGGCCTGGATACCGTTCTCTGTTTCACCCACTACTTCCATGTCTGATGCGAATGACAAAATGGCCACTATACCTTCTCGAACTACGGTCTGATCTTCTACAACAAGAATCCGAATCTTTTTCATGTTGACGACCTGCCTCAGTCAATGCCTTCGAATTTGAACCTTATACGATGGAAGCCTGTTAATCTTTGTAAACAGTGTTGCTACCGTGTTGCAATTGTCAAGGTTGAAAACCGGGTCGCGTTTGTATCAGCGTCATTTAGTTGAGCTTCTTGTTTACGCCATAGACCAGGGGACCAAAGTTCAAAATAATCGCCTTGGCCTATAAAAAGAACTTCCTTGTCAAGGTTCGCAAACTGTATCAATTCAACAGGGATAGTAATGAAGCCATCTTTATCTGTTTCTACCCTATCTGCTGTACTTAAAATCATGCGGAGCAACAATCGGGCGAGCGGGTCTGCAATATTCAGCGATTTTACTCGTCGATAGATTTCCTCAAAAGCGTCAGTTGTGAGCACAAGCAAGTTGCGATCGAATCCTTGAGTCATATAGACGCCATCCAAAACTTTGTCGCTAAATGCAGACGGGACTGACAGGCGGTTATTGGAATCTAACATGGAGGCGTATTTTCCAAGGAACAATTTTGTACTCCCAGAAAAGGTATTATGTTTTGGTACCGTTTATCAATATTATAGGGAGTCGTCCATTCAAAGGAAATCCCAATAAGAGGCTAATTACCATAACCTTATGACCAGTAAAATCATGTCCCACAATGGTCAAAAATGACCATATATGATACGGCTTAAACAACGCCGTATTCTGATGATTGTCACGGTCAAAGAAATCGCTGATTTATGTTTTTTTGTATGGAACGGGTTTGATGTAATTAAAACCAAATCCCCGCCTGTATTGATAATCACAGGCGGGGATTTAGTGTATCAGCTGTTTGTTTTTGTTAGTTTATCTCCGCCTTAGGTCAGTCCCTCGCGAATAGCGTATAAAGCTGCCTGAGTCCGATTTGCAAGTTGGAGTTTCTCGAGGACGCTGCTGACATATTTAGCCACAGTTCGCTCGTGAACGAAAAGTTCATCTGCAATTTCCTGATTGCTTAGACCCTTGGCAATTAATCGTAAGGTCTCCAATTCTCGAGGCGTGAGTGGATCGGCTGTATACAAGATCTGGGAAGGATGATCTATTTCATGAATGACTTTTATAGCAATACCGGCTGGAATAGAAGCCTGCCCGTTCGCCACATCGCGAATGGCTTGAAGTAATTGTACGCGCGTCGAATCCTTAAGTAAGAATCCTATCGCCCCAGCTTTAATAGCTAGATAAACCCGATTGCTTTCTGGAAAACTGGTAACTACCAGGATTCGGCTCTCAGGTAACATCTCTTTTAGCTTGGGAATGGTTTCTAGCCCATCCAGTTTGGGCATGACCAGATCCAGGAGAATTACATCCGGCTTGGTTTTCGCTGCTAATTCTAATGCCTGTATACCGTTGTATGCCTCTCCGACAACCTCCATATCGGATTGGAGGGAAAGGATGGTTGCGATTCCTTCTCGAACCACGCTCTCGTCGTCTACAACCAATGCACGAATCTTCTTCATAATTAATTATGATCTCCGTTTCATCGATTTTACAGCATTATCTCGGTCAACCCTGACTATAATTCTTGTTCCTTCACCGGGCTGGGATATTACTCTAAATTTTCCACCGGCTTGTAACGCCCGTTCTTTCATATTAATTAACCCCATCCCGCCTCGATCTATATTCTGATAATCGAAGCCTCGTCCATCATCCAATATTCTTAGAGTAACATAGCGCGTTCCTTGATTCAGGGTAACAGTGACAGATTTGGCATGAGCGTGCCGTAAAACGTTGTTGAGAGCTTCTTGTGCGATGAAATACAGAGCGACTTCCTTCTGTTTGGATAAATTAATGTTTTCATCCGCCAAAAATCTAGCCTTGATATCAGCCCTGCCTTCAACTGCTGCAAGACGATGATGTAAGGCTGAAATAAATCCATCTTTTTCTATCTCGAGAGGTTGCATTTGGAATAAGAACAGTCGCATTTCCTTAACCGCTTGCCTGGCATTTTCTCCAATTTTTACCAGCACTTGTGTTGGATCGACCGAAGATCCGGCTTCCATAGCAGCCTGGGCTGCTTCGGTCAAAGTAACCAAGCCATATAGCTTTTGGCTAACAGAGTCGTGAAGATCGCGCAACAAATTTTGGCGTTCTGAAAGGGCGATAGCCAGTTTACGGCGCTGGTCACTATCTATCAATGACGAGAAGTGATCCGAAATCATAGTCAAACGAACAATCTCATCTGGACCAAAAACAGGGCCATCTTTCCTGGCCAGGCATAAAATGCCTAGAAATTTGCTATCACCATTTGATTGAGTAACAAGAGGGAATGCAAGGAGACAAGAGAGTCCTATTCCTTGCAGGGCAGGTGGGAGGCGCGAGTCTTCTTGAATGTTATCGATCAGCAAAGGTTCGCGTTTCTTAAATATCCATTTTGCCAGAGGAATCTCCATTGGCATATAAGTCAACTCATTGATCGCTCCAGCTGTCAGTCCAAGGTGATATGCAAGGGATAACCTTGGATCGGTGCCATCTTTGCTTCCTTCCCCCATCAAAAAGATTGCAACAATTTGACTTCGGAATGGATAAATAATCTGGTAACTAAACTCTTCAAGAAAATGATTTATATCGATGGCGTTGTTGGCCGCACTTGAAATTGCATTCAAGAGAACGAACATTTCATTGCGTGCGGTTTGGCGGGCATCATCTGCGAGTTTTCGTTCTGTGATATCTCGCCATATAATCAAATGGCCGGAAATCCGAGCATTGTGTTTTTTTATGGGAAATACACGAATATTCATATACCGCCAGCCCTGTTCCGATTTTAAACTCCTCTTCATTTCCAATTCCTGGCTGCCTATTAACGATTGTCCCAGGCTGGGCAGATCGCTCAAGATTGAGTTGACGGGGCGACCATAGACTTTATCGCGCGTGAGACCGACGATGCGTTCGGCAGCCGGATTAATATCGACAACGATGTCTTGTGTATTCAATATAATCCAGCCATCACTTATCCCGTTCACAACGGCATCGCGTGTAACCGGGACAGCATCAATCAGCCTCTGATTAAGGAGAGCGTATGAAAACCCAAGGCCGGTAAGAGTAAATGCCAAGAGCGAAGTCACATTTTGATGGAGTGGGTTTAATCCTACTATATTAAGCATCTGGACAAGTAAAGGGGCCATTGACCCAGCCAGGATGGGCCATGAGCGAATAAAGAGTGGGCGCGGTTTTCGGATGTATGTATCAAGTAGCAACAAGACACTTGCGCCGGTTAGGTTAAATAGATAAAAAGTTGTAATTCTCCCCCACGCACTTCCAAAAAAATCCAGGGATTCCAGCGCATTTTGATTTTGAAAGAAGATGGCGCTCCAAGGTTTTACCCAAAATAATAGCTGAGTGATTAATGGCATGACCGCGAGCAGGATGATCGCGAAACGGCTAAGCCAACCTGGATGATTTGTATATGAAAGCGAGAACGTTAATTGTGCTGATGCCGCACAGGTCATGCCGGAGAACAGGATGGCTATCCATAACTTATCTAGAGCAAGGTCTGGTCGAATAACATGTAAAAGGTATGAATATGACCAGATGATCAGCGACCAAGAGAGGACCGTCATACTGAATGCACCTGGCACTTTAGACTTTCGGTGTGCGATGAAAGCCATAACCAAGGCTATGCTGATATTTATTAAGAGGAGGATAACCTTATAATTCATCGTTTTTTTGCATCGATTGAATCAATGGAGCTTTACTTACTGATCTTTGAATCATATATCTCCCGGGAAATGGCTTCAAAAGTCTCTCTTATCATTATGTTAGCTATTCTCTGAGCTCCAGAATCATTAAAAATCAGTGGGATGAGCCATCGAAAAGTGAGCCGCCGAATATGATCTGCACATTGAAATTCCGTCTGATATCTGCCTTGGAAATTTTTCCCGAAGTTAAAGCAGCTCTTAATAAGCCTAATGATTTTTCAGGCCTTCCATGAATAGTCTCCTCGTAGAGCTCAGTGAAAAAATGTTGATCTCCTGCATAATTGTAAGCAATCCTGATTTGGTTGGCAGATTCATCCATCAGACCAAGCATGTAATAACAGATTGCTAATGATTCGTAAAAAACAGAAGAGGTCGGTGCGAGTTCTATCGCCCTTTTGAGAATTGGGACCGCCTCATCCAGCTTTCCTGCCGACATATAGATACATCCCTGGCGATTCCAAATTCTCGCCTCGGTTGCATTAAGTTTGACAGCCTTTTTGCTTTCGGAAATCGCGTCGAAATTTTTTCCAAGCACACAGAGTGTAATACTAGAATTTATTCTCAGGATGCTGTCGCCCGGGTATTTGGCAATCAGATCTCTGTAAATCCCATCTGCTCTTTTGTATTCCCCTTTTTCGTAGTAAAGGATCGCTATCCCGTTCATCAACCATGTCCGAATGATAGACAATTCAGGGCGATGGACAAGATCGATCCCAGACTGCAATAACTCTAATGCTTTCGTGGTGTCTCCCAAAATCCAATAAAGATATCCGATTGTATAAAGGAGTTCTATGCGCGACGATAGTGACTCGTGGCTATTTGGCAGCTCTATCATGAATCTCTCATAAGTCTCGATTCTCTCCTTCACTTTTTCCGGCGCATCATTAATGTTCTGTCCATGCCAGATCAATAGTCCGACAGGTAGCTTGGTTCTCTCGCCCCCACGCGACGCGGCAAATTCAACTACCTGGTGACGGAATGCCCAAAAATCAGGCGCGTAATTCGGGAGATTCAGCGCTTCGGTTCTGGTCAACCAGAAAACAGCCTTGACCTGATTTTCCACCAGGATTTCCCGGTTCATGTTTAAGTTCCTGTATGTGTCTTTTCCATCCGGTCCTCCACCCCAATCAATATTTGAAATGAAAAAAACAATTTTATCCCTGCCTCTCAAGTTTAAGATTTGTTGGAAAACAAAAGGCGAATGGCCGCTGACTTCTATTTTAATGACACGAATACCGAGTTGTTGCAGCTTATTCTTCAGATCATTTTCTGCTTTCATCTGGCTGGAATTCGATCTGCAAATTGCCAGTAAAATGCTTGGCCTATTCCATTGAATTGCAAGTTTGAGTTCTTCAAACAGAACACTTATATTTTCCGCAAAAGGATGCCTATCTGGAAGTGTCATAATCGACCCTCGATTCGAATAGACGATTTAGCAACTGAGAGAAACTTCTGGCAACTAATTTAGAATTACTCAATGTCACTCAAGTTCATATACGAAGTATACTGCCTTGAGGGAGAAACGGGTATGGGCTTCCCTGCTCAATTTCTCGTAATTTACAGTCCATAAATCAAAGAATTTCTCCTAATCCCAAAGTGTGGTTTTTGGGAAAGTGTCTGACGGATTCCTCCAAAACATCATTTGTAAACCCGCCGGTAGATACGTATAGCCCATAATCATTTGGACCCAAAATTGACAAATAAGTCTTCAAACCTTCAATAGTAACGGGTTGGCCGGTATGCTTAAATACGCGCCCCTCTGATTTCTAGTGTGATCTACCTGGGTAACAATATCAATTTGCCCGTGATCTTTTTCGGGAGGCGCCACCCAACTTATATGATATCCCATGGCTAATAGAAGATCCACGATTAGTCTTAGAAACTCAGCGCGTTTTGTGACTCGCAGGAATTTTTGAATTTGCACGCAGGCTTCTTCTGCTGCCCCCTCAGCTACTATGTTGTATAAAGAAGCATTTTGTCTTCGTTCCTCAAGGAGTATCAGGCCTTCTTTATACAACTCCTGCGCATTGGCGTACTTTCTGCCTGCCCGCCGTCCTTCCTCGGTGAGATACCAACGTCCCTTGTCGTTTTTGAAGAGCCAGCTTGCTTTAACGAGAGGCACCGTAGCGAGTCGAATGATTCGCTCGTATCTCGGCATATTTGTCGAGAGGGAATAACCTTTTTTGTATTCAGTAAGCTGTGTTATTTCTGGTAAGACTGACAGGATAACTTCTACGGACATGCCCCCTGGCTTTGTCCACAGCAATTCAAACATGCCACGTAATAGTTCACCGATTCTGCCAAGTGTAATATCTGCCATATACGAATCTCGAACGTTAGTATAGTATCAATAATCCTTTGGCGCAAGGAAATCTGGAAAGAAGGATGCGGCAGTAGCTGCTGTCAGGGATAAATTTTCAAATATCTTGATTCTCCGGTTATTTGATCAGCAAATCTATAAGACGGGAGAGAAAAGATATGGATGATGGCCTTTCCGGTTTGGTTCTCTGAGCAGAGTATCCAACAAACGCCCTCAATCAAACGGAAGCCCTTGCTGTTGACGGATTTGTTTAATAAAGCCCTTGATCATTTCGGCTGGATAAGGATGCATGCCTGCAAGTACAAAATATCCGGGAGCCCAGAAATCACTTGACTAGTTTTCACGGCCAACGCGTGGAAACTCATCAAAGATGTGTGTGGAAGTCTGTTGTATAACCTAAAGGTTTCTGGTTTGCTCCCCTATCGCCCGACACTGGACAAATTGATTTGCATGTAAAGTCAGTAGGTGAGCATCGGGCAATTTTAGCAGGAAGGAATATCAAAGAATTTTTACTCAATGCCAACCTGCCTTACCACTCTCCCCATAAGTTCAGGCATGGGCATATTCATTATGGCTTAGCATATTCAAAAAATTATGAAGATTACAAGGCGGTTAGTATGAACGTCCTGCACGCCAGCATTAAGATTACCGATGAGTTTTACTCAAATTTGAATGATGGCGAAGTTCAAAAGAGAATCAACACATTAGGAAAAAACAAGAAGAGCCCAGACAAGAATAAAGACATGGAATTGTTTAAGGAGTTTCTGGATTGGAGGGAGAAATCCAAGAGAATATTATGAGATTGTTTTGCGCTTGAATTGATGAATGTCGTAATCTGTTCGGCCTGGCACCGCTTCGACACCGATGGGTTCCCATGAATCTTGACACATCAGCTTAATAATCCACCATTTGACGTCCCAATCTTTGCCCCCCAATCCCTTTATTTCGAATGAGTATGCTTCACCTATTGGCAATTTTGACTTTAAATCAAAATATGCAGATGGGATTATTTCTTTTATTTGAGCCATTAATTTGTTGATTTGTTTTGTGTCAGTGCACCAAAAATAAACACCGCCCCTTAAATAGGTTTTGACTTGGGCATAATCATATTGATCCATTTCTAACTCCTATCGGCTATTTATGAGTATAAACGAAAATTTCCGCCCTCACACATTGAGTAAGTGCGGAAATTTTATGTCAAAAGCTCCTCGACCTGGACTCGAACCAGGAACCTAGCGGTTAACAGCCGCTCGCTCTGCCAATTGAGCTATCGAGGAAGGCGACGGGGATTATACGTATAAGGTGGGGTTGTGTCAAGCGTGAAATTGCAAACTGATAATTATCGTGAAAAGCACAAATAAAAACATCCTCGTGCTATTCGTGAGAGTTCATGATGAATAACAAGGAGATTGTTTATTCAATAAACACGATGTTGGAAAAATCTCCCTCACCTTGACACATAAAACTTAATAATGGATCGAGCCGAGGTGGTGTAGTTTATCGATGCGATGTGTAGCCGTGATCTGGCGGACGGTGCCTGTCAGGCCGCGCACAACAAGCGAATCTGTCCTGGCTCCATCACCGAAGTAACGCACACCTTTGAGCAACTCGCCGTCCGTAATACCGGTAGCTGAGAAGAACACGTCCTCTGACGAGACAAGATCGTCCATCGTCAGAACTTTCTCAAAATCGTATCCGGCTTCGCGTCCACGCCGCAGTTCACCTTCGTCACGTGCATAGAGCTTGCCCTGGATTTCGCCACCCATGGCGCGCAAGGCGCAAGCCACCAACACGCCTTCAGGCGTGCCGCCGATGCCAACCAATACGTCCACACCGGTATCGGGCATGGATGTCATCAGCGCCGCGGCCACATCACCATCGGGGATGATGCGAATACGCGCACCGGCTTTGCGAATCTCGGCGATCATGTTATCGTGGCGCGGGCGGTCGAGGATGATGGTTGTCAAATCTTCGACAGCCTTCCCTTTGGCTTTTGCAATCGCTTTGAGATTCTCGGTGATGGACATCTCGATGTTGATCTTGCCTTTGGCTTCAGGGCCAACCGCCAGTTTGTTCATGTAAACGAAAGGTCCGGGGTTAAACATCGTCCCGCGCGGAGCAATGGCGACCGTCGAGAGCGAGTTGGTGCGACCAAAAGCCAAAGGGCGAGTCCCGTCGATTGGGTCCACCGCCACATCCACGTCGGGGGAAGAGCCGTTGCCCACCACTTCCCCATTGTATAACATCGGGGCTTTATCCTTTTCCCCCTCGCCGATGACGATGATGCCGTTCATATCCACGGACTGCATGACGAGGCGCATGGCGTTGACCGCCGCGGCATCTGCGGCTTCCTTGTCGCCGCGCCCCATGAAACGTCCAGCAGAAAGAGCGGCGGCTTCGGTAACACGCGCCAGTTCAAGTGCAAGATTGCGAGTAGGCTCGCTAGTATGATTATGTTCCATGAGTCCTCCAGATTTATAAGAAGAAAAAACGAATCATATATACGCCAATGACGGCAGCCCAAATGAGCGAGTCGATGCGATCAAACGCACCACCATGACCGGGGAACAGGTTGCCCGAATCTTTTATCACAGCTTCGCGCTTGAACAGGCTTTCGCCGAGATCTCCCAGCGTGGTGATCGTGCTAAGCACAAAACCAATCAAGACGCCCTGCCAAATGTCGACATGCAATGGACCGAATTTAGTATACATGAAGGCGAAGAAGCCACCATATAACGTACCCATCAAAACACCGGCCCAATACCCTTCCCAGGATTTATTGGGGCTGAGGCGCGGGAACATTTTATGCGTGCCATATCGTGCTCCGATGCTGTAAGCGCCCGAATCCGCCAGCCAGACGACCGGGAAGATGAACATGACCCACCAGCCGCCGTCCGGTAATGAACGCAAGTCAACCATATATGCGCCCACCCAGCCAAGGTAGATCAATCCACCCAAGGTGAT
>JAMCYH010000074.1 GCA_023474025.1 Deltaproteobacteria bacterium
TTTGTTTTCCCTGTCGTAAATGTGGGCGTTAAGGATTCTTTGGACGTTAGGGTATGCAAAGTCTTCGAAATCGTAGACCCCGGAAATGACCGATTGACTTGCTCTCGCATGACCGATGTCAAGTGTCCCCCAGCAGGATGATTTTCTAATGATTTTTTCAAAAAGGTCCGGTCTGCTCGTCCATCCCCAAGGCAGGTTTTCCAGGCAAACACGGATACCAACAATTCTTGCAAAATCTGTAAGGTCCTTTAATCCGCTGATTGTTTTTTGCCATGAAATTTCACCGGCTGACTGTTTCCGATCCAAGCCAACATGAACGGTCACATGTTTTCCCCTGAGTCGGGAAATAATTCTGCAGGCCCTAAAAAATAGCCGCTTTTCATAATCAGCAAGGCCGATATTTCTTCTACCTATTTCACTGTCCACAAAAAAAAGATGATATCGGATCTCCAGCGGACATAACGACTTAAGGCCTGCCATGAGTTCTTTTTCCTGGGCGTCGGACGATGGAAGATCCTGTGGAGTGAATGTCCAGTCTACCCCATTAAAGCCGTAATCCAGAGCGAATTCCCGTAATTCGTTTATTTTGGGGATAAAATTACAACACGCAAGTTTAGGCGAAGGCATCGATTACAGTATCCAATCGGAGTCACCAAGGGATTATCCTCGAGATGAGGCCAAACAAACAACTTCAGTATATCATAATTTACAATGCGTAAAATAGGAAGATCCTATGTAAAAGTTTTTGATATCGGCTCAGTCAAGCTGGCCTCAAAGAAATTATTTTCACCAGTCGAGACACAATTGACTTGATCATGGCTATCAACTACTAATTGAAAAGTATTTTCAGGGAGTAAGCAAACATGGACCTGAAACGAATGGAAGTTTTCTGCAAGATTGTAGAGCTGAAGAGCTTCACCCGGGCTGGCGAAGCCCTATCCCTGGCGCAACCTACTGTCAGCGAACATATCCGGTCCCTCGAAACGACACTGGGACAAAAACTTTTGGATCGTTTTAAAGGGGATGTTTTGCCAACGCCGGTGGGGCGAGTTTTTTACCAGTACGCCAAGAGTATAATTCAGACAAGAGATGAAGCCTTTAGAGCTGTGGACCAGTTCCGGAATAAACTTGCGGGGCAGTTAAATTTGGCCGCGAGTTCAATTCCCGGGACGTACGTCCTCCCTAAAATGATAGGATCTTTCAAGATGGCTCATCCAGAGAGTCAGATTGTTCTACAAATTTCGGATACAACAGGCGCTGCAGAGGCCGTAGCCGATGGACGGGCGGAAGCCGCGATAATTGGCGCCCGCTGGCGTCATCCAAAGCTGGATTTCCATGAAATAATTACAGATGAACTCCTTTTAATTACTTCACCAGAACATCGCTGGGCAACGCAACGCGGTATCATAAAACCGGATGAACTGCTTGAAGAACCATTTGTCCTACGTGAAGCTGGTTCCGGGACGAGGATGCTTATCAAACAGGTAATGGAGGAGCATGGTCTCAATATCGGTCGTTTGAATGTGGTTGCTGAACTGGGTAGTACTGAAGCTGTAAAACAGAGCGTAAAAGACGGCATGGGCGTTTCAGTCCTGTCGGTCCTTGCTGTAGGTGAAGAACTAAGACAGGGATCACTTGTAGCGATTGAAATCCGTGGTATCAAATTTGACAGGTCGCTTTATCTTATTCAAAGAAAGAACCGCCAACCTTCACCGCTATGCTCAGCGTTTATCAGTCACCTGGAGGCCGAGTGTAAAATTGGCGCGTGACATGGTGTCCGCAAGTGTAAATTGCCCAATCAAACCGGTGATGCCAGCGATTCCCCATCCGTCCTCTTTATAGACATTTACCAATGGAAAGTCATTATTCTCACAAAAGACATTGCGCAGACAGGTTCGTCGAAGCAACTTCGTTCAATAACTCACGGCAGCATTGAACTTGGCGTGGGGGCCCCTGGATCGGGCTTTTTGTAGTGGGTAATCCTCGAACAACACATCAACCGGTATATGCAACATTTTGCTTAGCGTGCGAATGTCAGCAATTGTTAAGGCCCTTCTGCAATTGAGAATATCGGAGATCCTCTTACTACTTTTCCTGAGATGCTCCATGAGATCTTTACGAGACAGGCCCAGATTTTGCATTTAAATCTTTATTGCCTCGACGGGATGGGGCATCCCAATAGGAAAGTGGACTTCCTCGTATGCGTCAATTAATGTAATAAGGACCTCGAGTTCATCATCTTCTTTGGAGCCGGGTTCAGCGTGAAAAATCTGTTCGATCCTGTTACAGACTATTTCGTAATCTTCCTGTGTGCGTATTGGTCTGATGTCCATTGCGGAAAGTCCTGATTTTCAGCCTCGCTAGACGTACTCTTACTTTCATTCGCCAATTTACATATTCCAAATTGGGGAGTAAAGCCATAGTAGACCTGAAAATTGATCCAGCCAATGTGATGCCTTTTTTTGAGGAGACGCGAATGAGAAAAAAACATGAAACAAAACTCGTTCACCATGGGATGTATGTGGCAGAGGTAAAAGTTGAACTTGTTTACACCGATGACGGGTGGTCACCATATCTTACCGTGGATGACGCCAAGAGGCTTGACGAAGCTAGGGAAGCCCTGCGGAAAGGGGATCTGGAAGGCGCTTCACGGTATGGACAAGTCTATATTCTGACCCCGGTAACTTCACGAACGGACTCGCCCGAGCACGTCACCACCTAAACCAGCATCACGTTATTCCAACAACGCCTTTTGTCGCTTTCTCCTGACCCCTTCCGTGTCATTTCGACCGTCGCGGGAGAAATCTTTTTCCTTTTGAAAATTTTTTTGCTCAGAAAAAAATAATTTTATTACGTGTGTCCCCGTTTGACGCATAACTGAATTAGTATCGCAAATCAGACCGATTACGTTTGCCAAAATGGCTTGGAGGACCAGTGATGAATTACGAAAAAACCTGTTATTCCAAGTAGCTTTGTTATAATATCAAACGTAATTCACTGGTAAAAACAAAAATTTGTCGAAACGATAGAAAGGCGCGGAAGTGAGCATCAGAAAATTTTGGAATCATCAGTTTACGTGAATCTCGATGGAACGAAAGAGGCTGATTAGGTAGCCATGGCCTCGGGTCGATGTAAAACAACCTAGTGCTGTCATTGATGAGTTTTGCGCATGTTTATAACAAGATATGGATACGCCCATTATTTCAGGAGGTTAGAAAATGTCGGAATTTAATAACACACCCATAGATTTCCCATGCCCTCAATGTGGATTTATAAACACAATGTCCCTTGGACAAATAGCCGAGCTGGATTCAGTGTTTTGTCGCGGATGTAAAGCGAGACTTTATGTTGAAAACGGCGAGGGTCCTCAGGACATTAAAAGAGTGTTGAATTCCCTGGACAGCCTTTCATCTTCTTTTGAAAAAAACTCCAGCATCAAGATCAAACTATGAATTTTGAAATAATTCAAATTGCTAGACAAAGGCTTCAGAAGCGATTTCTTAAACTACCGGAGGATGATTTTCGGGTTTTTCATGGCCGACTAATAGTTTTTTGGAACTTCATAAATTCATCTCGTCTATTTTGTAGCCTACTCGTTGAGTTAGAAAACACATCTTCAGATATTGTTGAGCGAGTTAATAGATTATTCAATCTTGAAAGACCTCGTGGGGATCTCGAAACGTTTAGGTCTGAAAGAGAACAACTTGAGTTTTCTTATCAGTTGATTAAGCAATGCGTTCAATATGAATATGATCCACGCTACTGGAACTCACAGAAAGAGTTCTTGATAGGTGATTACTTCAGGCCAGGAAAAGAGAACGATCCAAAAATAAGAGCTTTTTGGAACATATTTGTCCGTCCTATATATGAATTTCTCGACGAACAGTTGGACGATAAAAATATCCTTCTGTATCTAGTTGAAAGGTATAAACATCTCGCGGAATGGTTTCGAGCCGATCAGCTTCGTGAAGCTTATCTGAAAGAGAAAGAATCTAGATCCCATCGAGGCGAGAAGATCCTGGCCTATGACGTTTATGAATTCCTATTTTCCCAGGGTTTAGATTTTCATATTGCACCTCATTCTGCTACAGGGGAAATAGATATGATTTCTGAACCAGTTGAGGAAAACAGATTGATGGTCGAAGTAAAGGTGTTTGACGCAGATAAACGAGTTATTCTAAATGGTTTTAACCAGATTTATACGTATACTTTGGAATACAATCAACCTTTTGGCTGCTTATTGATATTTAACCTCAGCGTCCACGATATTTGTTTTTCCGGGGATTTATCGGAAAATCCTTTTGTGGGAGTATCAATACATGACAAGACCATTTTCATTGCGGTCATAGATATAGCCACTAGGCCGTCAGCATCCAAACGTGGCAAACTGGAACCACTGGTTTTTACGCGGGAGGACCTTGTTTCCTTCACCGATACCACTCAAGGCACAATTCCATAACTATTTAGGGACAAACTATGAAACTTACCGACAATGAAAAACGAGAAATTATCAAATGTCTTGAAGCAGACAAACCCCTGCCGGATAAATACCGTTTTCTCTTGTTCGACGACAAACGTGAGGTTGAATTAGTCTGGAACGGTAAGACAAATGAAATCTGCAACATTGTCCTTCCTTTTCAGGTCATCGAGCAGGTAGATGAACCACGGGCCGAAAAACCCGAAGACACACACCCTCAATTTAATTTATTCGACTCGCGCGGACGTCAGCAAAAAGGTTGGACAAACAAACTTATCTGGGGTGACAACAAACTTATCTTATCTTCACTGAAAAATGGCCCGCTACGCAAAGAAGTCGAGGACAATGGCGGGATAAAACTGATCTATATAGACCCACCGTTTGATGTTGGCGCTGATTTCTCTATGGATATTGAGATTGGTGATGACACTTTTACTAAGAAACCCGGAGTGTTAGAAGAACTTGCCTATAGGGATACATGGGGAAAAGGTGCTGATTCTTTCATTGCCATGATTTACGAACGTCTGGTCCTGATGAGGGATTTGCTGGCGGAGGACGGATTCGTTGTCGTTCACATGGGTGATAAGGTTTCTGCGCTCGTGAAGCTGGTTGCAGACGATGTCTTCGGGAAAGTCAATTATCGCAACACAATCATCATCCCTCGAGGGATAAAAAATGTTCAATCCCAATTTAAAGATATCCGGGGACTATCTGTGGGGCACGACGTTCTTTTCTTTTTTTCAAAGAGCGAGGATAGCCGTGTAAGAAAGCTTTCATTGCCTGGCACAGACAAAGCTGTGGGTAAATGGGATACCTTTTGGCGGGGAACCAACCGGCCGACGATGCGCTATGAACTTTTTGGGATTCATCCGAACAGCGGCCAATGGCGTTGGAGTCATGAAAGGGCGAAACAGGCAAAACGCAACTATGAGATTTTTCTGGAGCAATACGGCAGAGACGAATACCTTGATGAATACTACTTGGATCAACTTGAAGCTGGGAATGATCTAGACTTCGTTAGACTCGGACCCAATAATACTGTCCAGTACTTTGTGCCTCCCAGAGACTACAAGTTGGCCAGCACGCTCTGGGGTGATATCCGTACACGCGGTACGATTACCCAATACACAACAGAAAAAAATGAACAATTGTTGTCAGTTATTATTGACTGGCTTTCCAACGAAGGTGACTTAGTGGCCGATTTTTTCTGCGGCTCAGGTACTACAATGGCGGTGGCTGAAAAGCTAGGGCGTAGATGGGTAGGCTCTGATTTGGGAAAATTCGCCATACATACAACTCGCAAACGTATGATAGCTGTTCAACGAGAATTAAAGAATACTGGGAAAGACTACAGGGCCTTTGAAATACTCAACCTCGGTAAATATGAGCGTGCACACTACATCGGAGTAAATGTTAATCTGCGGGAAGAAGAAAGCCAGAAACAGCTAGCACAAAAGGAAAAGGACTTCATAAATCTGATACTTCACGCTTACCGTGCCGAAACCGCGGTCAACTTTAGATGTTTCCACGGGAAGAAATCAGGGCGCCTCGTTGCAGTTGGACCGATCAATCTTCCGGTCACTCGTCTATTCGTGGAAGAAGTAATACTCGAATGCAGGGCAAAACGTATATCTCGCGTTGACATTCTGGCTTTTGAGTTTGAAATGGGACTTTTCCCAAACGTACAGGAAGAAGCCAAGACCAAAGGGATCGACCTGGCGCTAAAATATATACCCCGCGAAGTGTTTGACAAAAGAGCTGTCGAGAAAAACCAGGTGGTATTTCACGATGTTTCCTATATCGAAGTGAAACCGCATACCAAAAATGGCGCTATAGCTGTAGAACTGACAGACTTCTCTGTTTATTACTCGCAGGACACCATTGGTAATGCTGCTGCGGTTCTAGGAAACGGTAAGAATAGGATCGTGGTCGAAAAAGGTCAGATTGTAAAGGTTTCCAAAGATAAGGACGGGATTATCTCCACTGAAACCCTAACAGAGAAATGGACTGACTGGATAGACTATTGGAGCGCAGATTTCAACTTTGAAAACAAAAGAGAAATTGTGAGGATAAAAAAAGAAGACTCTGAAGAATATGAGGAATTTTGGACTGGAGATTTTGTTTTTGAAAACGAATGGCAAAGCTTTCGTACTAAGAAAGACCGATCACTTGAGTTAAAAACCCCATTTCACGAATGTCGGCCGGGTCGTTACAAAATAGCTGTCAAGGTCGTGGACATATTTGGCAATGACACAATGAAGATCATTGATGTCAACGTGGGGGGCTAAAAATGGCTATTCACAATGAATTCCCAATTTCCCCGTATGACATACTAACTCCGGATGTTAGATGGTTTCCGGCGGATGAAACTCTTAGAGAAAGCAGTTATGAAAAACTTCTGCCGCCCCTCGTTAACAAAATTAGAAAAGAAGTTAAAGCGTGGCGAGATAACTATTATATAGGAGCGTCGCATACCAGTACAGCGCTGCTAAATTGGTGGTTTAATAAACCTCACTCCGTTCCGAAATCAGACGATTCCATGGTTGATTTCAAATACTACTTTGCCCAGCGTGAGGCGCTGGAAACGGTTATCTTCCTTTACGAAGTGGCTCAGGTTAAGGACAGATATGACTTGATCCGATTTGATTCCTCCGGCGCTGTGTCAACAGGGATGTTTGATGAGGATTGGCTACGGCTGGTTATCAAAATGGCTACAGGTACCGGTAAAACCAAGGTCATGAGTCTGATCATAACCTGGTGTTATTTCCACAGACTTTACGAAGAGGACTCAAAGCTCGCCAGAAACTTCTTGGTTGTTGCTCCCAATATAATAGTGCTTGACCGTTTAAGGACAGACTTTGATGGGCTCAAGATTTTTTTCGATGACCCTCTGCTTCCAGACAACGGATATGAGGGACATAACTGGCAGGACGACTTTCAGCTTACTCTGCATATTCAGGACGAAGTCAACGTAACTCGTAAGACCGGAAACATATTTCTGACGAACATTCACCGTGTATATGCCAGCAATGATGTTGAACCGTCTTTTGACGATGACGATGTCACAGATTATTTCCTTGGCAAACGCCCCGTAGGCAAAACGACCGATTCGAAGATCGATCTCGGGATCATTGTGCGTGAAATAGATGAAATAGTAGTGATTAATGATGAGGCCCATCACATTCATGACAGTAAACTGGCCTGGTTTAAATCTATTCAGGATATTCATAACCGATTGAAACAAAAAGATCATTTCCTCTCACTGCAGGTGGATGTGACGGCTACGCCAAAACATAATGATGGCTCCATTTTTGTGCAGACTGTGTGTGACTATCCGTTGGTCGAAGCCATAACCCAAAATGTGGTTAAACATCCTGTGCTTCCCGATGCGGCCAGCCGAGCCAAGATCTCGGAAAGAACGAGCGCCGTTTACACAGAGCGGTATGAAGACTACATAAACCTTGGGGTTATTGAGTGGCGCAAAGCATACGATGAGCATAAAAAGCTCGGCAAAAAGGCTGTTCTTTTCCTTATGACCGATGACACAAAGAACTGCGACGATGTGGCAGCGTTTTTGGAAAAAACATACCCTGATCTCAAAGACGCAGCCCTAGTGATCCACACAAAAAATAACGGCGAAATATCCGAAGCAGACTCAAGTAAAAACAAAGAGGAACTGGAACGACTGCGGAAAGCTTCCAATCAGATAGATAGCTTTGAAAGCCCGTACAAGGCCATTGTTTCGGTATTGATGCTTAAAGAGGGTTGGGATGTTCGAAACGTTACCACTATTGTAGGTTTAAGGGCTTATTCGTCTCAAAGCAACATACTTCCTGAACAGACGCTAGGTCGCGGACTCAGACGAATGTATCCAGGCGCTGATATCGTTGAGGAAGTTAGCGTCGTGGGCACAGACGCTTTCATGGACTTTGTTGAATCCATTCAAAATGAAGGCGTTGTATTAGATCACAAACCAATGGGCGAAGGCACAGCCCCCAAGGCCCCGCTAATAGTTGAAGTTGATCAGGAAAACGATGATAAGGATCTGGACAAACTCGATATCGAAATTCCTGTGATGAGCCCACGAATATTTAGGGAATACAAAAATCTTGAAGAATTGGACCCTTCACAATTCAAATCCAGAAAAATCAATTACAGACAATTTTCGGAGGAAGAAAAAAGGGAAATAGTTTTCAGGGATATAACAACAGGCGACATCAGCCACAGCACATATCTGGGGTCCAATGCTGTCGTCAATTATCAAAGCGTCATAGGCTATTTTACACAGGTAATAATGAAAGACCTCCGCCTGGTCAGCGGGTATGACATCCTATACGGCAAAGTAAAAGAATTCATTGTGTCCCATTTGTTTCATAGCGCCGTTGACATAGAGGACTTGAACACCTTGCGTAATCTTTCCGAACTGGAGGCCAGCAAGACCATTGTTGAGGCATTCAAAAAGGCCATTAACGAACTCACTGTTGTAGACAAAGGGAGCGCAGAAATAAGAGATCACGTAAAACTGCGCCAGACCAGGCCTTTTGTAGTGAAGAGCCAAGGTTTCCTGATTCCGCACAAAAGTATCTTTAACAAACTTGTCGGTGACAACAATCTGGAATTACGGTTTGGCTCATTTCTTGAGAAATGCCCTGATGTAATATCTTGGGCCAAAAATTATGTGGCCGTCCATTTCAACATAGATTACGTGAAGGCCAATGGCGAAATTTCAAATTATCGTCCTGATTTTATCGTAAGTACATCCAGCGGCACCATATACATAGTCGAAACTAAAGGTAATCAGGACCTGGACGTTCCGCCAAAAATGGAAAGATTGAAAAATTGGTGCGCGGATATAAATAGTCTACAAAACAAATGCCGATTCGATTTTGTCTTTGTTGATGAAGAAGGCTTCTACAAATATAAACCAAATACATTCAAAGACTTGGTAACACTTTTTACTGAATATAAATCCTGATCAATGAGTCAGTCCGCTGTTCATGGACTACAAATGTGGATCTAGGTTTTTCACTAATCCGATGCTGATATTAAAGGTGAACTCAAAATGTACGATGTATTTATTTGCCATGCTAGCGAGGACAAAAATGAGATAGCTCGACCATTAGCCGAATCCCTTCGTAACGCTGGACTTGAAGTATGGTACGATGAATTTACCCTAAAACTTGGTGATTCGCTTCGGCAAAGTATTGAAAAGGGAATCGCCTCATCAAAATATGGGGTAGTGATATTGAGCAACGCTTTCTTTGCTAAAAAGTGGCCGCAGGAAGAGTTAAATGGCCTCTATAGTAAGCATATCGATGGTGACAAAACGATTATACCGGTATGGCACCATGTTGACCATAAAGATGTGGTTTCAGAGATGCCTATATTAGCAGACAAAATCGCAGTAAAATCGATAGAAGGGATGGACTTAGTTGTTCAAAAAGTGATGGATGTTGTTAGGTCAGTGACAAGGGACATGGATATGCTTGAGGATAAGCTAAATATTTCTTCGTCAAAAACGATAGCTAGGATACCCTCGCCGGAGGAATCAGCTCGTAAAATCCTACAAGAAATCTATATAGATCATTTTAACCGTCGGCCTAACGAGACACTTCTCGATTCCAATATTCTTCATACGTGGAGAGGTAGAAATGACGATTTAAATGAGGGATTGAACTACGCTGTAGCACACTGTTGGATAATAAGAAACGAAAAAGTTGGTTCCTGGATCCTAACTCAAAATGGCTTTGCTGTAACAACGGCTAGGATACCCACGCCAGAAGAATCAGCTCGTAAAATTATAAAAAAACTCTTTATAAATCATTTTGACCGTCGGCCCGATGAGACACTTCTCGACTCCAATATTTTCCATGCATGGAGTAAAACCAAGGGTAGAAATGACGATTTAAATGGGGGATTGAACTACGCTGTAGAGCACGGCTGGCTGATAAGAAACGAAAAGGTTGGCTCCTGGCTTCTAACCCAAAAAGGTTTTGAGGACGCTTAACAAATCGTGAATTTCTAAATGGGAATAGTTAACAAGGGGTTAATGGTCATAAGGTGAGAAACCGAGATGTCGCATCTTAAACAAAATGCAGCCCAATTTATTTGGTAGTTGGCTTAATCTGTTTACTGTTCAGGTGATATTGGATTGAGTCGGGGCCTGTGGATCCAGCCCCTTCATTATTTGTTTGTGAGATTTCGATTGAGGCTGCTTAAAACCTATTGAAGCTTTATATTTTAAATGAAGTCGAGATTGATAGAGTCAAAGGACACAAAAGAAGCCCTCTTTTTTTTAAGCCACGAATAATTGTGACAAATAGTAAACAGTAGATAAATGAAGCCGATCTCTCATCCGATACCGATTTATCGTCTTATGCATGTAACCAATCTCCCGCTGTGTCTGGAAAGAGGCGGCATGCATGCCCCGCGTCATTCGCCGCACGATGGACGTGTTTACCGTACGATTCATAATATTGACATTCAGGAAAGCCGTCGTGAACGCTTCATTCGCTGTGGGCCGGGCGGGACACTACATGATTATGTCGCATTTTATTTCGGCCCCCGTTCACCCATGCTTCTTCAGTTGAATACAGGCAGGGTCGCGGGCTATAACGAAGGACAGGCACCATTGATCTATACGGTATCCACGGTCGAAACGATTGTTAACGCTAGACTTGGTTTTGTGTTTTCAGACGGCCATGGCATGGCTATCTACACCAAATGGTTTGACAATATTTCAGACATGGATAAGGTCGATTGGTCAATGGTTTACGAAAATTACTGGGCGGACTCCCTGGAAGACAGTGACCGTCAGCGGCGTAAGCAGGCTGAATTTCTTGTGCATCACTTCTGCCCATGGGATGTTGTTAGTCGGATTGGAGTATTGAACGATTCTATCAGGCACCAGGTGATGAAGATTCTAGCCGATCATGATGTGTCTACTCCGGTCAGGGTTTGTAGTGACTGGTATTATTAACTCGATGGAGACGAAGATGATTGAGTTGACTTCAGGAAACATTCTAAAGGCTGACGCAGAAGCCTTGGTAAATACGGTCAACTGCGTTGGGGTAATGGGCAAAGGCATCGCCTTACAATTCAAGAAAGCGTTTCCAGAAAATTTCAAGGCATATGAATCCGCATGCCGGCGTAAGGAAATCAATCCTGGACGTATGTTCGTTTTCGAAACAGGACGAATTTTTAATCCCCGCTATATCATCAATTTTCCCACTAAACGTCATTGGCGTGACCGTAGCCATTACGAAGATATCGTGGCGGGCTCGAAAGCGCTAGTGACGGAGGTCCGCAATCGTAATATTCGCTCCATCGCAATTCCACCCTTGGGCTGTGGATTAGGTGGACTCGAGTGGGAGAAGGTCCGGATGATTATAGAAGAGGCCTTCTCCGGTGCGTCGGATGTACAGGTCAAACTCTTTGAACCTACAGGTTCCCCGAAAGCCAGGGAGATGCCGGTTGGCACGGGTAAGCCGCGCATAACAATAGCCCGAGCCTTGCTCATCAAACTGATGCAGCAGTATGCTGGCCATGCCTACCGATTAACATTGCTCGAGATTCAGAAGCTCGCCTATTTTCTGCAGGAGTCTGGCTTAGACTTGAGGCTGCGCTATGTCAAACATATTTATGGGCCGTATGCCCACAATCTGAACAAGGTTTTGGAGGTTCTGGAAGGCCATTACACAAGGGGCTACGGTGATACCCAGAAGCCTGATGTTGAAATTGAATTGGCTCCCGATGCTGGGGAGCATGCGGACGCATTCCTCATACAACATCCAGAAGCCCAAAAGAAACTGGATATGGTCGCGAATCTCGTAGACGGTTTTGAAACCCCTTATGGAATGGAGTTGCTTTCCTCAGTGCATTGGCTTGCGGTACACGACCGGGAGGCTGTTGATGTCGATATGGCCATAGCGGCTATGGCCCTGTGGAATGAACGAAAGAGCAAGTTGTTCAAAGCAGAGCATATCCGCGTGGCATGGGACCGCCTCCAGACAGATGGCTGGATCAATACATAAATTGCTTTGCTGGGCTGCGTTGTTTGACGAAAACACAAAATGTTAGCTTCCAATCTCCCATCCAGGGGTAGGTAAATGAAAATCAAGCTTAAAAATCTCGGAGCGCTTCGTCAGGCAGAGTTCGAACTGGGGGAAATGACAATAATATGCGGCGCTAATAATACAGGCAAGACATATGCCACTTATGCGCTCTACGGTTTTCTTGATTATTGGCATAGGGATTTTTCCATATTTGTGGACCCGGAGATCGTAAACAGTTTGTTCTCCGTTGGGACAGTTACTATAGGTTTGGAAAATTACGTGGCCAATTCTGAAAAAGACCTCCTTGAAGCCAGTGGAAAATATACGCAGATACTGAGCAAGGTCTTTGCGTCGAGAGAGGATTTTTTCAAGGAATCAAGTTTTGTCGTTCAACTCCCCGGCCGAAACATTCGTGCTGACCGGAATTTTGAGAAAATCTTTGGTTCGCCAGAGAAAGAGATTTTGAAGATAAATTGGAAGAGTGAAAGTGAGTTGGAGGCTTCCCTATTAATAGACAAATCCAAAGACACGGCGATGCCTCGGAAAGATGTTATCTCGGCTGTGCTGAGTGACGCAATCAAGGAAGCCGTCTATTCTCAGGAATTCCCAAATGCTTTCATAGCAAGCGCTGAGAGAACAGGGGCGGCAATTTTTCGAAAGGAACTTGATTTTGCCAGAAACCGGCTGATAGATCTCCTTAAAGACAGAACGGCAACGAAACAACAAATTAGTTTATTTAGCCAGTATACCTCGGATTATGCTCTACCGGTCAAGAGGAACGTAGATTTCATGCGCAGTCTGGAAAGTATCGCAAAAAAGGACAGTTTCATAAGTAAAGAGCATCCTGAATTACTGGATGATTTCAGTGACATCTTAGGGGGTGAATATAGAATTCTGCGGGATGAACTGTATTTTACTCCAAAAATAAATAAGCGTCTTCGTTTAACTATGGATGAAAGTTCAAGTTCGGTTCGTTCTTTACTGGATATTGGATTCTATCTGCGTCATGTGGCTGAACCAAAGATTTTCTCAAAATTACGGGAACCGGAATTAAATCTACACCCTGAAAATCAACGTCGAATGGCGCGTCTTTTTGCCAGGTTGGTAAATTGTGGGATCAAGGTGTTCATGACTACCCACAGTGACTACATCGTTAAGGAGCTGAACACTCTAATAATGTTAAACAGAGACATTCCGTCACATCAGAAAATTATGGAGGATTATCATTACCGGGAAGACGAATTGATCGAGGCAAACAAAATACGGGTTTACATAGCTGAAAAAAGCCTCATGTGTGTGGACGGAGGCATCAGGAAAACATATTGCCAAACATTGGTACCGGCGAAGATTGACCAGGAGTTAGGAATTGAAGCTCGTACTTTTGACACAACAATTGACGAGATGAACAAAATCCAGGAGGCAATTATTTTTAGTGGCGGGGACAATGACTCCTCAAATTGAACCAGCGCTAAAAGAACTCTTTGCCACCAACCTTTATGTATCGACCTTCGTCAAACATGGCCGTAATTGTGTGAGGCTCAAGGAAACCGGAAAAAATGCAAGGCTACGGGAAGTCACTATTATGGATCTCCCCACTGATTCAATAGTTCTCAACATCGAAAAGTTCGAGCAGCCCAAAACACTTTTTAGAGGAAAGAATGGCGAATGCAAACGATGTGATTACATCTTGGCCCTGGCTAAGGAGAATCGACGATTTCTCCTTTTCATTGAAATGAAATCGGGTCGGTTCAAAGAGAGCGGGGTTCAGCAACAGTTCAAGGGCTCTGAATGTGTAATGGATTATTGTAACGCTGTGTTGGAGAGATTTCATAGCCAAAACGGCCTGTTTAAAAGTTATGAGAAAAGATTCGTGATTTTTTATAAGCCAAGCCTTGCCAAACGGACGACACAACCATTTAAGAAGTCCACCAAGAATGATAGCCCTGAAAGGGCTCTAAAATATCCCAGTCCTCATAACCCATCGATAAAGACGTTGTTGGGCCTTTGAATACTGGATTAGGGAAAAACTCACGCCAATTGCGAGAAAAACCATGAAAATAGAATCTATCCTCAAGACGCTGGAAGAAAACAGGGACACAATCCTCAGTTTTGGGGTTCGTCAACTTGGCGTGTTTGGTTCATGCGCCAGAGGCGAACAGACTGAGACCAGTGACCTGGATTTTCTCGTTGAATTTGATGATCCCACGTTTGACAATTATTTTGATCTAAAATTCTTTTTGGAAAAACTATTCGATTCGCAGGTGGATCTGGTCATTAAGGACACCATCAAACCCAGGATACGTTCGACCATCCTTGAGGAGACGGTTTATGCGGGATTATAGACTGTACCTCGATGATATTTTTGAATCTTGCGGCAAGATTCGACGCTACACAGATGGAATGTCTTTCGATGAATTTGTGTCCGACCTCAAAACTCAAGACGCTGTCATCCGGAACTTCGAGATAATTGGCGAGGCGGCCAAACGCCTTCCTGAAAACGTGAAATCTAAATTTGAAGGAATAGAATGGGCCAAACTGATCGGCTTCCGTAACATACTCATCCACGATTACTTTGGCGTCAAACTTGAGACAGTATGGAATGCGATTCAGGAGAAAATACCTACCCTGGAAGAACAGACCCGAAAGGTATTGGATGAATGATCGAATAGATTATTGCACCAGTCTTCTATTGCATTGAATCCTGCGGACGTTGGTGCAATGACCGCTGAGATTGATGCAATAAAAAAATAAAATAAAAATCAGGTACCTGGGCAACCGCATTACGCATCATGGAAGAAGATACCTGCTAATCGACATTTTTGAATCATTGAAAGAAGTGCAGTAAAACAGCTACCAATTGCGAGCAATATCATGAAAATTGAATCCATTAAGTTGAAGAACTTCAAGGCCTTCAAGGACGCAGAAATTAAGGACATCCCAAACTTTTGCGTGGTTGTGGGAGCCAATGGGTCCGGAAAATCTACGTTATTCTCTTTATTTGGGTTTCTGCGTGACGCCCTTCAATCCAATGTGACAACAGCCCTGGCCAAATGGGGGGGCAGCAGAGGCTTTCAGGAGGTTCGCAGCCGAAACTCGAGTGGACCAATAGGGATAGAACTGAAATATCGCAGGGAGAAACAAGCTCCTTTGGCAACATACATACTGGAAATTGATGACCAAAACGGTCGCGCAATAATAACAAAGGAAGTTCTCCAGTACCGCAGAGGCAGCAAGGGTAAGCCATGGCATTTTCTTAATTTTTCGTCAGGAGCGGGTACTGCGGTTACAAACGAACTGGAAAGCGTCGAGAAAGAAAGTGATCTAAAACGGGAAGAACAAAAACTCAAATCTCCCGATATCCTGGCCATCAAGGGTCTGGCTCAGTTTGAACGTTTCCCTGCTGTGGTAGCGTTAGGTGATCTTATTGAAAACTGGCATATTTCAGATTTTCACATCAGCAAAGCCAGACCGGAGCAAGAAGCCGGTTATGCGGAACACCTGTCTCGTGAGGGTGAAAACCTCTCGCTGGTTATTCAGTATCTATACAACCAGCACAAAAAAATCTTTGATGACATTCTTGAAAAACTCAAAGACCGTGTTCCAGGAATAACAAACGTTGAATCAAAAACTACCGAAGAAGGACGGGTATTACTCAAATTTCAGGATGGCTCTTTTGAGGACCCTTTCCTTGCTCGCTATGTCTCCGATGGCACCATAAAAATGTTGGCCTACCTGACCTTGCTGTATGACCCAAACCCACACCCCCTTCTGTGCGTAGAAGAACCTGAAAACCAGTTATATCCTAAGCTCCTTTGCGAACTAGCGGAGGAATTCAGGACGTATGCGAACCGCGGCGGTCAGGTTTTTGTTTCGACTCATTCTCCTGATTTCTTAAACGCGGTTGAACTTGACGAAGTATTCTGGTTGATCAAACAGGATGGCTACACCAAGGTTAAGCGTGCTCGTGACGATTCGCAGATTGCCTCATACATGGCTGATGGGGCAGAGAAGATGGGCTATCTTTGGCGGGAAGGCCTGTTTGAAGGGGTCAATCCGTGACGAAAACCTTGGTTTTTCTTGTGGAAGAAGAGTCAGCGGAACAAATGCTCTCTGTAATAATGCCGCGACTTTTGGAGGCTACGGGGAACGCCGATAATGTGGCTTATCAGATTTTACCTTTCGAAGGCAAAAGCGACCTTGAAAAGAAACTGTGTAGAAGACTTAGAGGTTGGCGCAAACCGGTAACTCGTTTTGTAATTATCCGAGATCAGGACTCTGGTGATTGCCGGATGATTAAAGAAAAGTTACTACAGCTATGTCAGGAAGCGGGGAAATCTGATTGCCTGGTCCGCATCGCTTGCCACGAACTGGAAAGCTTCTACTTGGGTGACCTGGCTGCAGTTGAGGCCGGTCTTTCCCTAAATGGTTTGAGTCAGCGACAACGTCAGAAGAAATATAGGGCCCCGGATAGTGTCGCAAGTCCTTCCCAGGAATTGATACGAATTACCGGGAAGCGTTATCAAAAGGTTGCAGGCTCACGCGCTATTTCGCGTCATCTCGATTTAGAGAACAACAAATCGCATAGTTTTAATGTTTTAGTTGATGGGATAAGGCGTCTGATCGAAGATAAATGACAGGGTACCGCGCAGATGGAGCGCCGTAGCTTGAAGATCAATGGCGACTGGCTTTTCGATTATTGCACCAGTCTTCCATTGCAGCAAATCCGGCGGACGTTGGCGCCATGATCTTTGACGATGGTGCAATAAATAAATGCAATAACTTTGATATGTTATATAGCCATTACGCTTGGCAAAGACACATGGCAATGGACATTTATGAATTATTAAAAGAGAGGGGGGAAGAAATCCTCTTTGGCGCAGCATGAGGCCACAAAAGTTAGGGTTTTTGGCTCAGTAGCGAGAGGTGATTCAGGGTCGGACAGCGACGTGGACCTGCTGGTTCAGTTTGAACCCGGCGCCACCTTGCTCCGCCACGCTGCTTTGGTCAGAAAGCTCAAGAATATCATAGGACGGGATGTACAGGTGGTGAGTGAGAGAGCCTTACGTCCCAGAATCAGAGATCGTATTATTCAGGAAGCTGTTCCTCTGTGAGAGATGACGCTGAAAGACTTCGGGACATTCTTGAAGCGTTGGAGAGTATTCAGAAATATGCTTCGAAAGGAATGGAGGCCTTCTTTGATGACGAGCTAATCCAGGTCTGGATTGTTCATCACATTTAAGTAATAGGGGAAGCTCCTTCTCATGTCTCTGCGCCCACCAGAGAAGGACTAAAGGGGCAATGTTCATGACGTTTGCTGTCACTTCAATTCACAGCCCATGTGTAACGGCGATCTTTTCGAACATAACAGCTAACCCTGTAACGATCCTGTAAATTGAATCAATCGTCAGATTGTCCTCCGCTGTGTCGTCAAAGAATAGATTCAGTGAAGATTCCAGGGGACCGTCGGGTTTCCAGTAACAAATCAGTATTGGTATCCTGGGCAAGGGATGCAAAACTACCGCGATGTCCGAATTAAAAGCGCTCGGAGCAGGTTTTGCGCTGAAAATCTGTACCATGAATTCGAATACATCAGGGTGGGCGTCGGCTATCTGTTTCAGCGGTTTTTCGCAGCGTTGTCCAAAAAGACCGGCCCAAACGGCCCCATTCTTGAGTTCACGCAGTGGTACCCAGTTTCCCGAAACGGGCTTACCGGCGCAGGATATCACGTAATCGAGGATTGGTGTCGTGACCCATCTGTGTACATGGCATTCGGATGAGATGTTTGCGTTAGAGTCGACACGAAAATCCTTGCCGAGCACCTTCAAAGTGATGCTGTCTCCGGAAAACTGTCCGCCAAGACGTTCAGCGGAAGAGGCGAGATCAATTCCGGCGGCTTTTTCTTTTAACTGGGTAAATTCACGTTCTCCCTCAGAGTCCAATGCCTGGGCATCAGAGTTACAATGCCTAAAGGCCTCGATGACAGTTTTGTCAACATGAGGACATTCCTCCAGGTTCTTTTCACCTTTAAACACTGCGGCGGCAAAGGCCAGGCAAGTAGGAACACGACAGTCCCGGCAATTGTTTCTCGGCAGTACCTTAAAAATTTCCATGGCATTTTTCATTTGAATAACTTCCTTCTCATTCACCCCATGCCTTGCGGCTGCGGTCTGCTTTCTTTCTTACAATCTCCCACGTCGCTGTTTTGAGAAAAGACTCAGGCCAACGGTTGACCATATGTGTGAACATCTCAAATGGGACGGTGAATGTTATCTCGTCAGGCTTCAGAAATTTGCGATCCGAAGGGTCCCAACCTCCGAGCACCGCTTTGAGTTTTCCTTGACCGAGGTATCTGAGAAACAATTGCCGGGACTGTCGTGTTCCTACTTGCCTGGCCCTTGCCGCCG
>JAMCYH010000296.1 GCA_023474025.1 Deltaproteobacteria bacterium
CCAACAAATCGGTATTGTAGGTCTCTCCCTTGTTGTCTATAGATACAGAGCGATATTCGTCTTTCAGGGCCCTTATTTCGCTCAAGCCATGTTCCATGTCAGTGTGATTCCTGAATACGGAACATGAGTCGGTCATAATCTTCTGCATTTGGGATCTAATTCCGGCGGGCTTTGGGCCGCGTCCTTCCCTGATCTTTCTTATTCTGTCTATCGTGTCCTTTGAGGCGCCCTTAATAGGCTCAGGAGATCCCAGTTCATGGGTGTCTTCAGCTATGGAGCGCCCCGCCCTTCTGCCAAAAACTACCAAATCTAACAGGGAGTTTGTCCCCAGACGGTTGGCGCCGTGAACCGAAACACACGCCGCCTCGCCCGCGGCATACAATCCCTCAACTCTGGATCCATCCAGGTCCAATACTCTCCCATCCAAATCAGTTGGTATTCCTCCCATCATATAATGACAGGTAGGCGTAACAGGAATTGGTTGAGTCGCAGTATCGACGCCCAGGTAAATGCGAGCAAAAGATGATATGTCGGAAAGCTTTTCCTCAATCTTTTCAGCTCCAAGGTGTGTAAGGTCGAGGTGTACATAGTCTTTACCATCAACCCCCCTGCCGGCTCTAATTTCAGTTGAAATTGCTCTGGAAACCACATCTCTTGGGGCAAGATCCAATAAGGTAGGCGCATAATCAGGCATAAACCGACGACCCACACCATTTGTTAATATACCGCCCTCCCCTCTAGCCGCCTCACTCACAAGGACACCTAAGGGATATATACCCGTAGGATGAAACTGCACAAATTCCATGTCTTCCAGGGGAACGCCGCTTCGATAACACATATAAACACCGTCCCCAGTGTTTGAAAAACAGTTTGAGTTCGTCTTGTAAACTCTTCCGAAACCACCTGTAGCTATGAGGACAGCCTTCGCCCAAATGTTGTGGATAGCGCCACTGGCAAGCTCGTAGGCTATTATCCCCATGACCTTGCCACGATTGATGATAAGATCGACCATATAAAACTCATTCAGTGTATGGACTTTTTTTTCTACAGCTTTTCCAAATAGCGTGTCCAGGACTACCCGGCCGGTTCTGTCAGCGGCATAACAGGACCGCTTTACAGGCCCTTCCCCGAAATTTCTGGTATGACCACCAAATGCCCGTTGAGCAATTTTCCCTTCTTGTGTTCTGTTAAAGGGGACGCCCATGTGCTCTAACTCATAGACAGCTCTCAACGCATCCATGGCGAGTGTTTTAGCGGCATCCTGGTCAGTGAGGTAATCGCCACCTTTCACTGTGTCATACATGTGCCATTCCCAAGAATCCGGCTCCTCATTTCCCAGGGCAGCGCTGATTCCGCCCTGGGCGGCTCCGGAATGGGATCTTGTGGGAAAGACTTTGCTAATCAGCCCGACTTTGAAATTCTCGGGGATTTCAAGCGCAGCGCGCAAACCAGCCAAACCTGAACCCACCACAAGCGCGTCAAAGAAAAAATCCATGAGCATATCACCTTTTTAGTTTCCTGGATGGGGGCGTTCCGACAAAGGAGAATATTCGCACCCCATAAGTCCACAGTAGTTTCCCACATACTCTGCCTGAGGTCTGTACAGCGCAGGCTTTTCTTGCGCCTCACCAAACTTTTCTTCGATTATGTGGCTGCACCATCCTGCGATCCTGGAAATTGCGAAAATCGGTGTGAAAAAATCTTTTGGTATGTCCATCATGAAATAGACCGGAGCGCTGTAAAAATCTACATTTGGTCTTATCTCACTTTTCCCACGTTTGTCGAACTCTGCTAGCGAAACTTTTTCGACAAGTTTAGAAAGGTCGTCCCATTTCTCCATTTTTCGGGCTTTAGCTAATCGAGTCGCCATTGGTTTGAGGAATTTTGCCCTCGGATCCATAGTTTTATATACGGCGTGTCCCAAACCCATAATCTTTTGCCCGCTATCAATCTGGTTTTTTATCCAATTTGAGACATCTGGCTCGTTTTGCAACCGTAAAAGCATTTCCATGACCTTGGTATTGGCTCCACCATGGAGGCTCCCCGAAAGAGCGCCAATTCCTGCAGCCACAGCCGCATACATATGGGCCATTGTAGAACAAACTTCACGGCATGCGAAAGTAGACGCATTGAACGTGTGGTCAGCATGCAAGATCAGACAACAATCGAGGTCCTTAGCAGTCTGGGGGTCGGGTTTTTCTCCTGTCATGCGCCACAGGAAATTACCTGCGTGGGAGAGATTCGGGTCATAAGTCAGAGGCGCCAAACCATTGCTGATTCGGCTCCAGGCGGCCACAATGACCGGTAACTTTGCAATAAGCCTGATAGCCCTTCGTAAATTTGCCTCCCTTGTTTCGTCCTTGAGGTCAGGGTCGTCCATAGCCAGCAATGGCACACAGGCCTGAAGCGAATCCATTGGATTTGCGGCTGTAGGAAACTTCCTCATGCAGTCGTAAATATATTCCGGCACATCTGATTCATCGGCTATGGCCTGTTCGAACGATTTTAACTCGGGAGGTGTCGGAAGGTATCCATTTAACAGCAAAAAGGCCACCTCCAGAAAAGACGACCTTTCGGCCAATTCTTCAATACGGTAGCCCCTATAGATTAATATCCCCTGGTTTCCATCTATAAAGCTTACCTTCGTATCGGCTACCGTGACTCCTCTTAACCCCGTGTTTTTTACGGATACAGTTTGTGCCATATCACCCCCGTACGCTTTGAAATCGTTTCTAGATCATTGACGGAACCTTTATTAAAAGGTAGCTAGCAGAATTACCCGCGTCGCGAAGATATGTAGTCGAAAAAAACCTTGCGACACGGGCAAAAAAATAGTCTAGTCCGAGAGAAAGAATTCGTCTTTTTTTGCGCCACAAACGGGGCATTTGTCAGGAGCTGAATCGGCTGCAGTGTAACCGCATTTAGGACAAATATAGTAATCTTTTGCGGTTAAATCAGTACCAGATTCCACAGATTCAATCGCCTTCTCATAAAGCTTCCCGTGGACTTTTTCAACCTCATTGGCCCAATGAAAACTTTTCCAAGCAGCGTTGTCTTTTTCAACCTTGGCAGTTTCGAGAAAAGCAGGGTACATCGATGTGAATTCATGATGTTCTCCGCTATAAGCAGCTTTTAAGTTCTCCAAAGTTGTCGCGACGCCTTTTAGAACTTCCAGATGATTGTGTGCGTGAATCGTTTCCGCTGCTGCCGCCGCCTTGAAGAGTTTTGCAACGCCCTTAAAATTCTCCTGTTCTGCCTTTTTTGCGAAAGCCAAATACTTACGATTAGCCTGTGATTCGCCGGCAAAAGCTTCTTTAAGGTTTTTCTCAGTTTCGCTCATAACTAATCTCCTTTAAATGTCAGCCCAAAATTCAAAAGCATCACTGAAAAAAATAAGCATCACAATGGGAAAGGAAATGTTTTATCCCTTAATTATTCTGGGAATCATCATTTGATGATGCGGGCATATTGAATCGGGATTTTGATATGCGCAACCAGCAAAAGCTACCATATAGTCTCTCATTTTTGTTAAAGAAACCACCTCATCAACAAACCCTCTTTTTGCGCAATATATAGGCCGCGACTGGTCATAATACTGTTTAGCCAACGCGTTCATTTTATCGATAATTGGTTCCAATGGTCTACCAGCGTCCTTTTCCTTAACAAGCCTCCTTGCGAAGGACGCGGCTGCAGCCGTTTCTCCATGCATGACGTAAATCTCACTTGCTGGTGTCCCCAATGTGAAAGCGCAATGATTGTTAGCTGTCGGGCCACCCATTATATAATGGGCCGCCGCTGTTCCTTTCCTGAGCACAAAGAGCATCATCGGGACATTCGTCTGCTCTATGGAGTAAATAAGAGACTGCCCGAGACCCAACAGTTCAGCCTTCTCGGCAATATCCCCGACGTCAATGCCAGAAGTGTCCTGGAACCAAACTATTGGGACACGGTCTCTACCACAAAGAGTCACAAACTCGTTCATTTTTATCAGACCCTCTCGATAGAGCTTGCCTCCTATACCTGGATAAGGAGCGTACTTCGGATAACCCTGTCCCAAAAAGCCCTGTTTGTTTCCTATAATTCCGACCAAGAAACCATCGATCTTGACGAGCCCGGTATATACCTCTGGTCCATAAGTAGGACGGAATTCCATATGCTCACTATTGTCGGTCAACCTGGCGAGAACATCAGTAAAATTGTAAACAGCCTTCTGATTCATCGGAACAATATAGTTTAGGTCCCCGGAATCAAATTTAGGATCCGCAGGAGCCGCCACCCTAAAAAATCTCGGATCATAGGCTGGCATGTAACTCATGTATTCCCTTAACTCGTCCAGAAGAGATTCTTCGGTTTCGAAGACCCTCTTGAAAAATCCTGTTTGATCATAATGAATGCCTACGCTTCCAGGAGGGACTTCCTTAAAATGACGAGTAGCGTTAATCAGGGCCTCGGCCCCTTCAAGGTCAAAGAAACCTTTAGGGCTCATTCCACTTACGATTCCTCCACCACCAACGGCAATGTTACAATCCTTATGAGCAAACAATATCGTTGGACTGATACTATGATATCCACCTCCTGCCGGATTAGTACCATAAATTCCCGCCAAAACTGGTATACCCAGTTTTTCCAGTTCAGCATGTCGGAAAAATGTAGCGCCACCACCTCTACGATCCGGATAAACCTCCTGTTGTTCGGTGAGCTTTACGCCTGAACAGTTGACCAGCCATACCAAAGGTAATCTCAATCTTTTCGCAAGATCGGTAACACGTAAAACATTGGTGGCCTGACCAGGGACCCAGGCTCCGGCCATGACCTTGTTGTCAAAGCCAATTATTACAGCCCATTTACCATTAATTTTTCCAAGACCGTCAACAACCCCCGTACTTCCTTCTTCATTATCGTCCGGATTGAATATCGAGTGAAGCGGTCGCCACGTGCCGGGGTCTACAAGTCGTTCAAGGCGCTGAAAAACAGTTAATTGGCCGCGTTCGTTTATCTTTTTTTCTGGAAGCCCTGCAGAGCGTTTCTTCTCAATTTCACGCTCCAGCTCATCTTCAACTTCACGTATTTGGGTAAGGTTTGCTGCGCCTTGGCTTATTTTGGACTCAGGTAGCGGCTTTCCAAGGTCCGCCATCTTTTCGAAGTACGGTCTCATCCATTTTCCTCCGTTGCCGGTATTTTCTGTTATTCTGTTACTCTTGGATTGCGTACAATATCAGCTTGGAAAAGCCTTTTCAACTTCTCGGGACTGTAAAAATGGAATACCCTAAAATTATTGAGTTTCAAGATCCATAGTTTTGCGCGTGCCATCAGGAGAAAAAGACGGCGTTACAATTTGCGCAGGTCATCTCCATCTGACTGTTCCAGGCCCTCTTTAAGTTCATCCAACGAAAATTCGATCTTCCTGGGTGGGATACTCCGAAGTGGAGGGAAAAGCCCCCTAAATTTGGGAGAATTCTGTTCCATTCGCTCGGGTGAATGTTGTGACCAATAAGGTGTAGAATCTTCTTCTTCAATTAATACGGTAAGTAATAGCGCGGGGTAGCGGTATCTAGGGTTGTTTCCCAGGAAAGTTAGCATCTCTCTGGCACGTAAAAACGATTCCCGGCGCCTGTTTATTTCCCCTAGCAGATACATTACCATCGCCGGATCTCCCTTTGTTAGGCCCCTACGAAGAGCTTCATCAAGATAATGATCCGATTTCTCGAGAAGTTCCAACTCGGTGTGCAAGGCCCCAAGTTCACGTGCGACCCAGGATCCTTTGAGCGCCAATATGCCTAAATCCCGGGGGTTCAATCCCCTCGTTTCGAACATGGTCAACAATGCCAATTGAGGTCTAGCCCGCCTTTCTTCACTTGACTCAACGACAAAAATACTCTGATATGATGAAGATCTGACAACGAGTCTAAGATTCTCGGGTACTCGATTTTGGAAATCTTGTGTTCTATATGTAAAAAAGCAATTCGGACAAGAAGCGACGTCGGATACCCTGTTTGAATCGCGGGGCAAAAGTCTAAAATCAAGCCCGTAGCCAAACGCCGACACAGCTTTCCCCTCACCGTTCCAAAAATGGGTGAAATGATGGTGGCATACCGGGCAAGCAAGAACTTTTACTGAACTGTTCACGCGATCCTCCTTCTATTACATTTAGCTTTTGACACTAAAACAAAATGGAACTAATGCTGTAATAATATCATAAATGGACATTTTTGACCAATATTTTCTTTATCCCAGATCTTCGTTATAAGGTTAACTATTACATTATCCGGGGTTTTACGGTCTATGATACCTACCTATTCAAAAAGACGACATATCGACTATGAACATGAAATGAACCCTGCCCAGCTTGAAGCGGTTTCAACAAATGCTGGGCCAGTTCTTGTCATCGCAGGCGCAGGTTCCGGCAAAACCAGAACCATTGTTTATCGTGTCGCATGGCTCGTGGATCACGGAGTGGATCCATCTTCAATCCTTTTACTGACCTTTACCCGAAGGGCGGCCCAGGAAATGCTGACTAGGGCTATCAGCCTTCTGGACAACAGAATTGCTCTTGTCTCCGGTGGGACTTTCCATTCTGTAGGCGCTTCCATCTTACGCAGATACTCGAGGTTCCTGAACTTCGACGCATCATTTACGATTCTCGATCAAAGCGATAGTCACGACCTCATAGAGATCGCCAGGAAGGAGCTTTCCCCACCCATCAAAGATCTCAAAGTATTCCCAAAGGCCAGGACCATATCGGAAATTATCAGTCGTTGCGTAGGTACCGGGGATAACGTTTATGATGTCATACAACGAAGGTATAAGCACCTTGAGGACTTTGGACCCGACATAGAAAGGGTTTTAGCTTTTTACAATCAATACAAAAAAAATCATAACTCTATGGATTATGATGATCTTTTGGCTTGCTCCATAGATCTGCTGGAAACAAGTGACAAAATCAGAAATGAAGTTAGCTCAAAATGGTCCCATATTCTGGTAGACGAGTATCAGGACACTAACAGGCTCCAGGCTCGTATGGTAAGGCTACTCGCAAATGATCACGACAATGTCATGGCGGTTGGCGATGACGCCCAAAGTATTTATTCGTTCCGGGGAGCAGATTTCAATAATATTATTAGGTTTCCGGATTTGTTTCCAGGCGCCAGAATTATAAAGCTCGAAGAAAACTTCCGCAGTGTTCAGCCAATTTTGGAAGTAGCAAACAGTATCATTGAAAAAGCAGGCATGGGATTTAAAAAGAGGCTATTTTCTAGCAAAAAACATGGTACGCGGCCACTTCTTGCAAGGCCGTTCAGCGAGAAAGATCAAAGCATAATGATCATAAGGATGGTAAACGAGCTTTCCCGAATGCGTATTCCTCTGAACGATGTTGCGGTGCTGTTTCGAGCCGGTTTCCATTCTTTTGATCTCGAAGCTGAACTTACCAAGGCCCGCCGTCCTTACGTCAAATACGGCGGATTCAAGTTTGTAGAAAGCGCGCACATTAAGGACGTGCTGGCTCTACTGCGTGTAATCGCTAACAAGAATGATAGAATCAGTTGGGCGCGTATCCTGAAGACGATTCCTAACATCGGAGACAAGACAGCCAACGTCGTAGCAAATCGGTTTGTAGAAGCTGATCCTACGTCTGACCTGGCGGTTGTTGTCCCAGAGAGAAAAAAATATACGGACGCGGTAATAAATCTTGTCAAGACTTTGACCCAGATTTCACAATCAGATGGCTCTCTGCCCGAAAAGATTGACCAACTGAATCGTTTTGTGACCCCGTATCTTCAATCCTCATACGATAACTACCCGAAAAGGCTCAGAGAACTAGAACAATTAGCGCAGATGAGCGCCTCTTACGAATCTATAACTGATTTTCTCAACGATGTAGCGATTGAGGCTCCGGATCATGAAATGGATGACGACATTGGTTCGCAGCAACGATTGGTCCTGTCTACCATACACTCTGCAAAAGGACTTGAGTGGGGAACTGTGATAATTATCTGGGCGGCTGAAGGCAGGATCCCCTCCCCGATGTCTCTTGGGAACCCTGACGATCTTGAAGAAGAACGCAGACTGCTTTATGTAGCTGTGACTAGAGCCAAGGAGCGTCTGGTCATCGTGGTTCCTCAGACCATCTACGACAGGAGACTTGGAGTAGTTCCCACCACCCCGTCCCGATTCATCGAAGAGATCCCTATGGATCAGTTTGCAACAAGATGGTCCCTCGATTGTGTCGAAAAACCTTGACAGAAAATTTTCAGACCAATATGCTAATATTTTAAGGTTAGGAGAGATGACCGAGCGGCCGAAGGTGCTCGCCTGCTAAGCGAGTGTGGGGTGTAGAGTCCCACCGAGGGTTCGAATCCCTCTCTCTCCGCCACCGCTTCCGTTTTCCCGCATATCCAATTCCGGCTGTTCATTTAAAATCGCACTCTCATTATACATACCCAGTGGATGTTGATTCGTGGTTTAGCATTTTAACAGCCAACCGCTGGGAAGTGGATCCTGAATGTGGTCCCGAATCCGATTACGCTTTGGCAGTCGATTGAACCACCATGTTGATGCACGATGCTATAAACCGTTGAGAGCCCGAGTCCAGTGCCTTTGCCGACTGACTTTGTAGTGAAAAATGGTTCAAAGATGTGGGTCAGTGTCTCAGAGTCCATTCCCTGACCACTATCCGAAAAGGTTAGTCGAACATAAACGCCAGGTTGAATTCCGACGTGAGCCAAACAATAATCTTCATCCAGCAGGGCCGTATCGGTCTGTATTGTCACTTTACCCTGATCAACTATCGCGTCTTTAGCGTTAACAGAAAGATTCATAAGCACCTGATCTATTTGAGTCGGATCTGCCTCGATCATTGGCAGGTCTGGAGCGAGAATTGTTTCAATGGTAATCATTCTTGGAATTGTTCGGGTCAGCAGTCGTTCAAGTTCCTTAATCTGGTCATTAAGATTGATCGGGCCAGGCTTGTTTTCCGCCCTTCTACTGAATGTCATCAGGTTTTTGACCAGGTTTGCGCCCCGTTTCCCAGCCTCATGGATTTGGTTTAAGTGTCCAATTTCAGGTCCTGATTCTTTTTTGTTTTGAAGAAGAATCTCTGAATATCCAATAATTATCTGTAACAAGTTATTAAAGTCATGAGCAATTCCACCGGCAAGATTTCCTATCGCTTCCATCTTCTGCGACTGGAGAAATTGAGCCCGAAAAACCTCCTTTTCCTGTTCAGCACGTATTCGGTCTGTAATGTCATAGCCAAGCGATAACAACTGGGGGCCATTTTTAGTTGATATGATCTCGCAGCTACCGATGCAGCGAACCTCTCTTTTGCTTTTGGTAAAAATAGTGAGTTCCACTTCGCTGACTCGACCAGTGGTTTTGAGTTCCTGGATCCATTTTATCCGATCGTGGAGCGAAATTACGCCTAGATCGAGAGATGATTTTCCGATAGCCTCATCCCGGCTGTAGCCCGTTACCTCCACAAACTTGTCGTTAATCTCGGAGTAATTGCCGTCTTCGAGGTTACTAAGCGTTATCATTACCGGAGCGCAACGAAAAACTTTCGCAAACCTGTCCTCACTTTCGCGCAACGCGTCTAAGGCGCGTCTGTGCTTTCTGATGGTCTTGGCCAACATCAGATTACTATAACTTAAATGACCAATCGTGGACGCGAATTTGGTATAAAGGCTCATCACGGTATCGAGTTTCTCTTTGCTCCAACGTGGCACACGTTGGAGCAAAGACAGGTATTCATCTTTTTCGAACCTATATTTTTCAGCTTGAGTGATAAATACATCCATGTTTGGTGTCTCATCCTCGAAAAAGAATTGGCCCAAAAAAATATTTACCACGTGTCTGCCATTGATAAAAATTGGACTTATCAAGTCCCACATGTTGTTTTGGCATTTATAAAGCCGATACTCACCTTCTTTCATATCACGAGTCGACCAAAGATAGCTCTCTAGGCATTTTTCACGAGTTTCGGGGTGGCCCCGATGAAATTTGGAACATATCTCCTGCCACTCGTTCTTGACCAGCACATTACCTTTCCGGTCAACTATTCCGATTCCTATGTTCGTAAGCTTGAAAAAATCATCCATCAATGATCGGAATAGCTCAACGTCGATGGTATCTTCACATTCTACTTGAATTGATTCATGATTACAGGACGGGTCGTTGGAGGGCTTACCGTGAGAATTTTTATTGTTTTCCGTTAGGTATTCTTGTTGGAGTGGGAGATCGGCGATGCCTAATCTACTTGCCTCAGACTTTAATTCAGCAACCTTTCGAAGAGCCTCGTTCAATTCCTCGACGAGCTGTTTCCGGGTCTTGTCTGGCATAAGGCAATTCCCTATTTAAGTCGCGAGATTAAAATATGACGTTTATACTTTAATAAAGTTAACCCAAAAGATAGGGAATATCCAACAAAATTATCCAGGAACAGAAGATTGGTTGTGAGTACGAATCGTTCATGGTTCAGATATTTAACCAAATATGATTCGGCAAACCGTCACAGATGCGATTACTCCTATCAAATCGGCTACCAGGCCTGCATGAATCGCATATTTTGTCTTTGTAATACTTACTGCCCCAAAATAGACCGCAACCACATAAAGAGTCGTTTCCGTGCTGCCCAAGATTACCGAACCCAACTTAGCCTGATAAGAATCGGCGCCGTGCGAACTTACTATCTCGCCCAATATTCCAAGGGAAGCAGCGCCGGAGAGAGGTCTCGTTAGGGCCAAAGCCACAATGTCTGAGGTGATTCCCAGGTCCTTCAATGATGATGGAATAAAACTGGTCAGGATATCCATGGCTCCGGACGAGCGAAACATACCCACTGCTACCAATATCGCAACAAGATACGGGATAATATTGACTGCTATATCAAATCCCTGCTTTGCCCCTTCGACAAAGGTCTCGTAAACCTTGACACCCTTCAGAGCTCCATAAACCGGAATTCCTACCAGAAAAACAAGCAGGATCAAATTTGATATTGTGGAAGCTGATTCGTTAATAGACATGCTCTCCAGAACTCTGGCCCAATCAATCCTGATACCTTTTCATCCTGGACATTATTCGGGCAATACAGAATGCGGAAATCGTTGAAAAACTCGTAGCGATTATGGCCGGAAAAATAATAATGGTGGGATCTTTCGAGCCGCCTGCGGCCAGCAACGCTATCGCCCCGAAAGGGACCAGTTGGAGGCTGGAAGTATTAAGCGCAAGAAACATACACATAGCATGAGTGGCGCTACCTTTTGCGCTGTTGAGTGTCTCCAGGTCTTTCATCGCCTTGATCCCGAAAGGTGTAGCGGCGTTGTTCAGACCAAACATGTTCGCGATCAAGTTTGAAGCCATGCTTGCAATGGCTGGATGGCCTCTGGGAACTCCGGGAAATATTCTGACCATTAGAGGAGCAATCATTAAGCTTAGTTTCTCGGTAAGGCCGCTTTTTTCGGCTATTCGCATAATTCCTAGCCACAAAGCCATGATTCCAGTTAGTCCTAGTGATAGCTTGAAGGCATTCATCGCGGAGTCCGGGACCGAATTCACCAGTTGTTTCAGGTTACCTGTAAGCAATGCTGTGATCGCCGAAAAAACCAGTAGTCCGAGCCAAATCAGGTTGAGCAATTAATTCCTCCCGTCATCTCCTGCCTATTTCTTCTTTGCCGCAGGCGCTTTCGCCGGTTCTGACTTCGTTGTCTTTGAACTCTCTTTTTGTTTGGCCTTTGTCAGATTTTCCTTAATGACTTTGCTGTCCGGGGCTAGTTTCGCTGCTTTAGAAAGCAAATTTATTTGCTGTTTCACATCTCCCTTGTTTTCGAGACTCACGGCGAGATCATTATAGGCTAGAGCCAAGTCCTGCTTGATTTGGGCGTTTTCAGGTGAAATTGCTAATGCCTTGTTGAGATTTTGGATCTCTTGATCATGTTTCCCCTTTTCTCCAAAAGTAATGGCCTGATTGTGATAGATCGCCGCAAGGTTAGTTTGTGCCACCTTATTTTTGGGATCATGCTTCAGCGCCTTTTCCAAAAGGGAGATTGCCTTGTTTACCTGCCCGGATTTATACTCCCTGACACCTTCCTTTGTTAGAATGCTTGAGAGATTTGAATGCGTTAATTGGTTCCTGGGATCGATTTTCAGAGCGTTTTCCAAATTGGATGACCTATCGGAGAAACTTATTGAAGTCTCTTTGACAGCATAGTTGTTATATGCTCCCGCGAGGTTCTTTTTTATCGAAACATCATTAGGAGACAACTCAAGCGACTCTTTAAGTAATGAAATCTGTGATTTGAAGTCCCCCGCAGCTCCTTTGGTTACTGCCAGGTTAGACAGAGCGTCCGCCATTGCCTGAGTGGTCGCACGGTCTTTTCCGCCGAGCTTTTCCGATTTCTTGAGTAAATCAATTTCCTCTTCAAACGCTCCGGATCTTCCTTTTGCAATTCCAAAATTGTAGTAAGCAATACCAAGATTCTTTTTTATCGCTAAGTTACCTGGATCAAGTGAAAGCGCGTCTTCGAGACGTTTTATCTCTTCCTGAGCGTTCGATGAATCGCCTTTTGTGACGCCCTCGTTATTCAAAAGAGCAGCGAGCGCTTTTTTGGCGATGACTTCTTTTGGGTTGATTTCCAGGACCTTCTTTAAAAAATAAATTTTCTCCTTGTCGGCCAGTTTATCGGCAGGAGCAGAAACAGCTTGTATGCACGCGTTTATAAAATTTGTCTGAATTCCTTTATCATCCGGTTCGACTCCGAGCGCTTTTTCGAAGGACTTGAGTCCCTCAAGCGCCTTCCCCTCTTTGTTGAGACGAATCCCATAATTGTTGTAAGCGATCGCCAGAACCCTCTTGAACTTTACATTTGCAGGGTCCAGATTGACCGCTTCCTCCAATGCTGGAAGCGCCTTGGTCATGTTCTCCCTCGATAACAGATGACTGCCCCTAAAAAAGGCATTCTCCGCTCTTTGCTTTTCTGTAGGACTGGAACTCTGTGCACCTACAAATCCAGCGGTAAAGCCCCATATCACCAGACCAATGCAAAAGGATTTTTTTGTTGCGCTCCATGATGGCATTGACAATTTTTTGAATCTCCTTTTGGTTTGGAGTGTCATATTAATTCGGTTTCTTGAAATCAGGTATCGCTGACGGCTAGCATTGCAAAAAACGTATATCACGACTATTTTGGCCGGTCAACAACAGGTCGTATGTTTTATTTTTGATAACGGTATGTTAAACAAACAACTGAGAATCGCAACAACAGAGATCTTTAAGCTCTTGGATAGCTGCTATAAATACCTTCTCTTGACAAAAAATCACTACTTGTTAAGAAGATCTGTTGATTCTAGGAAGTTAAGGAGGAAACCGCATGATTGAGGTCACTGGTCTGACCAAACAGTATGGAAACCTGACCGCCATAAAAGATGTGAGTTTCAGTGTCAATGCAGGCGAAATAGTCGGTTTTCTTGGCCCCAACGGGGCTGGGAAGACTACTACCATGAGGATTCTTACATGTTTTACACCGGCCACATCCGGAACCGTCAGGATTTCCGGGATGGACGTATCAGAAGATTCCATGTCCGTAAGAAGCAAGATTGGTTATCTTCCTGAAAACGTTCCACTTTATAACTGGATGAGGGTTAGCGGTTATCTCGAATTTGTTACTCGCGTTAAGGGTGTCGCATCGTCGGTACGACACGATGAAATCGACCGGGTTTCTTCGATTGTAGGTATTCAGGATGTTCAGACAAAATTGATAAGGTGGCTTTCTAAGGGTTACAGACAGAGGCTTGGTTTGGCGCAGGCTTTGATAGGAGATCCCCCTATAATTGTACTTGATGAGCCTACAATTGGACTGGATCCCAGACAAATCCGTGAAATTAGGAATTTGATCAAGAGCTTCGCGCTTAACAAGACCGTCATCCTTTCATCCCACATTTTGCCAGAAGTCAGCCAGATTTGTTCACGAGTAATAATAATAAATAAGGGCGCTATTGTAGCGGAAGACACCCCTGAGAACCTTATAACTGGCTCCGGGAAGGCTGCCAGGGTTCAAGTAACACTGAGGGGACCGGAACATGAATCAAAACAACTACTGTCATCCCTGAAAGGTGTTTCTTCTGTTAAAACCATCAACCCGTTCCATGACGGTATGGTTACCCTGAATGTTGAAATGGATCGTGGCCACGACGTCAGAGCCCAATTGGCACGTTCAGTAATTGAAAAGGATTGGGACCTGCTGGAATTGAAATCGATCGACGTGAGCCTCGAGGATGTATTCATTGATCTGGTAACAGAAGAATCCAATGACATTCAGATCAGGGAAAATTCTGTTGAAAAGGAGGTTGCGTAGTGAGTGGTCTCGTGGCGATCTTCAGGAAGGAAATGAACAACTTTTTTGTCTCTCCGATAGCTTACACGGTAATAGCCTGTTTTCTGGTAATTGCTGGTTTTTTCTTTTGGGCGAACCTTTCCCTGTTAAGCCTGGTAAGCTTACAGGCGGCCAACGATCCTTCAATAAGCGGCAGAATAAATCTGACCGATGTAGTTATACGACCATTGATTCAAAATATGAGCATAGTGCTGTTGTTCCTCATCCCCTTGTTGACAATGAGATTGTTCTCTGAAGAACGTAAAAGTGGAACCATCGAGCTATTGCTTACCTACCCTGTTAATGATCTTGGAATTGTTCTGGGGAAATTTCTCGCCGCTGTATGCGTATTTCTGATCATGATGGGTTGCACGCTCTCATTTGCGCTAATCATGCTCACCATTGGTTCATTCGATATTGGTGTTTTTCTAAGCAGCTACTTGGGATTAATCCTTATGGGAGCGTCTTTTATAGCATTGGGGGTCTTTATATCATCCGTGACGGAAAATCAGATCGTTGCGGCGGCAGCCTCATTTGGCGCAGCGTTGATGTTCTGGATAATAAGCTGGACATCTTCGTTTACAGGTCAGACAATGGGGGCGATAATTCGCCAGGCTTCAATCATTGAGCGGCTAGATTCCTTTCTAAAAGGTGTCATAACACTTTCCGATGTAACCTACTTCGTGTTTTTCACTGCTTTTTTCCTGTTCTTAAGTTTCAGATCCATTGAAACCCAGCGGTGGAGGGGATAACGAATGACTGATATTATGCGATCGCGCGCCATCAAAGGCGGAGGATTGGCTCTAGGGACTTTAATCTTCTTTGCCATTATAATTGCTCTTCAATACATCGCTGTTCAGAATCCAGTTAGGTGGGACGTCACTAAGACCGGTAGACATACGCTTGCGCCTCAGAGCAGACAGGTGATTGAGATATTTAAACAAAAAGGCGTCCCAGTTTCCATACTTGCCTTCTACGAGTCTAAAGATCAGAAGGGCAGGGAAAACACCCAAGACCTTCTGGACCGTTATAGAGATGTTTCGAAGAATTTCACTTACACTTTTTATGATCCCGACAGAGATCGGGCGATAGCTCTCCAAAACAAGGTAGATAGTTATCCCACAATTATATTGAAAGCTGCGGACAAGAGCGAAAGGTTGAATTCCGTCGATGAAGAATCGCTCACAAACGCATTAGCCCGTTTGTTACGTAAAGACGTAAAGAAGGTATATTTTCTTAAAGGTCATGGCGAGATGAATCCTTCTGATACTGGGGATAATGGCTTCAGCGTAGCTAAAGGGCAAATCGAAAAGCAGAACTACAAGACCGGCGATCTGATACTTCTTGAAACCCCTGAGGCGCCTAAGGACGCTACAACAATAATCATTGCAGGGCCCAAGACAGACCCAATGGACAATGAGTTCAAGGCCATCCAGAATTTTGTCAAGAGGGGCGGTAGCTTGCTGGTAATGCTAAATCCATTCCAAACTCCAAAGTTGTCAGAGTTTTTGAAAAATTACGGTTTTCAGACCACAGACGACATCGTAGTTGATAAAATGAGCCAGGCGCTGGGTGGGGATTACCTGATGCCCGTTATCACAACATATGCGCAGTTTCCTATTACGAGGAACTTTACTGTGGCGTGTTTCTTTCCACAAACCAGGTCTGTAAAAACCATCTCTCCGGCTCCGTCCGGAATTCAGGCCTTGGAACTTGCCAAGACCAGCCCTGTTTCATGGACCATTAACGAAAAACAGCTTAAGTCGGGGATTGCTGATTTTGATGAGAAAACTGGAATCAAAGGACCTGTGCCGGTAATGTCCGTCTCAACTGTAACCCCTTCTGCGGAAAACCAGGAAAACAGCGCCGCACAAAAGCCTGTTACTTCCAAGGATAATAGGGCTAACAACAATATGAAGGATGAAACAGTCATACCTAAGGCAGCCGACCCGACCGCCAAGGACAAGCCAACAAAGAAGGGCAGGATCGTTGTTGTTGGAAGTTCCATGTTTGCAGCGAACCGGTTTTTCAAACTTCAGGGAAATGCTGACTTATTTCTTAATACGGTTTCCTGGCTCGCCGAGGATGAGAACCTTATTGCTATAAGACCCAAGTCCGAAAAGGCAGAACCGATTGTATTGACTGGCAATCAGTCCATGCTGTCATTTCTGGTTCCTGTCCTGATCCTCCCCTTAATTTGGATCGTGGCAGGCATAGCCGTGTTCGTCTATAGAAGAAAACCTGCAAGAGCCTAACTTTTGAAACAACCGGGCCAAAACAAACATTAGAAGGATTGGAATCGACGCATGAAAGTCTACAAGCTCTTAATATATCTATTTATCCTGGTGGCTCTTCTAACATACATATACTTTGTAGAGATAAGACATAAGCAAGCTGAATCGGAACGAAAGGAAAAGGCTTCCCGTATTGTTCAGTTGGATAAAGATGATATCGATGAAATCAAGATTAAAGTCCTGGAAGGTCCTTCTATAGATATCAAAAAATCTGCGCCTGACAAATGGAATATGGTTCGACCTATTAACGTCTCGGCCGATCTCCGGGCCGTTAGGAACCTTCTGACGGCCGCCACCTTGGCTCAACCTGAGAAGGTTGTAATGGAGAAGGATGTGAAATGGGAAGACTACGGCCTTGTTAAACCCAATCTTGAAATTTCACTAACTGCCCCCAAAAGGACAGTGGCCATTGCTTTCGGCGCATCCAATCCAGCCAAATCCTCCTATTATCTGAAGGTTAAAGGGGACCAACGTTTATTCCTGGTTCCAGACACTCTCAGGATCAGTCTGAACAAGACGGTTTTCGATTTGCGCGATAAGTCTGTGTCACAATTTTCTCCAGATGATATCGAAAAGCTGGAAATCATTCGTGATGGTCGGGACATCGAATTACAAAAGATTTCTGGGAAATGGCGTATGATAAAGCCATCAAACATTCTCGCTAAGTCTTCCAAAATAGAGGCGTTGCTCAGGGGAATCTCGGGGTTGCGTGCAAAAGAGATTATCGATTCTCCAGCCGCCGAGAAAAACGCTTATGATTTCGAAAATTCAAAAAATAAGATCATCCTTTATGGAAAGGACTTCTCAAAAACGTTTACGTTTGGCGCACTCAAGGAAAAGAAATCTGGCGCGAATCAACCGAGTGACATCAGATACCTTTTAGTGTCGGGCCAAGAACCTGTTTACGTTGTAGACGATAGCTTCTTCACAGGGGCGAAACTTGATCCTGACTCTTTGACTGACAGGTCTATTGTGATGATGGATCCTCTCACTGTTCAAAAAATATTGTTTGAATTCATGGGGAAATCCTGGGAATTTGCCAAAACGGGTGAGAATAAGTGGGAAATGCAACAACCTGAACATCGGGACAAACTTGACGATTGGAGGATCAGTGAAATACTTTGGTCACTAAAGGACCTTAATTACAAATCCATGATCAGTCCCATTCCTGATGATCTGGCGCCATACAGGTTAAACATGCCGCAACTCACAATTTCAATTTACCAAAAGGCGGCAGAAAAACCCGTAAAGATAATAATAGGATGGCCTCCACAAAAAGGTGACTCTTCTGATCAGCATAAGGATAACTCCCAAGGAACCCCTGGGACACCAGAAACCGCATACGCAAAAGTCGACCCTCAAATCGATGGGGAACGAGCAATTTACGTTTTGGATGGTGGTTTTATAGGCAGACTAAGAATTAATTTGGATCAATTGGGTAAAAAGGAATGATCAATTAATTCAGGCCGAGTCCCACCGTTTCTGGTTTTAGGGAGAAACTTAAAAACAGCGGTGAGGACTCGGTCATCACATTGTTTCAATCTGCAGGAGCTTCTTTTGTCCACGGCTGCGCAACGTTACCATTATGGCCGTAAGAGCCGCGGGCGTTACTCCGGATATTCGTGAAACCTGGCCAATTGAATTAGGGCGTGCCAGACTCAGTCGTTCTTTCAATTCGCTAGACAATCCTGGCACAGCTCCATAATCAAAGCAATCAGGGATTAGCAATTTCTCCAATTTTGTCATCTGTTGGACATCACGCTTTTGTCTGTTTATATATCCTTCATATTTAAGTTCTATTTCGATCTGACCCCTAAGCTTCTCATCTTCTGGAGCATGTTCCAAAATGCCAAGGCTTTCCAGGTCGGAAAACCTGATTTCCGGTCTTTTTAGAAACTTCGCGGCAGACATGGCTTCACGAATCTCTGATCCACCACGAGACAGCACTATATCATTTAGTTCGACGGACGGTTTGATCCTCATTTCATTAAGTTGTTCCAGGTAATCCGTTAGGTTTTTTCTCCTCAACTCAATATTTCGCAAGGTTTCGGCGCTCACCAAACCTATTGACGCTCCCTTGCCAACCAAACGGTCATCGGCATTATCCTCCCTTAATAACAGTCTGTGCTCTGCCCTCGATGTGAACATACGGTATGGCTCGACCACGCCCCGGGTCACCAGATCGTCTATCATCACTCCTATGTATGCCTCGGACCTTTCCAGTATCAACTGAGGCTTACCTGTCAAGTTTAAGGCAGAGTTGATACCGGCCATCA
>JAMCYH010000299.1 GCA_023474025.1 Deltaproteobacteria bacterium
GACGCTCTTCCGATCTCGCCTGTGTGGAAGCCTGCGCGACAATCCCCCGTGTGTTAGGGTTTGTCCCGTCAAGGCAACTTTCCGCCGCCCTGATGGCATCGTGCAGATGGATTATCACCGATGTATTGGTTGCCGTTTCTGTATGGCAGCATGCCCATATGGCTCCAGAAACCTTAACTGGCGAGATCCCAGGCCTTTCATAAAGAAGGAAAATCCCGAATTTCCGACACGCACAAGAGGCGTCGTGGAGAAATGCAATTTCTGCGCAGAACGTCTGGATGTTGGGAAAATTCCCGCCTGTGTGGAAGCCTGCAAGGAAAAGGCGCTCGTGTTTGGAGACCTAGAGGACCCTAACTCGGAGGTTCGGCAACTGTTACGAACCAATCCGTCAATTCAACGTAAACCTCAGTTAGGCACACGTCCTCAGGTTTATTACATATTGTGAGGTAACCATGCTTGAAAAGGCGTTAAGAGGTAATAAGAGCTACTTTGTGTGGATAGGGTTCTTACTTCTCCTGGTAGGAATGGGATTCCGGTTCTATCTGATGCAGCTCGGTTATGGTTTGGGAATAACCGGTATGAGTCGCGATGTTTCCTGGGGGCTGTACATCGGACAATTCACTTTCCTCGTTGGAGTCGCGGCATCGGCTGTTATGCTTGTGCTCCCCTACTATCTTCATAACTATAAGGTATTCGGAAAAATCACGATTCTGGGTGAATTTCTGGCTGTCGCCGCTGTAACCATGTGCCTGACTTTTATCGTGGTGGATCTTGGGCGACCAGACAGGGCTTTTAACGTTTTGTTGCATCCAACTCCGAATTCAGTGCTTTTCTGGGACATGGTAGTGTTGAACGGGTATTTGTTCCTCAACATCTTCGTGGGTTGGACAGTGCTGGAAGCTGAGGCCAAGTCCGCTCCGCCTCCCAAGTGGATCAAACCCTTTATTTATCTTTCCATTCCCTGGGCTGTTAGCATTCATACGGTCACGGCCTTTTTGTACGCTGGTCTGCCAGGACGAAGCTTTTGGTTGAGCGCAATCATGGCCCCTAGGTTTTTAGCTTCAGCTTTTGCTGCCGGACCTGCACTGTTGATAATGATTTGTCTATTTCTGAGAAAGTACACCAAGTTTGACGCAGGATGGGAGGCGATACAATCGTTGGCCAAGATCGTGACTTACGCCATGATCATAAGTGTGTTTTTCGTTTTGTGTGAACTTTTTACGGTGTTTTACAGCCAGATTCCTGAAGATATGAACCACTTCAGGTATTTGTTTTTTCGGTCTTCACGGCATGATGGTTTGGTTCCGTGGATGTGGGCTTCAACGGTCCTGGCAATGCTTTCGCTGGTTCTCATGATTAATCCAAAAACCAGGAATAGCCCAGGGACACTGGCAATGGGATGCGTCTGCGTATTTTTCTCTCTGTGGATTGAAAAAGGTATTACACTGGTGCTTACCGGGTATATCCCATCTCCGTTGGAGACCATAACCCAGTATCATCCAAGCGTTCCAGAGATTGGAATAGTTATAGGTGTTTGGTCGCTTGGTTTCCTCATTCTGTCCATATTGTACAAGGTTGCATTGTCAGTAAAGCTCGAATCCGCTTCGTAAAAAGCGGACTGGTTTAATTAAAAAAAGGGTTGGTCCCCTTAGGGATCGCCCTTTTTTTGTTGCTTTCCAGGAAAATAATGTTAATAATATTAGATTAACTTGCACATCCCCCTAACTCGGGTCGCGCGAGTCTCACGTGGCTGGGGATGGAAGATTTAACCCGAAAAGGAGTTTTTAACTTGTCTCTTGTTACCATGAAACAACTGCTGGAAGCCGGGGTTCATTTTGGGCATCAGACCAGACGCTGGAACCCGAAAATGAAACAGTACATCTTCGGCGCTCGAAATGGTATTTACATTATCGATCTTCAAAAAACCGTACGGCTTTTTAAAAGGGCTTATCAGTTCGTTCAGGAAGCGAGCGCCGCTGGGGTAGGCGTGCTGTTCGTGGGCACTAAAAAACAGGCGCAGGACGCTGTTCTGGAGGAAGCGGAAAGGTGTGGTCAGTATTACGTTAACCAGCGGTGGCTGGGTGGAATGCTGACAAATTTTTCGACTATAAAACAGAGCATTGAGCGTCTGAACCAGTTGGGCACGATCCTTGATAAACCTGAAGAGACGAATTTTACCAAAAAGGAATTGGTCAACTATTCGCGGCAGTACGACAAACTCAACAAGAACCTTTCTGGTATCCGGGATATGAAAAGATTACCGGGTGTTGTTTTTGTCGTGGACCCAAAGAAGGAAAACATAGCCGTAAAAGAAGCCCGAAAACTTGGGATACCAATTGTCGCAATAGTTGATTCAAACTGCGACCCTGATGAGATCGATTATGTGATCCCGGGTAATGACGACGCCATTAGGGCCATCAGACTGTTTGCCGCCAAAATTGCCGATGCGTGTATCGAAGGTAGGTCGATGTATGAGGCGTCTTTAAAAGAAGATGGTGGTCTCTCGGACTACCCTACAGTCGTTAACGCCCGTGAAGAAGAGGGTTACGCCGAATCAGATGAAACAGCGGTCGAAGACAGTGAGCTTGAAGCATCCGAAAGCAATAGGGGAGCAGAAGAACCCGAAGTCTAAATCGATTCCAGGACAAATTTTCTCAAGCTCCTAAAATCAAGCCTCGACGAAATGGATTGGGCTGTATGCTGTGGAGGACACCCAGATTATTCCTTGCCGTGGCTAAAGCACATAACTAGCGCTGGAAATCCTAACCGGGAGCTGGTAGCCACGATTGGATTGGCTCCGGTAAGGCCTTGTTGCTTCATTTAGGGGCTTAATTACTACAATTAGAATAATGGAGGCAATCCGATGGAGATATCAGCGAGTCTGGTAAAAGAACTGAGAGAGAAAACCGGTCTGGGGTTAATGGATTGTAAAAAAGCCCTGACGGAAACAAATGGCGACATGGAAAAGGCCATTGATTATTTACGGAAGAAGGGCGCTCTTAAGGCTGCCAAGAGAGAGGGTAGGGCGACTTCCGAGGGACGAGTCGGGTCATACATTCACATGAATGGTAAAATCGGCGTTTTACTAGAACTTAATTGTGAAAGCGATTTCGTAGCCAAAACAGAACAATTTGCTGAACTTGTCAAAGATCTGTGCATGCAGGTCGCTGCGAGCGCCCCCCAGTGGATATCAGCAACGGAAGTTCCTGAAGACGTCTTAAATAGAGAAAAAGATATTTACATGACTCAGGCAAAAGAGGCCGGTAAGCCGGAGAAGATGCTGGAAAAAATTGCCGAAGGAAAATTGAAGAAGTTTTTTTCGGAGAACTGCCTGCTTGACCAGCCTTTTGTGAAAGACGATTCGAAGACTGTCCAGGAATTGATTAAGGAAAAGATAGCTCAGCTAGGCGAAAATATCACCGTCGGAAGGTTTGCCAGGTTCCAGTTGGGTCAAGCCAGGTGATGAATTCAGTTTCATCCCCAGGATACCGAAGGGCCCTATTGAAGATTTCTGGAGAGGCATTGGCAGGAGAAAAGGGCTTTGGTCTCAATGGATCCAAAATATCATGGATTGCTAATGAAATAGTGTCAGCGGCAGAGGATGGTCGAAAAATCGGAGTGGTGGTTGGCGGCGGTAACATTATGCGAGGCGTCGATGCACAGTCAGTCGGCGCTGAACCCCTTGTTGGTGATGAGATGGGAATGGTGGCGACGGTAATTAACGCTTTGGCGTTGAGGTCCTCAATTGAGTTACAGGGTCGTAAATGTCGAGTAATGTCATCCTTTGAGATCGGCAAATTCGTTGATGTATTTTCCAGAGAAAAGCTAATGGATTGTCTGAAACGGGATGAAGTAGTTGTT
>JAMCYH010000053.1 GCA_023474025.1 Deltaproteobacteria bacterium
ACGATGTTTAATTCGATGGAAACATTACAGTGGGTTACATATTTAAATTAATGGTTGATTAAATTAGTAAAATTAATTAAAATTACACAAGAAAATTCTATCGTTTTCATTGTGTCATTTGTGGTTCCCCCGATGAAGCTGTTCGTGTTATGATTATAAAAAGGAGTGTGTTCATGAAAATAATGTTGCGTATTAGTTTAGCCGCATGCCTTTGTTTTTCGCTGGTTGGGCTGGCTGCAGGACAGGATTATTATGGCGGCTACTATTCGAATCAGGGTTACAACCCCTATGGGCAGTCCGGATATGATCAAGGTTACCAAAACTACGGACAGAACGCTTCATCTGGCTATGGTTCTCCATACGCATACGGCGCACAGCGGAATCCACGGGGCTACTCTTCACCGTCTGGCGCGTATGACCCATACCCTGGTGTTCCTGGGTATGGAAGGTATGATGATACCCCCTATGGGGCTGGAAGTTATGCTTTACCATCGGCTCAGAACTACTATAATCAACAACCAACCTTGAGATCACGTTTATCTCCACGGATGGGTCCGGGAACAAGACGGGAAGTTCACGAATCGACCAGGGTAGTGAACCCATCCCGAAATCAATCCCGTGCGGTACAGCAACCAACCGTGATCCCCACATCGAGAAATGCTGACGAAGGGACTCTTTACAGCAATGAGATATACTGGAATGGCTCTGAATCAGAGAGAGGACAGTCATCTAATGCAGCGTCCCAATCACGACCATCCCTCTCAGCAGGTCAATCAATTCAGGCTCCTCGCTCAAGCGCAACGGTACATCAGATCAAGCCATTTTCAGCTTCAAATGACCAACCCAGAGTTGAACGCAACCGGCGCAATATCGTGAGACAGGATTCAAAGTCTATGTCCACAGTTCCTCCTCCACCTCCTGCGTCCGGTTTTAAATGGGGAAAGGAACAACTTAGCGCCGGACAGCAAAGTTCAGAAAAAAGGCAGTCATTTAAATGGGGGGTGCAGGGGAAACCGTCTATGGTTGGCTCAGAACCTGGGAATAATAATCCTGGTCAAGTGTCGGCATCTCAGCTATCTGCTCAGGGCCCTTCAAAGGAAGCGTCCAACGCTTTGGATAGTGGCCCCAAGAAATTCCAGTGGGGTAGGGTTCAATAATACTAAGCTTTTGATTCAGCCAAATCGTTCTGAGCAAAGTCTTATTTTGGGGTCCCTAGATCTTTGATTGTTTAGGGCCCCTTTTCATCCCGTTTTCTTCTAGCTCTTCAACTCTTCTCAGAATGGGAATGATCCATGGACCTTGTGGTCGAAAAGGCCAGGGAAATGAATTCCTCTCCACCCCACCTGCACACGAGGTCAGAACCCTCAAACTACCCACTAAAGTCTTACCGACCATTTTTAGAGCTTGATCTCCGGCGTTATGACCCTAGTTGTCGTTTACATTCTTAAAATGGTCTACATCGATGAAAATTATCCCATATTGCCAGCCGTAAACGTCCATCGCGTTCAAAATGTAGCTATCAATGCATAAATAAATGTGAGCAAACCATTCACCAAAATCAAAATGTAGTATTACGAAGGCTTTTCATCAAGAAACCCCTGGATTTTATCTACGTACGTAAGGACATCTTTTAACAAGGTTCTAACTACCAAGGCCCATTCCTGCTGATCTTTCAGACTGACACCCCCGCTCTCCAGTACCTTAGCCACAACAAAAAGCTTAGTCCTTGCGTCATATATCTCCTGTCTGATTTTTTTTGCGTTCCAGGTTTCGTCGCTCAATTTGACCTCCTGTCTTTTCTTTTAAGATCACATATTATATGCGGAGGAGGCCGTTGGCAACAAAACATAGTTGCGACCAATCCATAGCGGCGGGCAAATTTTATTCGAGTATTCCGGAGAATTAAGGTGGAATGAGAGAATTTTACAGGACTAAGATTTTTGGGTTTTACGAAGCTTGTTGGGGAACCTCCCGCAGTTTCCTTGGAATCTGCGGGAGGCAAGGGAAGTGAGCCTCTACCTAAAGCCCACCTGGGGATGATCGATTAATTGGATTGGGGAATTCATGCTGTGCCAACAGACCTTCCCTGGTTGAAGGCTTTAATATTGATATCTACCAGTTTGGGTTTCAACGTTTCCCTCAATGTTTTTTCATAGATTTCTGATGGGATATCCAGAAATTTGCTTAATACTCCGAGAAAAATTACGTTGAGCACCCTTGGATTTCCAATACTTGCTGCCATGGCGGGACCGTCTAAAACGATCGTTTTAGGGGCTTTAGCCTTAATTCGTTCCAGAACATCAGGAGGATATTCCTGTTGACCTGTAAAAACAGCGGGTGGCAATATTTTTTGGTTGTTAACGATCACCTGGCCATTTTCAGACAGAAACGGAAAATATCTGAGGGTTTCAATTTGTTCGAATGAGAGCAGCACGTCGGCCTCCCCCATCTTTATAATCGGAGAACTCACGACTTTACCAAATCGAACATGGCTGGATACCGATCCACCTCTTTGCGCCATGCCATGGATTTCGTTCTTCTTGACGTCGTATCCGTATCTTGCCGCTACACGTCCGAGCACATCACTGGCTAATATTATGCCTTGTCCACCAACACCAACGATTAACACATTATAAATACGGTCCTGGCTCATGACGCCTCCTCAATAGCATCAAATTTGCAAACCTCATAACAAGTACCGCATCCCACACATAATGCGGCGTTTATTTTGGTGTAGCCTTTTCGTTTCTTGCCTGGCTCCGGAATATCGATCTTGACAAACTCGAGTGCTGGGCAACCAGTATTAATACATGTCTTGCAACCTGTGCACACATCCTGTTTGATCCGGAGGGGCTTATCCGGCAATATGCGACCTGATTTGAGAAGCGCACAGGGGGCCCTTGAAATTATTACGGAAGGTTCCGGAGCTTCGAGTTCTTCCTTTATTAGCTTCTCCAGTTCCCTAATTTTGTAAGGGTTAGCTATTTTTATTCTCTTCAATCCGAAAGATTCGCAAAGTTTTTCTATATCAACTGCGATCGTGGGATCTTCACGAAGGGTAAAACCTGTCCCGGGGTGATGTTGAGCCCCGGTCATGGCGGTTATTCTGTTGTCCAGGATTACAACTGTCGCGTGACCTCCGTTATAGGCCAGTTCCAACAAAGGAGTCATTCCGGAATGGAAAAAAGTAGAGTCACCTATTACCGCAACAGCTTTTCCAGCAGCCAGGTCTCCAAGAGATCTCGTTAGACCGGATAAAATACCGATACCAGCTCCCATGCATAGACAGTTATTTAACATTCCCAACGGAGGTAGGGCGCCCAATGTGTAGCAACCAATGTCACCAGCAACATAGACCTTGTTTTTCTTGAGAGCGGTAAATGAGGCCCGGTGAGGACAGCCTGGACACATGTTGGGTGGTCTTAAAGGCAGTTCTAGATCTACTCCGCCAATACTCTTGGCCGAGGACTTGCCAGTGAGAGCAATCTCAACCTGTTCCGGAGACAGTTCCCCACACAAGCCTGTAAGATTTTTCCCTTCCACATTTATTCCCATAAGCCGGATGGCTTCTTCGAGAAACGGGTCCAGTTCTTCAATGACTATTAAACGTTTAACACGTGAAGCAAAATCTCGGACCATTTTTTCAGGAAGTGGCCATACCATCCCCAATTTCAGGAATGACGCGTTAGGCACAGCTTCACGGGCATATTGGAATGCTACTCCAGAAGTGACAATGCCGAGAGATTCATCGGCCATAATGATTTTGTTATAAGGAAATGTTTCTGCGAACGCCGCAAGCTTTTTGAGCCTTTCTTCAACTAAGGCCCGGTGAGGACAGCCTG
>JAMCYH010000179.1 GCA_023474025.1 Deltaproteobacteria bacterium
TCTGAGAAACGCCCCCTGTTTTTCATAGATTGTTCCCATCAGGGTATAGGCGCGGGCTGTACCAGGCCTTAACAGCAGGAATCTTTCCAGAGCAAGTGACGCCTGGTCGAGCTGGTCCACTGTTATCAGACACTCAGCCTTTTCAAGCAAGGCCTTGGACATTCGTTTTGAATGGCTCATAGCAGAGTCAAGGTCTTCCAGGGCCCTGAAGCAATCCTTCGTTTGTTTGAACGCCACAGCCCGCTCAAAATAAAGCGCAGCAATCGTTTGGTCGGTTAGACCCTCTGCCTGAAGGGCGTCATCCAGCATTTCAATTCTTTTCACCGGATCTGGCGCCTGAGTGGCGCGCTTCAAGACTGGATCAACAGTTTGCGCCGCCTCCGTGTTCCCGGAAATAAGGAAAATCAGCAGTACAATAATAACTAGCTGTATCGCCCGAGGACATGGCGGAAAGAAAATCATGAGAGAGTTGTTGTGGGTCAAGACATCCTGACTTTGATCTCCTTGACCAGAGCTTCAAGGATCTGGTCAAACTGACGTCTCATAACGATCATATTTTCCCTCATCTGCAGTATGACTTCTACGCCAGGCAGATTGACTTCAAGGTCATGAACCAGATTGGAAATTATTCGAATTCTTTCAAGCTGGTCAGCGCTGTATATTTTCCCTTCAGCCTGCTCCAGAATTGAACATTCGATCAATTCTTCATCTTCGAGTTCGTCCAGGAAACTCTCCTGAAGATCGAATATTTCCAGCACCTGTTCTCTACGATAATAGTTTTCATTCATGGTTCAATCCGAACTCTCCGAGGGCCTGAATCATCATGTAAAGTTAATCACGCTCAAACTGGACCTGCCTCGGGATAGTCATAGTGTTTGTGGCTAAAGTTTTATCCCCTGACGAATGTTTCCGCTGTAAAAAGAGTCAAGCTTCCTGGCGGCGGCCAGCGCTTCCTCTTCATCAGTTTCGGGAACTTGAACCCGAATGGTGATATACATGTCACCAGGAGTTTTTGTCTTAAGATTGGGCGCTCCTTTGCCTTTGAGACGAAATCGCTGGCCTGCTTTAGTACCCTTTGGTATCTTAAGCTGAACTATTCCGGTAGGGGTTTCTACCGGGATTTCCGCCCCATTCATAGCCTCACTCACAGTTACCGGAATATCAACTTTCAGAGAGTCTCCGTCCCTCTTATAGTATGGATGGGCCGCCACATGGGTGATGATGTACAAATCGCCTGGAGGGCCTCCATTTCTTCCCGGCTCACCTTTGCCTGCCAATCTTATCTTTGATCCATCCTTTACACCGGCCGGAATGGTCACGTCAATGGTTTGGACTTTAGGTTTTGAACCCGTTCCGCCACACTCCCTGCATGTCTGCCCTGCCCTGCCTGTGCCACCACAATCAGGACAAGGCCTGCTGAAATTTACTGGTCCCTGAGACACTCCTATCTGACCCGTACCGTTACAGGTCCGGCATACCCCATCTCCGGCAGGACTGACCCTGCCACTCCCGCCACACGTGGGGCAAGGGACCGCAGTTTGAAGGCTGACCCTGGTTGATCCACCATGAATGGCGGTGTTAAAGTCCAAATCAAGCGCCGATTCTACATCACGACCTCGGGTTGGGCCTCTTTGGGCAGCGCCTCCTCCAAAAAGATCGGTAAAGACATCTTCGAATCCGGAATACCTGAAGCCACCGGTATCATACGAAGGCCCCCCACCGAAGCCTGCGAAATCACGGGCGCCTCCGGTCCTGCCCGATCGGCGACTCCATTCTTTATATTGTCTGGCCTGTTCTGGATCAAAACCGCTTCTCAATCCTTCCTCCCCAAATTCATCGTAAATTTTTCGCTTTTCCGGATTGGACAATACGTCATAGGCTTCAGATATGGATTTGAATTTCTCTTCAGCCTTCTTGTCACCAGGGTTGACATCAGGGTGATATTTTCGCGCAAGCTTACGATAGATCTTCTTTATTTCAGTCTCTTTTGCGTCTTTTTTGACGCCGAGTATCGAGTAATAATCTTCACCCGCCATTTTATATTTCCTGCTGGTTCGTAGGGGATTCATATGAATCCCGATTATTCAATATCTCCAAGCCAATATCATGTAATGTAATTAAGGACCCGGAACGTCTTTAAAAATACCATTAGATAATTAATTACGGACATTGTTTTGTCAAGCAGTGTTGTAACATGCAAATACAACAGCCGGTTAATAGGGCCGCCAGGGAAATCCAAACAGGGGAAAATCGTTGGAATATCGAGTCAATCCCGATAAATTCGAACGATTTTGATTGCTGTTTTGGTTGATCATTTGTGTTTCGGTTGATCTTCGTAAAGTTCAGGATAAAGTTTGTGGGCACAATCCGGACAAATACTGTGGGTAAACTGAGCATCTGAATTGTCGCTTACGTATTCTTCGACCTGCTGCCAAAAACCCTTGTCATTTCTAATCTTTTTGCAGGAAGCGCAAATGGGAATAAATCCGCTGAGTTTCCTTACCTCCACAAGGGCACGCTGAAGCTCCCCAATCAGACGCTCCTTTTCCTCCGCCTCACGTTTATGCTCAGTAATATCACGGGAGATATGCACACAGCCGATCAATTTTTCCTCCTTGTCGAAGATCGGTGAAACACTCACGATAAAATCACCGTTAAGCCGCTTTTCGCAAACCTCAACAAAATGTTCTCCAAAATCATGAAGCGACACGGTGTGCGGACAAAAAACAGGGGGTTGGTCGCTTCCGTGGACAAGTTTATAACAAAGTTGTCCCAGACATTCTTCCGGTGACATCCCCAAGCGGTCCGCCATAGCCTTGTTGGCCCGGACGATTCTGTAGTCGTTATCCACGATGGCTATCAGATCCGGGACGGCGTTGAATGTCCGTTCCCAGTACTCGTTCGTTTGTTCAATAGTATCTTCAGCCTGCTTGCGTTCTGTGATATCAGTCAAGAAACAAAGAGCGGCCGGTTTACCACCCCACATGATCAGGGATGAATTCAGCTCCTCCCATTTTATAGTCCCATCTTTGCATAAGAGTTTAAATTCATAGCGAAAATGAGAATCATCACCCTTTAATCATCTTTTATGATGTTGCGTTACCATCTCTCGATGGTCTGGATGGATAAAAGCTTCTATGGCGTTAGAAGCCATCGTTTCTCCTATTGAAAATCCGGAACGTTCGGAACACGCCCGGTTTGCGAACTTGATCCAGCCATCCTGCATTATAAAAATGGCTTCACTAGCTCTATCAATAATTTCGTGACATTTTGCTAAGTCTTCTTCAATCGCTCTTTCAGAACCCTGAGGAACGGCCGAAGCAGCCTCCCTGCGAGCAATTTCGAGACGTAACTGATTAAGTTCCTCGATAAGTTGTTTCTTGGTTTTGTGTTGGTCTTCCATGAAGGTTTACCTATCATTCCTTGTCCAGGATGTCACGGACTACGTGTAGAAGTTCGTTCATGTCGTAAGGCTTGTGAATGGCCGCCTTAGCGCCAGAATTAATGGCCGTGGAGACCTGTTCGCTGTTGGGAGATAACCCCGTAGCTACAAGGACCTTTACTCCAGGATCAATTTTCAGAAGTTCTTCGAGGCAAGCGTGGCCGCTCATTTTTGGCATCATAATATCCAGAATCACCAATGATATGTTATCCGACTCACGCCTGAACGAATTCAGGGCTTCTGTAACGTCAGAAGCTTTCAATACCCGATAGCCCCTTTTTCTGAACATCTGACATGCCACATTTATAATTGATTCTTCATCATCCACTATTAGAATAGTCTCATATCCTTGTTCGGGAATGGATTCATCAGCGGACGCTTCCAATTCCTCTTTAGCGGCACGAATCGCAGGAAAGTAAACCTTAAACGTTGTCCCGATTCCTGGCCCGCTTTCACAGTCAATTGAGCCGTTGTGTTGTTTAACTATCCCATAAACCGTAGACAACCCCAAACCGGTCCCTTTCCCTTTTTCTTTCGTGGTAAAGAACGGCTCAAAGATGTGACCAAGAGTCTCCTTTTCCATACCGGCGCCAGTGTCCGACACAGCCAAAAGAACATAGGCTCCAGGTTTAACGCCAACATGGCTTCCACAGTAAACGTCATCCAGGACTACATTTGAGGTTTGAATCGAGAGCTTGCCGTGATCATTCATTGCGTCCTTGGCGTTTATAGCCAGGTTGATGAGAACCTGATCTATCTGCGTGGGATCCGCCTCGATCGTTATGAGGTCTGAGTTAAGCAAGGTTTCAATCTCAATCATTTTAGGGATTGTCCTGGCCAGCATGCCTGTGAGACGTCTGACCTCATCGTTCAGGTTGACAGGTATTGGTTTGGTCTCAGTTTTTCTGCTGAATGTCATCAAGCTCCGGACCAGATCTGCGCCTCGTTTGCCAGCCTGATAAATCTGCTCAATTTGACTGGCGTGCGTATGTTTCCATTCTTCTCCGTCTTCCCTGAGAAGCATTTCAGAATACCCAAGGACAACCTGGAGCAGATTGTTGAAGTCGTGGGCAATTCCGCCGGCAAGCGTTCCTACCGCCTCCATTTTCTGAGCCTGAAGAAGTTGTTTGGATAATTGCAAATGCTCCGTAACATCCCGTTCCACAGCGACAAAATTGATGATTTTGCCGTTAGAGCCTCTAACCGGCGAGATTGTGGCCTCGACGTAATATATGGTTCCGTCCTTTTTCCTATTTGTAAATCTTCCGGTCCAGACCTTACCGTTATTAATTGTGTTCCAAAGATTCCTCGCAAATTCCGGATCATATTCGTCGCTTTTGAAAATGCTGGTTCTTGCCCCGATTAGTTCAGCTTTGCCGTAGCCTGAGATACTCTCAAGGGAGGGATTGACGTACTGGATCACTCCAGTAGTGTCAGCGATGAGAATGCCCTCTGCCGCCTGCTCTACAACAGTTGATAATCGATGTTGGACCTCTTCGAGCCGTTTGCGTTTGCTGATGTCCTCTATGAAGCCTTCCATAAGGCCAATCTGTCCAGGAATCTTTCGAATCATGACGCGGGTCAGACTCGCTTTATTGTCTTTGCGGCGGTATTGAACTTCGGTCTCCAGCCATTCGTGGTTAAAAGCCAAAACTTTATCAATGATTGTCGACCTCAATGACGGTTTGATAAACAGGGATTTGGCAATTGATGTGCGGTTCACAAAGGAAATCATCTCCTCGGGCGAATCATAACCAAAAATGCGAGCGTACGCCGGATTCACGTCAACGAGTTTTCCGTCAACCGTGGAACGGAATATCCCGATTGGAGCATTCATGAAAACGCTTCGATATTTCTCTTCACTTATCCGTAGTTCCTCTTCGGTTCGCTTACGGTCAGTGATATCAGTGGAAATGCCCATTATGCCGATGATCTGTCCGTTGTGGTCATGATAAGGGATTTTAATCGTCCGAATCCACTTATCCTGATCGTTCTCCATGTATATCTCTTCAATATCTTTGACATTTCCAGTGTCGATAACTTCATGGTCATCAATCACATGCTTCTCGGCCAGTTCTTTGGGATATAAGGCAAAATCGTTCATCCCAACTATTTGTTCAGTTGTCGTACCATGGTCGTTGGCATAATTTGCATTACACGACAGATAGACGGAATTGCGGTCCTTAATAAAGATCCGCTGAGGTAGATGGTCAACAAGATTGCGGTAAAGGGATTCACTTTCTATGAGTTTTTCCCGGTCGAGAGCCTGTTTTTCGTAGTCCTGGAATAGCAGACAGATCAACACTGTAGCCAACGGATAAAGCGCAATTACAGGCAGACCAACCAGCTTTAGCACGCCGAAGCCAGTCTGTCCCATAGTCGCGGGCATTAACACGAGCACAATTACGTGGACCATCAGGCCAAAACCCCAAAGCTGGAGAATTCCCATTTTTGACTTTCCAGTCTTACGTCTCCAGAAAAAAGCCAGGACCCCTATCAACGCCGATTCTGCTATAATAAGAATTCCCATCAAAGCGCCGGATCCACCCAACCACCACCTGTAGGCGCCGCAAATTGGAGCGGCGATAGCCGCTACCACCGGCCCCCCAAACAACCCGGCAACACTTAGTATAATCGAGCGACCATCGAAGAAAATGCCTGGCGTCAAGTGAACCGGTGTCACCATCCCCACAATTCCAACTCCACCAAACAGAAGGCCAAACAGGATCTGGGATTTGGGATCATGGCGCTGGAATCTCGCCATGATTACCTGGTATGTCGCGGCGAGCGCTATGAGCAAGGCGGCATTTTGAATGAGGTTGATTACAATCATTTATGAAGCGTTCATCTATCCGTTGAGTATTCTATGGCATGAGATTGGCTGCGTGGTTTGTGGTTCATATACCTTTGTGTGAGGCGCTAATCGTGAGCTCAATACTGAAACAAGCCTGTGAAACAACTGAGATTGATTTTGGCAAAATCTGCGGCGCTTTCTTCAACGCTGCGCTCACTGTCACTTTTGAAAACAAGCGCCTATCCGACTAAAAGGCGACGATCAAAATTACCACAATGGCAAGCCAGAGGAAACAGGAATAGCCAGCCAAGTGTGAGAACTTGAGAGTTATTTAACCGAACCGCAGTCTCAATAGACGCTTCTTGCATCTCCCGGGTTACGGTTCAGATATTGGCAATCGCATGACTCACCTCGTTTACTAATTCTGACATTGCGAAAGGCTTACGCACAAAACCCCTTACGAGGGGGCGGACCTGTTTGTGTAAATCATCTTCCGGAGCGTAACCGCTAGCTATTAGAACCCCGACTGAAGGATCAATCTTTAGTAACTCCATTAAACAGTCCTCTCCTGACATCTCTGGCATGAGAAGGTCCAGGATAACCAGCGATATCTCCTTCGATCTGGCCTTGTAGATCTCTAGGGCCTGTTTCCCGTTGTTCGCCAGGATTACCTTGTAACCAGCGTTTTCCAGACCCTTGCGTTCCAATTCAGCGACAGGAATATTATCCTCAGCAACCAGGATAGTTTCTGTTTCCGTCGATAGAACTGATGGGGCAGCGGATTTCTCAGTCGCCAAAAACGCCTCGATGGCCGGAAAATAAACCCTGAACTCTGTTCCCTTACCAATCTCGCTTTGACAGGTTATGCACCCTCCGAGTTGTTGGACAATGCCTTGCGCCACTGAAAGACCCAAGCCTGTACCTCTGGTGGCCCCCCTTGCCTTTGTTGAAAAGAATGGGTCAAATATTCTGGACAGCGTTTCTTTGTCCATGCCACGTCCAGAGTCCGTAACTGTAACCATTATATAGTTACCCGGTTTAGTTCCATAATGTGTCTTACAAAACTCATCGTCCAACGAAACAGTCATGGTGGCGATCTTCAGGCTCCCTCTGTTCACGATGGCCTCAGACGCATTAATAGCAAGGTTCATGAGAACTTGAGCTATCTGACTACTGTCCCCACGAATTGTCGTTGGTCCGTCCGTCAGCTCCACGTCAACTTGAACGACATTCGGGAGCGTTCGAGAGATTAGACTGGCCAGTTGACTTATTTCACAATTGAGATCCAGTGGGACTGAAAGGATCCGACCCTTTTGGGCAAAGGCCAGCAGCTTTTTGACCAGTTCCGCTCCACCCTTGCCTGTTTCGATTATCATTTGAAGTTCTTTGTAACCCGGTTCGCCCTTTTCCGTTTCAAGTAAAAGGATATCGGAGTAACCAATCATTACCTGGAGCATGTTGTTAAAATCGTGGGCTATTCCTCCAACCAGAGTGCCAAGGGATTCCAGTTTTTGGGATTGGAAGAGCTGGTTTTTTAGTTTTTCTCTTTCTTCTTCGGCACGTAACCGTTCCGAAATGTCCAGAGCGATACCCCCGAGATACTCCTTGCCGGCAGAGTCCAAAATGGGGAATTTATAAGTCAACCAACTATGCTGGCTACCTTCGGCGTCGGCGACCAATTGAATAAATTCCGAAGCTTCACCCCATTCGACCGTCAACCTGTCGGTCTCAACAAATCTTTTGGCTGTCTCCCGAGGCAAGAATTCTTCTGCTGTTTTACCTTTCCAGTCATTGACGAATGGGGCGAATTGCAATCTCCATTCTTTATTGGCGTAAACATAACGACCCTGTTCATCTTTTATGAAAGCCACCATGGGTGAATTGTCCATAAAGGCCTGAAATCGAGCTTCACTGTCCCAAAGTTCTCGCTCGGCCCTTTTTTTCTCGCTTATGTCCTCAATGGTCGAAACAAAACCCTTGGTCATATCTGACAAATCGAAAGGGTTGATGCGAAGATGCGCTTCAAAAGTTTCACCGTTTTTCCGTACATAGGTCGTATCCGTGACAGCAGGCTCACCTTTGGGGCAAAATTGTGATATCAGACTTCCTACTCTCTCGAATTCTTCAGCAGAGGCATAAAACAAATCGACCCGTAAACCTTTAAGCTGTTCAGCGTCGTCATAGCCAAAAAGGTCAAGCAACCGCCGATTGGCCCATCGTAAATTTCTATCGGCGTTCAGAAACGCTATCCCTACTGGAGAGGCGGTCAATATTCTATTCAGGGTCTGTTCACTTTCGCGTATCGTTTCCTGGGCTTTCTTACGCTGAGCGATCTCGTCAATAAGGTTTTCGTTGGTTACTCTGAGTTCTTCGGTACGCTGCTGTACCTTTAGTTCAAGCTCCTGCGCAGCCTTCTGCAACGATTCCCCCATGATATTAAAAGTTGAGGCCAATGATCCTAGTTCGTCATTACCTAACGATGGTAATCTAAACGTCAAGTCTCCCTGTTTGAAAGCGTCGGTCCCTTCACATATAGCTTGTAGTTTGAAAAGCAATGTCTTTCTGATTATCACGTAAAAACAAACCAGTAATATAATCGTGGCCACTCCAGCAATAGCCAATGAGGAAATAATGGCCCCTTTAACCGGTTCATTGATTTTGGCCCTGTCGCTTGCTATGACAAGGTTCGTCGTGGTGTTACCAAACTTTAACGGCTTTTCCCTCCATACGAGATCAGAAGACGGGACTAGTTTTTTTTGTTTATGGTCGGAGCCCAAGATCACATTTCCTTGATCGTCAACAAGCGCCACTTCGATTACTGGATTTTCCTGAGACAATAAATCCTTACGTATGGATTTTAGGAGCGACAATAGTTCTTCTTGCCAATCGTAGGAGATCACAACATAGCCAATTATTCTTGACCCCTTCAAAACGGGATTCACATACCATTGACTCAGTTTTGGCTTGATGCCGAACTGGGGCAAAAGAGGGTCTTTGGCAAGTTCTGGAACGAATGTCTCGTGCTCGAGTAAATATAAAAAAGCCGGCGTACCGAGAACACTCGATCCCAACAACTCCTCGCCAGCCATCTTGTTTCCATCCTTATCATTGGTATTAACTGCGAATACGTCTCCCTGAGGTGTGACCACCAAAATGTAGTTGCAAAAAGGATAAATCTTTACCAGTTCATTGAGTAATCCACTGGTCCCGACGCTCACATCAAGATCAAGCGCTTTCGATATCGCGGGATTATGCGCTATGATTTCAGCGGTTCTTTTAGTCTCCCTGGCGTTCTGACTTATCGCTTTTGCGGCAAATTCCAGGTGGGATATCAAAAGATCTTCAATTTCTTCCGACATCGTTTCTTTCATTACCCTGATGTTAAACCAGCTCAGCAGCCCAATGATAATGAAAAGGGAAATGGCCAGCATGAGCAAAATCTTTGTTGCGATTTTCACGGCGAGGCCTCAGTCTTTTCAGAGTCTATTCCAAATACTTGTAGTTTTGTAGTTTGTCTTCGGGTATGGAAATTCCCAACAGTCCGACGCTCCTACGATTTATCAATGTTAATGGTGGATCCTCGATTGTTGATTCAAGCTGCGCAGGACGGATGTTTTCCTTCAAAATCTTTACAGCCATCTGGCCTGACATCTGGCCAAGCACATAAAAATCCGCCACTACACCAAAGGTCGATCCCTGTTCAATACCTATTTTGTTCGAACTCAGGATCGGGATTTTCTTTTCCAGGGAAACCCCTATGAGAGCCTGCTCGCCACCTCCCTGCATCAGAGTATCGGTTGTTGTCATAAACACGTCCACCTGCCCAGCCAGTTTCAAAGCGCTCTCACGGACTTCATCCACCGAATCCAGAGGCAGATCGATCACATGAATTCCTCGTTTTGAAGCAAGTCGGATGATATTCGCCGCCTGAATTTTTGAATTGGGTTCCGTTTTCCGTCTGAATATCGCCATAGATCTGGCCTGTGGAAGCGCTAACTTGAGCAGGCCGATGTAATTTGTAAGTTCCACGTAATTGCTCGTGCCCACCAGGTTGTTCCCTGAATATTCAAAGGACTCAATAAGACCACAATCGGCAGGATAAGCGACAATGGAGAACACGATTGGCGTGTTCTCGGGGATGATCTGTTTCATGATCAACGTGCCGGGAGTGGTTAAAGAATATACCAGGTCCACACCGGCATTCCTGAAAGATAGAGCGATTTGCCGTTGTTTGTCGGAATCCAGACCGCTCTTTCTGTCCATGTAGATGACATTCCTGCCTTCTACAAACCCACCCGCTTCCATTGAATTCTTGAATCCCCTGACGCTCTCAGGATAGCCTGTCCACTCGGAGATCCCGATTTTATAAGCCTTTATGGTTTCTTCATCAGACGCCGAAATGGGATTTGAAAATGACAACCAACAACATACGGTCAGGAAGATGGCCAGCTTAAGCTTCTTTGTCAGTTTGACTGGGCGAACCGTCTTGAGGCTGGGACTAGGATCAGCTTTTCTCATGCTACACCTCCTCTAACTCCTAGAGTGCTGTGTGCAGAAGTCATAGAATCTAACTAATGCGGATGCGATATTGCTATTTCCCGCGGGGGCGCCGGGCCTTAAAAACTCTCTTGTAGCGCCATTCCAGTTTCATCTAGCCTATATCCGGCTTATGAACAACGTATTTGGTTTGGGTTGTCGGTCATTTCGACACAGGCAAAAGAGCCGCGTAATTTACTAACAATATTCTTTTCAAAGGTCATGCAGCCAAAATCTATCAATAGCCAGGCTTTGGGGTTTAATTTCGTTATCCCCTGATTCAGGTTGGATAACCCTATGGTCGGGGGAGACTAGGGTGCATGGAATTGCGGTAAATTTATATCACGCGTAAGTTAGGAAATACACGGGAAATTAGAATTTTGTAATGGACCGAGCTAAATTTTAATGACAAGGCGGAAGAAGATCGGGTTAAAACGTAGTCAATTCAGGAGGCGTAAGGATAGGTTAGAAATTGAACTTGCCAAAAGCGCCACTCAGGAATTATATTTCTACAAAAAAATTCTAAAAAGCATTCTTCATAATGATTATAGATTGTCACACGCACCTGTTGTTGCGTAAGGCACAGCAGGACAGATCAGTATTTTTTCAGTCCGAGGTTGCATTTCGATCTCTTTACTCCTCGCCTAAGGCCCGCATCGCGACTACCGATGATATTTTACGTTATCTGGATGAGTCGGGAATCGACAAGGCGATTGTTTTTGGATTTCCCTGGGAGAACTACGAAAACTCAAAACGGAATAATGACGAAATCTGGGACTTCCACGAGCGCTATCCTGACAGGATCGTTCCGTTTGCTACCTTTTCCCTGACAAAAAGAGACATGGCGTACAGGGAATGCGACCGGACGCTGTCAGCAGGTTTCGCTGGCCTCGGTGAGATTTCGATGTATGAGATAGGCTGGAGTCTGTCTGATTTTGAGAATCTAAAGCCCTGCCTGAATACTGCGCGGCTCAAGCGTGTTCCTGTGATGATACATGTTAATGAACCCGTTGGACATAATTACCCGGGAAAAGTCTCCATGGATGTTCGGGCACTTTTTAAAACCATAAAGGCTTTTCCTGACATGGATATTATTTTGGCCCATTTTGGTGGCGGCTTTTTTATATATAGTTTGATGCCGGAAATCGGAACAACAATGAAAAGGGTTTATGTAGACACCGCAGCAGCCCCATTCATTTATGACAACAGAATATTTATGGCGGCCGTCAACTGTCTGGGTGAGGATAACGTTCTGATGGGCACCGATTTCCCTCTTCTAGGCATAAAAAGGTATTTGAAACTTCTTGATGAGGCTGGCATCGACGGGCCTCTTAAAGACAAGATACTCGGGATCAACATCCTTACAATTCTGGAGCGTAGACTGAAACAAAACCACGATGATTGAGTGTTGCCTCGATGTCTTGCTCGTACAAATTTTTGCAACAGGGTTTTTGCTTCAGAAATTTTATTCCTGCCAAATTACTCTTACTCGCGCTCCTATTCCAACTCCGAGCCTGTCAGCGGCAGATGCCCTGTTCATCGCTATTTCCAGCAATCCGAAGCTGTTGATCAGCGCTACAGACTCGTGATCCGAAACATCACTGAATGTCCTGCTCAGCTTCTGGATCGTCAGAGATCCCAGGCATATCTCCTTAATGGGCCTTTCAAGCATTATAGACTGTATATTAACGGACAGGTTTCCGAACCTGTCGATGTGAATCACCTTACCCTCGATACCTCTTTCTATCTCAACAACACGAGGAAAATTGATTCGTTCAGGGTTTGATATTAAACAGCCAATTTTGGCAAAGTCCGTCCCTTTTGATAGATGGGCCGCCACGGGGGCAAAAATGTCTCTCGCGTGAAACGTGGGATGTGGTTTCTCGGTGATTAGTCCATGATCTTGAATTTCGCGAACCTCAGCAAAATTGTCGTCTGCATATATGAAAGAAAACACCCCATTGTCAGGGCCAACAAAATAATGCCCTTGGCTGCTGACGACTATGCATCGCCGATCAGAACCGACACCAGGATCAACAACAACCAGGTGTATGGAACCCTCCGGGAAATATCGATAAAAACCATTTAACACAAGAGCGGCGCTCAACATGGAGAATGGTTCAATGTCATGAGTGGTGTCGATGAGCCGGACGTTCGGGTTAATTCCCAGGACGACTCCTTTCATCTGCGCGACAAAACCGTCCCGATAGCCGAAGTCGGAAGTCAATGTTATAATTTTGTTCATGATGTATCCTCAAAAGTGTTCGCTTCCAGCAGGCAATTTATCAGAAACACAGCTCTGGTGGAATTTTTATTGTGCGGATTGTGTGCGGATTGTTGACAGCCTGGAGCCTAACTGGTTAACTGTTATCGAAAATGTGATCGATACCCTTTGCTACAATTAACAGTCAAATTCAGTGTGGCGCCTCAACGGTAAATTGAAAAATTCTCGCATTTTTTCTGCAGCGCTAGATCTTTTTTCTTCTGCGCTCTTTCCGGAAGTCTGCTATTTTTGTGGTTCATCCGTTACAGGCGAGGGATCGGTAATTTGCGCGGACTGTCGCAATTCTATAAGAATTGTGTCCGAACCATTTTGCGATTTGTGCGGTTTGCCTTTGTCAACTTTTGACGATTTCGCTTCTACAATATGTGGAAGATGTCTGACAAAACCACCCCCGTATGATAAGGCCCGTTATGGGGTTTACTATGAGCAGTCTGTTCGAACGGGGATTACAAGGCTTAAATTTCATTCGTCACTTTTCAATGTTCGTCCGATAGGAGAATTGCTAGTGCAAGCATTTAACACTCATTATTCGAGTGAGAGATTTGACTCCATCATCCCGGTTCCAGTGCACAGGAAGCGACTGATCAGTCGCGGTTTTAACCAGGCAATATCTGTTTCAAAAAGGCTTTCTGAGTCAACGGGTATTTTTCTTGACAGAACAGCTCTTGTTAAGTCCCGCGACACTGCTCCTCAGGTTGGGTTACCCCGTTCAAAAAGGCTGGTGAATCTGAAAAACGCTTTTAATATTAGCTCTCCGGAGCGGATTTCAGGGAAGAGAATCCTTATAATTGATGATGTGTCCACCACGGGCGCAACTGTGTCAGAGGCCGCGAGGGCTGTTCGGAAAGTGGGGGCGGCTTATGTGGCCATACTTGTCGTAGCGTTGAGATCAAAGAACCGACCGGCTGAATCGGATTTCTAATTCGTTTACGTCCCGCTGATGAACCACGAATACCCGAAACCGTTCAGTTTGATAGAATATTTTTTCAAGGAGGCTTGATTAATGGCCCTAAAAACTCCAGAAGAATTCGAAGCCAGACTCAGGGATAAAAAACCAAAAGTATTCATGAATGGTAAACGAGTAGAAAACATTCTTGAAAATCCAAACACAAGAACCGTAGTCGAGTCCAATAAAGCGAGCTACAGATGGGCGTTGGATCCCGAATATTCAAAGATTATGAGTTGCTATTCTCCTCTGATAAACGATACGGTCAACCGTTATACCCATGTCAGCGCCAGCATCGAAGATCTTGTAGCCAAAGCTGAAGCTGGCACTTTCACCGCTGAAAACCTTGGCACCTGTATATACAGGTGTGTCGGTTATGACGCGTTCCACGCTCTTGCCTCTACAACATGGGAAATGGATCGGGACTTGGGAACAAATTACAATTCCAGGTTTACCGAATACCTGAAAATGGTTCAGCGGGAAGACCTCTCAGTAGCCGGAGCATTGACAGAACCCAGAGGACACAGGATGAAACGGGCTATCGATTGGCCTGATCCGTATCTGTCTCTGAAAATAGTAGAAAAGAATTCGGACGGTATTGTTGTGAGAGGGGCAAAGATCAATATCAGCGGCGCTTACGCGTGTGACGAACTGGTAGTGTTGCCTCAAAACGCGAGAACGGAAAATGAGGCCGATTACGCTGTGGCGTTCGCTGTGCCATCCGACGCTGAAGGTATCACTTATGTCTGTCAATATTCGCCCTACTCCGCTGAAAGAGAGTTGGCCGACAACATCGATGAACTTGGCAATCCATTATTCGGGCAAAGAGAAACCGCGATGGTGGTTTTCGACAATGTTTTCGTTCCGTGGGAACGTGTATTCCATTGCGGCGAAACAAAATATTCCCTGAATTTTGTAGTCAGGTTCGCCAGGACTCATCGCATGACGTGTGGAGGCACATGCAAGGTCGGTTTTATGAATCAGATTATAGGAGCCTGCAAACTTATCCAGGAGTACAAGGGCCTGGATCAGGTCCCCCACATCAACGATGAGCTGACTGAAATGGTAGTTCTGAGGGAAACCGGACGGGCTTGTGGCCTTGCCGCAGCAAGGCTGGGCACTGAAGATCCAGTAGGATCAGGCGTGTTTCTCCCCGATGAACTGATGGGTAATGTTTCGAAGCTAAATATTTGTAACTCGTTCTGGCGGGTTATGGCTCTAGCCGGAGATATAGGCGGTGGATTGATTGTTACAATGCCATCAATGAAAGAACTCAACAATCCGGAAACAAAACAATACGTTGAAGAATTTTACAGTTTTGGTTCATATAAACCAACTGAAGATATTCTTAAGGCCCATAAATTGCTCCAACACTGGACTGCCGGACAACACGGGGTGGCAACCTGGCATGGCGCTGGACCCGTCATGGCCCAGAAAATCATGATCCAGAGGATAGCGAACTTTGACCATGAAAAAGGGTTGGTAAAAAAGCTGCTTGACATTAAGGGTGATTGATCCTGTCGCCCTTCTGGAAGTTGGCCAAAGATTAAATAGGTGTCAGTGCATCCGATGACGGAACAGCCAACCGGCCAAACTGAGGTTAATTATTCCGATGAGAGCCATAGGCCAAAACTGACTGAGAAGAGACGAAAAGGGCGAGCCTTGCAGGAACACTTCCCGCAGGATTACCATGAAATAGCGTAATGGATTAACATAAGTTATATACTGCACCACCTTGGGCATGTTGGCTATCGGGGTAGTGAATCCGGATAAAATGATCGACGGTACCAGGAAAAGAAAGGCTCCAAGAAGTCCCTGCTGTTGAGTCACGGCAACCGAGGAAATCATCAACCCTACTCCGATTGCGGATAGGAGAAATAGAAACAGCCCGGTGTATAGGGTCACCAGGTTTCCAAGTAAAGGTATGCGAAACCAGGATACGGCCACAATCATGATTACCGTCGCCTCGGCAAAGCCAATTATAAAACCAGGCAGAGCTTTGCCGAGTACGATCTCGAAGGGTCGCATGGGCGTCACGAGAAGTTGGTCGAATGTCCCTTGTTCGCGTTCGCGAGCCACGGACAAAGCCGTGACCAGCATCGTGACCACTAGCGTCAAAAGACCGACAATTCCTGGGACGATAAACCAGCGGCTTTCCAGATTAGGATTGAACCATGAGCGGACTACAAGTTGCGCTCTCGGACGCCTTAACCCCTGTGAGACCGTCCATTCCCTGTTAAAGGCGTCGACGATCGATTGGATGTAGTTCAGGGCGATCATAGCGGTATTGGAGTTGCGGCCATCAACGATGACTTGCAGCGGAGCAGGTATGCCTTGGTCCAGGTTGCGGCTGAAGTCCGGGCCGAGATGAATCAATAGCAGCGCCTGCTTGCTATCTATCAGAGGGGCAATTTCGGCGTCGTGGGTGACTATTGCAACTTCATGAAAGGTCGGTGAGAGACGGAGTTTGGCAAGCAGATCTCTGGATGCCCCACCCTGGTCTTCATTGTAGACAGCGAAGGGGACTTGGTTGAGGTCATAGGTGGCGGCATAACCGAAGACCAACAGTTGGATAATCGGAGGACCGATCAAGACAATCCGACTTTTTTTGTCCTTGAGGATCGCCAAAAATTCTTTTCTCATAAGCGCTACAATGCGCCGCCACATCAGTCAGACTCCTAATCCAGGCGTTTAAGAGCCTTGCGCCGGCTCACACCGAGAAAGAAAACAGCCATCACGAACAGCGCCATGGTATTGGGCACAATGACGCTCCAAATATCACCGGCCAGGAAGATTGTCTGAAGAATCGCCACATAGTAACGGGCGGCAATCAGGTGAGTAATAACTTGGACCGGCGCCGGCATGCTCGCGATGTCAAAAATGAAGCCAGAGAGAATGAATGCCGGTAAAAAAGTCACTATGATGGCCACCTGACCGGCCACGAACTGATTGCGCGCGATGATCGAAATCAGTAAACCCATTCCTAACGCCACCAGGAGAAACAATGCCGATGTAGCGATTAACAGCCACAGTGAACCTCGAAGGGGGACTTCGAACAAAAAATACGCCATGGAAACGGCCAGCGTCATCCCACCCATGCCGAGAATGAAATAGGGAATAAGCTTGCCCAGAAGGATTTCGGTCATTGTCACAGGTGTCACGGCTAGGGCTTCCATCGTGCCACGTTCCCATTCTCGCGCCACCACCATTGACGTTAACAAGGCTCCGATCAGGGTCATGATGACGGCAATTAGTCCTGGTACCAGGAAGTTTTGACTGCGCACCTCGGAATTGAACCAAATCCTTGGACGCATATCAACCAGCGCCTGGAGGGATTGGCCCTTAAGTCGGGCCAGCTGGGCGAGCCAGACCTGAACCGTTCCTTCGATATAACCCGATATAAGGCGACCCGTGTTGGCGTCCGAGCCTTGAATAATCACCTGGATAGGCGCGCCTGCAGAGGAATAAATCATCCGTCCGAAATCTGAGCGCAGATGGACGATCGCGTCGGCCCGCCTTTCATTCATGGCTGCGATGGCTTCGGACATTCTTGAATAAACCGTCGGCGAGAAATAACGCGAGGCCATAAAGGAGCCCGCAAGACTGGCTGTCTCCGGACCTGGGGCCTCCACTACCAAGGCCACCGGGACGTGCTCAGCATCCAGCGATACCCCGTAACCGAAAAGCAGCAGCAAAAAGAACGGCATCAGGAAGGCGATGGCAATGCTGCTAGGATCGCGTAGGATCTGGAGAAATTCCTTTCGGATCAATCCGTTCATTCGCATCAAGACGCCGAAGCGCACTGGCGGAGGGGGCAATGATTGGCTCGTCTCGCTCATGCAGCGTTCGCTTCCATTCTCTCGTGTTCCTCAAGTAGGCCTATGAAAGCATCCTCCATGGTAGGTTCCGGTTGGGAATCTGTCCGCATCCTATCCTTGATCTGCTCTGGAGTTCCCAAGGCGAGAATTTCACCGTCGGCCATGATGGCCAGTCGGTCGCAATACTCAGCCTCTTCCATGAAATGAGTGGTCACCATCACGGTGATCCCCCGTTCGGCCAACGCACTGATGCGGCGCCAGAATTCACGGCGAGCCAGAGGATCTACGCCCGATGTGGGTTCGTCAAGAAACAGGATGTCAGGCTCGTGCATCAAGGCGCAAGCGAGTGCCAAACGCTGCTTATAGCCCAGTGGGAGATCGGCGCTGGTGTCTGAAGACACCGGTTCAAGCTCGAACTGTTCCAGCGCCCAGTCGATCCTAGTTGCCCGGCGCCGACGATCCAGACCATAGGCGCTGCCAAAGAATTGCAAATTTTCTAGAACACTTAACATACCGTAAAGTGAAAATTTTTGGGACATGTAACCGATGCGGCCGCGAGCTGTTGCGGCCGAGTGCCGCAGGTCCAAACCGGCGACCCTTAAAGTTCCTCCGCTGGCCGGCAGCAAGCCGCAGAGCATGCGAAACGTTGTGGACTTACCTGCGCCATTGGCCCCCAAAAGTCCAAAGATCTCACCGCGGCCAACATCAAACGTGATGCCCCGCACGGCATAGAAATCCCCAAAGCGCCGCTTTAGATCCTGGACCTTGATTACCGGTCCGCTCGACGCTGACAGGGCTTTACGGGAGGACAGCTCGCCGACATCGAAAGACATCTTTTGAGATGTTTCGGCCACTCGTTCACGGAGCAGCGAAATAAATCCATCTTCGAAGCGCGGCTCGACTTCACGTAGAGTGACATCGCCAGCGCCGGGAAGCAACGACTCCGCATCTGTTTGCACACCTGACTTCAAAACGACGCGGACCTGTAATCA
>JAMCYH010000146.1 GCA_023474025.1 Deltaproteobacteria bacterium
TTTCGCTAGCATGCGCTCTGATGTTCCCCGATCTTTCTGATTATGAGGTTTCTTTCCGCTTCAATATCGTGAATCCGGGAATCTATGTTCTGAATCCGGGCTAAAGCGCTGTTGCGTTCCCTTTCCCGACGAGCCTTCTCCATCTCGAGGCAACTCACCTTCATGTATGCCAAGTATGGAACACTTCCCGCGTCAACTCTTCCCGAGTATGTACGAATGTCTCGAACGCCTCTAATATTCGCTGATCGACGTATACCCATTTTTCACTCCAAACCTAGGCGCCATCAATGACTGAAACGGGCCTTATCAAGCCCTTCTTCTGTGTTTTGTTCTGTTTGCAGACCTTTTTGATAACTTCCTTAATCTTTTCAGGCATTAGAGATTGGCCGGACCTAGTCACTTTCGCTGTCTCAATACTCAGGACGTCCTGACAAACCCAGCCGAAAGCCTGGTCATTTTCGCTAGCATGCGCTCCTATGTGCGCCATGACCTTTCCGATAGCTATGCATGCCCTAATTGTAGGTCGGTGGTTGTTTACACCCACGGACCGAAGTTCTCTCACAATGTCGACAATCGTTTCAGCATCTTCCCGAGGGATCAAGGCTTTTGCCATTGTTATCTGAATTTCTGTTTCACGATCATAATGATCGACGGTTATAGTGATCAACCGGTCCAGGAGGGCATCCTGTGTCTTGTGCACACCAGCGTATTCTTCCGGGTTGGAAGTAAAAATGGCCCTGAAAGCTGGATGGACCTCCAGATATCCTTCCCCTGTACGGCGCATGCTGGGCAAATTCAGAATTTTTTCCTCAAGAATACTCAATAGAACATTGTTTGCCTCCGGCCGCGATCTCGTAAATTCATCGTAAATCAGTGTGAAACCTTCCCTACACGCAGTCGTCAGTCTGTTGTCAACCCACAGGCTTCGCATTTCTTCTTCAGTTCTGACAACCGAATGAATATAGTTATCGATCAGCTTGGATTTTCGATAACCGGAATCACGACCTACCAGGTCCGAACTTCCAAATTCGTCATCACCATGAATCAGGATTACCGGTCTATCGAGTTGGGCCGCAAGATGAAACGCTAGTGTGGTTTTTCCTGTGCCAGCCGCTCCCGCGAAATGGACTGAATAACCCACATTTAGGTAAGCCATAGCCCTGTCGCTTAAAGACCGGACATGTGATGTATAAACAAATTGCTCACTAGCTTCGGGGACGATATTGTCATCGTCATTCGTGATGATTTCAGAATTAAGAGCTTCTATATTTTCCAGGCCTCCCATGACTTTTGCTCCCTTTTCGCCACCTGAATTTTGGTGAAGGCTGTCCACGCTATAACAGAAAAACGTAAGACTGGAATGTGGACTTGTCCGAGCGTGGATCAGCCGGCTAAAATAAAACCTCTGCCGTGGCATTTGATGCAGGGAAGAGATGGAATTGAAGAAGCGTCTCCCGAACCACGGCACTCCGGACACTTAATTACCGGTGTCGCTGGAAGTGATACATAACCTTTGCCCATGCAGGCAGTGCAAGTTAGTGTCTTCACGGCTCCTGTCCCAGCACAATGAGGACATACCTTGTACGGGCTAGGAACATCAACGACCCCTTTACCGTTACAGACACAGCATGTAGATAGCCACGACAGAACGCCAAAAGGATCTTTCCCGGTACCTTTACAAAATGAACATTTCATGTCACTCATGGCGATTCTTTTTGCCCCAGCCTCGATCACAGAAACCTTTTACAATTGTCTAATGACCTTGGCTGGGACCGATTTTTCATTTCTTTTTCTTTTCAGTTGATGATTCATGTTGCGCTTTGGATCTTTCAGCCTCTGCTCTGGCCTTCATCTCCTCTGACGCTCTAGCTCGTTGCTCAGCGTCTAATCGAGCCTTTCTATCCTGTTCCGCCTTGGCTCGTTGTTCAGCCGCCAACTTTGCTTTTCTTCCTTGTGGAGACAAAGTAGCCCAAGCGGCCCTTGCGCCCACCAAATCGTCAACATTAACTTTTCTTATGGCACTTACATTGTTTTCTAGTTGGTTTACGAACTTTTTCCTGTCCGCCTTCGTCGCTTTTGCCATTTTTGACTGCTCGGCCCTGAACCCGTCCATCATTACCTTCGTCTCTTTGTTCTTGGCATTGACGAACCTGATGACGTCAGCAACGAAAATGGCGTTCTCTCGCTTCGTGGCGATCCCCATCTCCTTTCGGTTTTTGTGGTAACCCGTTAGGAGACCGGACACGTGATTAGCTACATCTGAAACGAACGCAGCATTTACCTTCTTGGTCTTGGTCGCCATCTCAGCATGGCTTTTGTCAAAGGCTTTCAGGAGACCACTAACTTCGGCATCCAGATTTGATACGAACTTTACTCGATCGGCTTTGGTCCGAACCGCCATGTTTTTCTGATCTCGTCGGAAACCGCCTCGCATTACTCCGACGTCTGCTTTCATGACCTTGGTTTCTTTATCGAGTTGAGACTCGAAAACCTTACGAGAGTCTCGCAAGGCCTCAATCTCTCCGCATAATCTGGTGATGTCTTCAGTCAGAGCGCCCATTACTCCTCCTTTGTCTAATTAACCCGACAGTTCTGCCAATTTTTTGTATGTCTAGTTAATCGGTGATGTCGGGTCTGGCTGGACCCTAAGCTTTGGGAGATTGCCCTATTTCAGCTACGCCCAAAGCTTTTGGGAATCCAGAGGCAGATGTGCCTGATTACGCAGGAGCAGCGGCGCTGGCGGTGAGACCAATAGCTTCGGCGTATTTCAGATAGGTCTCGACCGATGCGATAACCACCCTCGCCTCAACTGAGAGCAGCTCTATACCAACCAATGAGACCTTTACCCAAGCGTCGATCACAATACCTTTGTCCAGGATCCTGTCTACAACCTCAGCGAGGCTGGAAGAATCGGTCGATTTAGCTATCTTGGCCATTTTCTCCCTCCAATTGTTTTAGTTTCGCCTAAACGGCTTTTGATGATTTGGCATGCCGACCATAGTTAGTGCTTAATCCGTGCCAAGTATCCAGCGCCTCGCGCCGTCCGATGAAAGAACCTTCCCGGAGTCCTGTTCATGGTCTCTAGCAGATTCTATCCTCGGGCCGGACGGGCTGGACACGATAATCGCCCATTTCCAGTCAATCTAATTGAATCTTGTGTCAACGCATTGATCACCAATGGCGCTGAAGGAACAGCTCAAGGCCTTTTGGACCTTCAAACCGCCACTAGTAATGACTTGGACGCAAGGCGCGCAGCGATTTTAGTTTATCAGACCGAGGTATGGAGAATATGGCGCCGATGGTAGATATATGGAGTGTTATCTATGGAATTTATTCCATAGTAAGGTGTCGCCCACCTAATTTAATAAATCTTGAAGGGAAGCTATAATGAGCGCGCAGCTTTTACAGCATTTATGATTGCGTCATTTGAAAAAGGTTTGGGGATAAAATGAACTATCAGACCGGTTCTTAGGGCTTCCTGGATCTTGTCATCATGTTCGTAATAGTAACCTGAGATCATGACTATTTTGGTAGTCGGGTGTGAAGCTTTCAGTAGACGCGCTATTTCCAGACCCTCCATATCAGGTAACTTCGCATCAAGAAAGGCCATTTCAAATTCAGTCTGCGGGGCTATAGTCAAAGCTTCAGCTCCTGTTGACGCTTTGAAGACCTTGAAGTGGCACTTCTGGAGGACACTCTCCATTACCCACAGCATGTCAGGTTCATCGTCGATTACTAAAATCGTATGGATGGGCATTATCTATTATTAGACTCT
>JAMCYH010000041.1 GCA_023474025.1 Deltaproteobacteria bacterium
GACAAAGGTGATAGCTCAATTTGATTCAAATCGATTTAAAGGTCAACTATTTCGAAGAAAAAATCCCACTCCTGGTCAATGGACCCCCGCAAATTTTCGGGATCTTCACGCAAGCGCCCACATTCGGGTAAAAAAATCTGGACAAGTAAGGTCTTGACGACCTAGAATTCAATAGTTATCCCACTGCTGTTAAATGTAGTTTTTTTGAATCAAAATATAGGCTCAAACAAATCAAATCCTCTCGCATACCCGGCCTTTTCGAGTTAGCGCCCAATGACGAAAGGTTTAACTCTTACCAGCTATGTGCTTGCGGCTCTTGCCATTCCGGTTGTGCTGTGTTTTCATTTGCTTCCAACCCTGTTTTCAGGTCTGGCCGTCTATGTCCTGACCATTAAACTCGCTGGTCGCCTACCAGTACAATGGGGTAGTCTCGCCCATAAGCTTGCCCTGACAGCGCTCGTCGGTTGTGTGATCCTGGCGCTGTTTGGAGCCATCTTCTCCCTGTGGTCTTTCCTGGATGGTAGTGGTGGTATGGCGGCATTGCTTTCGGCCGCGGCCGACACTCTTGAGAGCCTGAGGCATACCCTGGCTCCAGACATGGCAGCGGCAATACCTCACACTATGGAGGATCTTCGCCAGGAGGTTAATGTAATGTTGCGCGAGAATGCGCACAGGATCTCAGCCGCCGGGATAGCAGGAGTCCGGATATTCGCCCATGTTTTGCTAGGCATGGTTGTTGGTGGAATAACAGCTATTTATCATTTTGACACTTCTGACCAATTACCTCCACTCGTTGCAGTCTTACGGGAACGTATTCGAATGCTTGTTGACGCCTTCGACAAGGTGGTTTTTGCCCAGGTTAAGATTTCAGCGCTCAACACCATTCTGACTGCATTTTATCTATTGGTCGTTTTACCGTCATTCAACATTCACTTGCCAATGCTAACCGTGCTCCTCACTTTCACCTTTGTCGTGGGCCTTCTTCCAATAATCGGCAATCTTGTTTCCAACACGGTGATAGTTTTAATCAGCCTTGGCGTATCACCCGGCGTCGCGATTGCCTCTCTCGTTTTTCTGGTTGCAATCCACAAACTGGAATATTTCACGAACGCCTATATCGTCGGTGGAGAAGTTCAAGCCCGCGCCTGGGAATTACTCTGCGCAATGGTTGTAATGGAAGCGGTCTTTGGAATAGCAGGTCTGATCGCTGCGCCAGTAGCTTATGCCTGGCTGAAAGCGGAACTTCGCGCGCAAAATCTGATTTGACTCCAATCCAATAAATAATTCTTTCTATCCTGACCTTGAATTGCCTAATGTGCCACACGAATCCAGGAGTAGAGAAGCGCCCAATCGGGCAAGCTTAGCTTTTCAGTTTGCGTTATCAGGTATATTTCATTAACATCTTCTACATTATCAAATCGGACAATAGTGGGCTTTTGTGTCGATGTTCTCCCACGCAGGGGGCGCCTTTCCATGCAGGACTTCGATAAAACCAGAGAGCAGCTCGTCAAAGAATTGACTCAGATGCGTCTTGAGATGGCTGAATTAAGGGCTTCCGAGACTAAGCTTCTTGGAATCGAAAAGGGATTCAGAGAAAGCGAGGCGAGATTCCGACTTTTATATGAAAATGCGCCGTTGGGTTACCATTCTCTGGATGAACATGGTTACTTCCTGGAAGTGAACCAGGCCTGGCTCGGCATTTTAGGGTATTCGAGGGAGGAAGTAATCGGTAAGTGGTTCGGAGATTTTTTAAGGCCAGCCTACCAGGAAAAATTCAGGGTTAACTTCCCCAGATTCAAGGCTGACGGAGAAATTCACGGCGTTGAATTGGAAATGGTCAAGAAGGATGGTTCCACACTAATCGTGACATTTGATGGAATGATTGGTCATGATCATGCGGGTCGGTTCAGACAGACCCATTGTGTTTTGCAGAATGTTACGGAACGCAAGAAGTTGGAGCAAAATTCACAATCAACTCTAAGTCTTTTTCATATAATCCTGTCAAATCTTAATAGCGGCTTGCTGCTTGTCACCGATGCTGGTGAGGTGGAATTCATCAACCAGGCCTTTTGTGATTTGTTCGATATTGATGGCGCTCCATGCAAGTTGTATGGGTTGAAGGCCCCAGAGATTACTGAGAAACTAAAAAAGGGTTTTACTAACCCCCAAAAGGTCCTGTCCGGAGTCATGGACATAATTGAGAAAAATCAGCCAATAAGGGGGGAAGAAATAATTTTGTCAGATGGACGGACATACCTCAGAGATTTTATCCCGATCCGGGTCGAAGGCAAATCCTGCGGTCGTTTATGGTATTTTTCAGATATTACCGAACTGAAGGAATCGGAAGAAAAAAAACTAAGACTTTCCGCCATTGTTGATTCTTCAGATGACGCAATCATTGGTAAAAGCCTGGAGGGGTTTATCACTAGCTGGAACAAAGGCGCAGAAAAGATTTATGGTTACAGGGAACACGAAGTAATCGGTAAATCCATAACGATTTTGGCCCCGACTGACAGTGAGGATGAAATTCACGCTTTCCTTGGACAGGTCAAAAATGGAAAATCGTTGAAATGCGCCCGGACTGTCCGCCGGAAAAAAAGTGGTGAAAACGTTTATATATCGTTAACGATTTCTCCGATTATTGACAGGCAGGGTCGAATAATTGGCGCTTCTACAATAGCCCGGGACATCTCTGATCGTATCAGGACGGAACAGCAAAGCGAGGCGCTACAGGCTCAACTCTTCCAGGCGCAAAAACTGGAGGCGATAGGAACCCTGACTAGCGGGATCGCTCACGATTTCAACAACCTGCTTCAGGTTGTCATCGGCTATTCCGAGATGTTTCTCCAGAGCAAAAAGGAAGGGGACCATGACCATACGATCGTACGGCAGATTTATGACGCAGGTCAACGTGGCGCCGAACTCGTGCGGAACTTGATGACATTCAGCAGAAAAAACAAGAATAACCCCAAACCTGTCAACCTCAACGATCGGGTTGAGCAAGTGACAAGGATATTAGCCAGCACAATCCATAAAATGGTTGTTATCAAGACCATCCTGGCTCCAAATCTCGCGATAGTCGTAGCCGACCCTGCCCAGATAGATCAGGTCCTCATGAATCTGGCCATTAATGCGAAAGACGCCATGGACGATGATGGTGAGCTTACAATAAAAACCGCAAATGTAATTTTGGATGACAAATATTGCAGCGATCATGTTGAGGTCAAACCGGGCGCATATGTTGTTTTGACTGTCTCAGATACGGGGCATGGTATTGACAAGGAAACGCTCGGTCATATCTTCGAGCCATTTTTCACCACGAAGCAAACAGGAAAAGGAACCGGTTTGGGTCTGTCTACGGTATATGGCATTATCAAAAAGCACGAAGGTTGCATTGACTGCAAAAGCGAGCCTGGGCATGGAACGACATTCACGATTTACTTTCCCGCTTGCTCCGCTTACAAGACCGAGGCTGATGCGCCAAATGGAAAAATGGCCCTGGGACAAAGTACCGAGACCATTTTGGTGGTAGATGATGAACAGGCGACTAGAGATCTGATGTCCCGAATGCTCAGGCGACAGGGGCATCAAGTGTTAAAAGCCCGTGATGGTGTCGAAACCCTTGAACTCTATAACAAGGGACCTGGCCAAATTTCACTGGTGATTTTGGACCTGGTGATGCCAAAAATGAGTGGACAGGTCTGTCTTGAAAGACTTCTAAAGATTGATCCGAAGGCAAAGGTAATCATTTCAACGGGTTTATCTCCTAATGACGAACGGGTGTCGCGAACAAGGTTAAG
>JAMCYH010000211.1:0-6796 GCA_023474025.1 Deltaproteobacteria bacterium
TCATCTCAATCTTGTCTAGCAACTGTTTTTTTTCCTCAGACGTGACCAGACGCTTTAAAAACTGGGCGTCAACGCACGACGCATGCCCGATCGGGCGAATAGCAAGAAAATCGTGAGCGCAGGACAGCATCCTGATTCGATATTCAGACGCTGCATCGGCGAATTCCATAGCGATTTCCAATGATTCTCCATGATCTGGTTCCCAATGGTCCGACAACCGAAACTCCATTTTCTTTTTAGTCTTCTTGTAGTAATCACAGAAGCTAAATATGCAGTCATTAACAAAAGGTTTCATAATACCACATAATTTCCTGAAATTCTTTATATGCCAAGATCTGTTAGTAATCCCCGACAACACTATAGTGTCATAGCGCCATCTAAACACGTTTGAACCATAATTTTTGAACAGGTGTTCCAAAACTTTCGTTGTTTGACATAGGTCCGGAACATTTGGTTCCACACACTTTGGATAATTGTTTACCGTGTAGAGAAATGTGAAGTGGTGGCCAAGATCGAGTAGTTCGTCCAAATAACGCGTTATTGGATAAGCGTTTTTAGTCCAGAAAACAATTGCAATGACGTCGCAAGGGGCCAGAGAAACAACACCGACCTTATTGTTGAACGGATTGATCACATTGACAGATTTTTCTCGAAATTGAGTTATCATCCAATCAGAGTGAAAAGCTGGAATGTCTGTCCTACGACTTGCTGAAATAATCCTCATTTATGCAAGATCCTAAATCTTCCTCCTGTACCTTTAGTAATCCGAGATCATATGGTCAACCCAATTTAATTGGGACAATTTTTATATCATAAAAAATATAAAAACCAATTTTCGAACTTCTTGTAATATAATGAAGCGGGATTTCTCAAACTGGCTGCAATTTCATCCTGGAATTACACACGATGACCAGGGGATTTACAACTCACTAAGCCTCTGACCTTCCTAATCTTTGACAGGAAACGGTAGATGGCTATGCGGCATTTTTTTAACTAGGCAGGGAAAGGACATCAGATGGCAAAAAACAAGAAAACAATTGACCCCGTGGAAGGCGCTCGACCTGGAACGGAGAAGCTTAGAGCCGTTGAACTAGCAGTAACCCAAATTGAAAGACAATTCGGACGTGGTTCAATAATGAAATTGGGTAGCGCGGGAGTGATTCCTGATGTCAAAGCGATTTCCACTGGTTCTCTTGGCCTGGACCTCGCCATTGGCATAGGAGGCGTGCCGCAAGGTAGGGTTACTGAGATATTTGGTCCAGAGTCGTCAGGGAAAACTACACTCTGCCTTCATATTATAGCGGAAGCCCAGAAAAATGGAGGGTACGCCGCATTTGTAGACGCCGAGCACGCCCTGGATATCCACTACGCTAGACGATTAGGTGTTAAAACTGACGAGATTCTTGTTTCGCAGCCTGACACCGGTGAACAAGCGCTGGAAATAACTGAGATTCTTGTGCGGTCAGGGGCTATGGACGTCATTGTAATTGATTCCGTGGCAGCTCTAGTCCCGAGGGCCGAAATCGAAGGCGAGATGGGTGATTCTCATATGGGACTTCAGGCTCGCCTCATGTCACAGGCCCTCAGAAAACTGACTGCGGCCATTTCAAGATCCCATACATCAGTAATTTTTACTAACCAGATACGACAAAAAATTGGTGTCATGTTCGGAAATCCCGAAACTACCACTGGCGGAAACGCTCTCAAGTTTTATGCTTCTTTGAGGCTGGATATACGCCGCATTGGACAAATCAAGGAAGGCGAAAATATAACCGGTTCCAGAACGAGGGTAAAAGTCGTAAAGAATAAAATGGCGCCGCCTTTCAGACAGGTTGAGTTTGACATCATGTACAATGAAGGTATTTCCTCTGCAGGTGAAATACTCGATCTGGCTGTGGAAAACGGTATCGTGGACAAATCCGGAGCATGGTATTCATATGGCGACGAAAGAATCGGTCAGGGAAGAGAAAACGTTAAGGCTTTTTTGAGGGAAAACCCCGAAACTTTGGCGAATATTCGGTCTAAAATAGTTGACATCAAAACCCCCAGAGTCAATTTAGCGGCTACCGCTTCTCCGGAATCCGATACCGCGGAAACAGAAACATATGATGAATTCTAGATTTTTGAACTATTTTAAAAAGCTTTTACTGCAGGATCCGGAGCCATTTTTTAACACGCTGTTTACGGATTGACTTTCTATAATTTGGCCATAGGTACGTTATGCGCATACTTTTAGGTATACAGACTGGGGCTTTGACCACGAAAGCGATTAACAGAACCGATACGCGTAGCTTTTACGAAATTACGATTCTGGCGGGATTCATCAATTTATTCTTTATCATACCAGAAACATTCAAACAAAATAGGATCATAAACATCTCGGGACACCTTGGCCAAAATGATTGATTTCATAAGAAAAATATTTTCTGGCCGGCTGTTAATCTATTAGCTGTATTGGTTATCAGCAAGTTTGTGGCGGGAATCAAATTATTGAGTGAATCGACTTTTGGGTGGAAACAAAGGAAGATAATACGTTTACGCGCTCTAAGACAGCTTGACCAGGAAATTATGAAACATTAACGACGCGTGCAAGTGTTATATTCTCTATGTACATTACTCAATTGGGAATAGTAATGTCCAATGTAAGGCTTATAGCGAAATATAAATAAAATAGTTGAGAGTATAGTTTTAATAGATTTAAAATTAGGATGATGTGACAATAATCTTACTTGAAAATAATCTGTCTCTCTGCTACTGTAACTTTAACTTATTTGCTGAATAGCTTATAACCACAAACAAAATTCGCTTTATTTAAATAATCTGAGGGGGGAAAATTAAATTGCTGGCTCAAGTCCATTCAGGGGCGCTTGTCGGAATAGACGCTCATCCGGTACAGGTTGAAATTGATGTCTACAACGGGTTACCCGCAGTGACAGTAGTTGGCCTTCCCGATAGCGCTGTTAAGGAAAGCGCCGCAAGGGTGAAATCTGCAATCGTAAACAGTGGTTTTCCATTTCCAGCCAGACGAATAACGGTAAACCTGGCGCCGGCCGGATTGAGAAAAGAAGGATCAGGGTTTGACCTGCCCATAGCCTTAGGCGTATTAATCGGCTTGGGTTTGCTCCCCAGTGAAAAAATCGGTAATTACCTGATAGTCGGGGAACTGTCCCTAGATGGCAGCGTTAAAGAAGTTAGAGGGGCATTGTCCGTCGCAATCGCCGCGCGTGATATGGGATTCCAGGGCATAATCGTACCGGAATCCAACATGGGGGAGGCCGCCGTAGTTGAAGGAGTAGATATATTAGGTGTTTCAAGTCTTGTCACTGCTGTGGCCTTCCTCACGGGAAGAGTTGCTATCGAACCTGCCAAACCGAACTTGGATCAGATGGCAAAAAATATCGGAAACTATGCCGTAGACTTTCGGGACATCAAAGGGCAGGAATATGCAAAAAGAGCCGTAGAAGTGGCAGCAGCAGGAGGTCATAACGTCCTGATGGTAGGGCCTCCAGGGTCTGGGAAGACGATGCTTTCTCAAAGAGTGCCGACTATCCTTCCCGAGCCCGTTTTCGAAGAGGCGCTTGAAACAACACGAATTTATTCCGCTGCGGGCTTGCTGGGTAAGGAAAAATCGATAATAACCAGAAGGCCCTTTAGATCGCCCCACCACACGGTTTCTGATGCAGGCCTGATTGGAGGAGGCGCCATTCCCAGACCCGGAGAGGTTTCCCTCGCCCACAATGGTGTGCTGTTTCTCGACGAGATGCCTGAATTCAGAAAAAATGTGCTGGAGGTACTCAGACAGCCACTTGAAGATGGAGATGTCACGATATCCAGGGCTCATATAGCCGTCACATTTCCCGCGCGATTTATGCTCGTCGCTGCAATGAATCCGTGCCCTTGTGGCTACAGAGGAGACCCAAAACATGAATGTCTTTGTTCCAGACAGAACATAGAGCGCTATTGGGCAAAGATATCTGGTCCATTGCTCGACAGGATCGATATTCACGTCGAGGTTCCTTCAGTTGAATGGAGAGATCTTACAGGAAAAGAAGAAAGTGAGTCATCTGAACAAATAAGGAACCGTGTAAACCGCGCAAGAAATATTCAGTTAGACCGGCTATCTAAACACAAAATTTTCTCTAACTCGCAGATGAAGTCGTCCTTAATCAAGAAATACTGCTCGTTGGGTCAAGACTCTCTTAACTTTCTGGAAAAAGTCGTGGAACGCCTCGGATTATCGGCCCGCGCATATCACAGGATTCTGAAAATAGCCCGTACTCTGGCCGACCTGGAGGGAAGTGAGAATATTGGCTCGGATCACGTGTCCGAAGCCATTCAATACAGATCACTAGACAGGCGCTACGACTAAAACAATCTGGAACGGATGAGTCAGAAATCTTGTACGGGTCTAGTGGCAATGACGCCACTGACCTGTCTCATTGGGAACTTCTGGTATTCATTTGGCCAAGTCGCTCACCAGATATGAAATTTCAATTCTTTATGATGTGTAGAGAGCGTAACCGCTCTTCGGTAATTTCTTTGTTTTTCCTTACGAAATCCGAGAAAACCTGATTGAGTGGTAAACCATCGGGTGAGACGTTTTTAGCTTTCGAAGCAAATTCTATATAGCCGTCTCCTCCTGCATAGAGAAAATCGCTTACAGCGATGGAATAATATTCATCTGGATCAAATTTCTTTTGTCCAATCTGCTTGATTATTATTCTATGGTCCGATGTCTCGTATTTAATGCCGTAGGTTTGCAATTTTCCACCACTTCGACTTGGCAATTCCATGCTGTGTCCTAATACGGTCACCAAATCTGATCCTTTGATGGCAATTTTCTTTATGAGGTTTTGAAATGGTAAAACAGCATAGATGTCGCCATTGGTAATTGGACCAATTCTCAGGCCATCCCTTATTCCACCTCCGTTAACCAAACCTGCGTCGGCCCCTACAGAGTCTGCCATGACATACGCTACAAGGACACCCAAAGGACTGGGTGAAGAAGACCTTACTGTGCTAAGACTGCCATCAAGATTAATTTTCGTTGATCCGATAACCTCGGTGAAAAACGGGGACATTTTTCGCTTGTAGTCATCAATTATCGTAGCCACTTGCTGATCTTCAGGGATGTTTTCATCCAGTTTGATCAATTCACCGTTGTAGCTCTCAATTTGCCCGTCTTTGATATCAATATCAAGTCTTCCCAAATACCTGGAATAAGCCCCCGCCTGGCAAACAAGGGTTTTATCCAATTTCAGCGGTTCTAAGACAGATGTATGTGAATGGCCACCGACGATCACATCGATACCGGGACATAGGATGGCTAGCTTTTTATCCTTGTCTACACCTATGTGAGTAAGCGCTATTACGAATTTGTCCTTGCCATTTTTCTCCAATATCTCTCGCGCTACCTTAACGGGATCTTCGAAAACAAGGTTTTTAACGTTTCTAGGATGAGTCAGTTCGGGAGTCTTTACAGTAGTAAGGCCTAAAATTAATATCTTGCGCTTGCTGTTAGGTATTTTTTTTGTGACAAATGGTTTGAATACAGGTTTCCCGTTTCCATAACTGATATTTGCGCTCAATAGAGGGAATTTCATAGACGGTTCGAGTTTCCTGAGTAGATTTTGGAGCCCATAGTCAAACTCATGGTTTCCAACCGCCATTGCGCTAAAACCCATCACGTTCATCAATTTCACACCAAGACTGCCTTTAAAAACAGCGGAATACGCTGTCCCCGTAAAAAGGTCTCCCGCCAAAAACGTCAGAGTCATTCTTCCCTCAGACTCATTTGCTTTTCGGACCCTTTCCATCGCCGTCATTGCCTTCGCAAACCCCCCAATATAGACACCATCTTTAAGTTGCTCTGAACTGTAATGCCCGTGGGTGTCATTCATGTATAGGATTGTAAGCTTGAAAGAACAGGATAGATCCTTAGACCACGAGATGGTGGAAGACAAGGTAAACAGAGCTATGAGAGCAAAAAGAACAACGAAGCCTTTTTGAATTTTCCACCGAGAATTATTCAACATTGTCTTCTCTCCCGAAAAAAAACGACACCAAGCATGCAAGGACTAACTCTCGTATCAACTCGGGCTTGAACCTGAGACTAGAGATCTAGGCGGGGGATTGGTCGGGGTGGCCGGATTCGAACCGGCGGCCTCGTGCTCCCAAGGCACGCGCGCTAACCAGGCTGCGCTACACCCCGAACATGCTGTTTATAAATCTTTAGCTAAAAAATGGCAAGAGCCGCTGTAACAGATTGTCTGATTTTTGATCCCTCGGACGCAGGCTAATAATATCCTCAAAAACTTGTTTCTCCAGTTTCTTTAACAAAATCAACAAACATCGTGAGGGCATGAGCCCTGTGACTAACGAGATTCTTGGTGTCCGAATCCATTTCCCCAAATGAAAGTGCGAATCGTTCATTGTAGAATACAGGATCGTACCCAAACCCCCCAGTCCCCCGAGGTTCGGTCAGAATTCTACCTTCACAGACACCTTTAAACAATCTGTATCGACCATCAGGGAGCGCCAGGGCTACGACGCAGATAAACCTGGCGGTCCTAAAGGGCTCCCTTACTTCTTTCATTTCATCCAGGAGCTTGAGATACCTCTGATTGTCGTCACAGTCGGGACCTCCATATCTGGCTGACATCACACCAGGCCGACCAGATAACGCATCCACACACAGACCGGAATCATCGGCCAGAGCCGCTATTCCAAGTGTCGAAGCGACAAAGTGGGCTTTTTTCAGAGCGTTATCCTCAAATGTTTCTCCATCCTCATCTAC
>JAMCYH010000211.1:6806-18672 GCA_023474025.1 Deltaproteobacteria bacterium
TGAACTACGTCGATGAATGGATATTTAGCCTTCGATAAATAATCTGTTAGCCTGGCGACTCGACTGAAACCGTAATCCATTGATTCTTGGATAAAGTCCACACACAGACCGGAATCATCGGCCAGAGCCGCTATTCCAAGTGTCGAAGCGACAAAGTGGGCTTTTTTCAGAGCGTTATCCTCAAATGTTTCTCCATCCTCATCTACTTCGGGAACGTCGTCAAAATCGTCAATGGACATCACTGTAATATTGGTTTCGGCAAGAAGCTTTTTGATTTCGAGAAATTTTCCTCTGTTTCTTGTCGCAATTACGATTTTATCGAGTCGCATTAGAGTCCCGGCCCTCGTCAATCCGAATAAACGTCAAAAAGGTCAAAATTGGCCTTACTTACAATAACAAAACGAATTGCCTCACCCGCCCAAAACGCGGTTGAGCGATTCCAGACTAGCATGGTAGGGATCATTTTTTCTCGCCACAATGTCCTCAATTATTTTGTCCAACGCCTGTTGGCCTCCTACCTTGTTGAGAGCTCTTTCGAATAGTCCTTCTCTGAAAAGATCCATAAATTGACCAAACACCCTGTTACGTTCAAGATTTCTTAGGCGATCTTTGCCCTGATTTTCCAGGTATCGTTTATGATTCAGGATGGCTATGTAGACTTCTTCCACTCCCTTCTGCTGCGTGGCTACACATTCCAAAACTCTTGTTTCCCATCCGTCTGAGCGTCTGGATTCAGGGTTCATTTGAAGCATAAATTGAATCTCTCTAACCGTCTTGGCCGCACCTTCTCTGTCAGCCTTGTTCACAACAAACAGATCTCCTATTTCCATCAAGCCTGCTTTGATGGCTTGAATATCGTCACCCATACCTGGAACAGTTACCACTACTGACGTGTGGGCGCTGTTCACAATGTCGACCTCATCCTGCCCTACCCCGACCGTCTCAACAATTATTACATCTTTCCCCATTGCATCGAGCACCACAATGGCGTCTGCCGTAGACCTCGTCAAGCCACCGAATTTTCCTCTGGTAGCAAGTGATCTTATAAATACACCGTCGTCCAGAAAATGCCGCTGCATTCTGATCCTATCACCCAGGATGGCGCCCCCCGAGAAAGGGCTTGTAGGGTCTATGGCAAGGACCCCTACGGTCTTTCCGTCCTCACGAAACCGGGCAATTATTCGATCCACCAAGGTAGACTTCCCTACACCAGGTGATCCAGTGAAACCAATGACGTATGCTCTTCCGGAGTGGCCATAAAGCTTGGCGAGGTCCGAAAACACACTTTTGTCTCCGTCATCAACCCGTCTAATGAGTTGAGCAGTAGCCCTTACGTCACCTTCAATTACTTTATCGGCAAGCGAGTCGCTACTAGCCAAAATTGGTCGCTCCTTTAAATGACATAAAAAAGATATTTATTAATCAAAAACCATCTTTAATCAAACCATTGGTAAATAGCTGTTCTAGGAATGTCAACAACAATCACCACGACATGTAATGTGTCCCCAAGGACATTTATAAAAAAATTGAAACAAATCTGCGCTGGTACAGACAGCCAGTCTTCTGAATCGTCTCATGATGACGAGGAGGACTTTTTAGACGCCATGCAATCGGTTGGCGAATTTTATCATGCGATGCGAAATTCTTGCTAACAGCGGAGGCTTCCCTGGGAAATCACAAACGTCGCAAAGTTTCATTTGTCGGTTCTTCTCATTCAAATTTTTCCGATATGTGGTTGCCAGAGGGCCAGAGAAGATTTCGACCAGACTTTTATCCAGAACATTCCCAAAAACCACATCGCCCTTCCAGTCACAGCAACACAGAACGACATTGCCGTTGTGATGGACGTATAGTTGATTAAAGGGCCGGAAACACCACGCCTTCATTGATTTCCTCTGTAAATGTATACCTGGAACATTCCCCGCCCAATTCTCCTGCCCATCTTTAGTCCAATGCGTCTTGTCTTCTATTACTATTTCCTGCTTGATGGAGTTCGACCGCTCCGGCCTGATCATTTTAAAAAAATTACCCATGACGTACCTAACATTTGGATTTTTGGTAGTTATTTCGGTTGCAATTAAATCTAAATGTTTCAGACGGTTCTGCTTGTTATCATAACAATTGATGACGAGCTTATGCAAACCTGCTTCAAAAAGAGCGATACCCTTTTGCGCAGTCAGCATGTCTCCGTTGCTTTGAATAAGCAGTTTTGCCTTTGGGAGTGTTTCACGGGCCATAGAAACCAATTCAGGAAGTCGTTTGTCCAAAAGAGGCTCACACTGCAGAAACGGCGAAAATCTGCCACAAAAATTCAAGGCGGCAAGCTCGTCCAATATCCTCCGATAAGTATCCAGAGGCATTAGGTGTGGCTTTCGTTGAAATTTTTGGCTGGGACAGAAATCGCATGAGCGATTGCACCAGCTTATGGTTTGGACCTGCGCATGCTGCAGGTCCCAGCTTTGTGGCATTCTATACTCCTCTAATCATTTTATTTCTCATCGTTTGAAAATAATACGTGCTGTCAACGTTTGTTGTTCAGTATGTAGTATAAACAAAGTTAGTAATTTTGTTCAAAAGACTACTATTAAATCAAAATTTAGCATATCGATGAGATATATAATATACTTACTTATACAATACGTTTATTAAGCGCTGCAAGCGATATCTAAGGGGGGCGGGGAGAGAGTGAGAAGGAAGACCGGTAGGATCGACAGGATGGCTTCAAAGCCATTCCGTGCCCTGCGAAAAAGCGGAAGTCACGTTCAAGCTGGACCCTTATCAATCAACTTCGCTAAATAACCATATCTGGGAGGCGCGTTTGGCTGAACTAGACTTTTTCTAAAGCACCCCCAAAAAGTTGACTAAAATGGAACATACCCTGCAAAACTTTCATGGTGATTCAACAAAAGCATAATTTCCCCTACCTCCCTTCGGTTCAGACTGGACCCTGATTATCATGTAATATATAAATATGGCTTTCCAGTAATTGATAAGGAGAACATATGCCAAACAGGTTTCAACAATTCCTCGGGTCAACGCCTGGAATTACCGTTGAAATAATAGAAGGAGAAAAGTCACCGTTCAAAGTAAGGACTGACGAGGGCTTCGAATTCTGGTTAAGCGCTGAAGATTTTAAAAGTTATTTCAAAGAAGAAGGATCCCCTACTCCGGACAAATGGACGATTTTTGTAACGGACACAGGCGCAAATCTTGTGGAAACTGAGGTTGCCAGGGAATCTGTAGATCTTGTTAACAGCATCAAGGGAGCATTTAAGGATTTTATGAAAGCCAGGAGTTTTCTCAAGGATTTTTATACGGAACATTTTTCAAATTCCGAAACTGATATCAAGGCGATTCTTGGGCTACTCAGACAGGGTGCAAAATTTCCGCAGGCCATATCCAGTAAAATGGCTCAAAACATGCTGGAGTTGAGTCCAAAGGCCCAACAATTACTGGCGGGCGACGTGTTTGCCGTTCTTGACTGGCCTTTGAACCATTCTGTTGAGATCAGCCAGCGCGATGACAGCTTACCGGCGTTAAAAAAGGATGTGCAACCAAAGACCTTGCGAAACCCAAACCCAAAGATGAAAAATGTCGAGTTCAATGTGGAAGGCGATACACTTACAATAACCGTTAACCTCTCTGAGGAATTTGGTCCATCTAAATCCGGCAAGACAATTATAGTGGCGTCTTCAGAAGGCAACAAAACAGTTCCGGGTCGTAGCGAAAAAGTAGGACTCAACGTATACAAGGAACAGACTGAAACAAAAAAATCTGGGAACAAGAAGTCTTTCAAGAACATGGAGATGAGCGTTAGCGGCGACAGATTGGACATAACAGTCGATCTTTCCAAAGAAATTGGGCCATCAAAATCTGGCAAGACAATTATAATAGGTAGCACAGGTGGGAACCAGCTGGTATATGGCAGATCTGAAAAAATAGGACTAAATGTATACAAGGCAATTTAGATAATTTTTTCCGTATGTCTGTAACGCAGGATTGTTGCTTTTTTGAAATTTAGCGCCTAATAAATTTTTATATTTACGTGACGGGGCTTTTTTCTGATAGTCCCACACACCGGAGGTTTTTATGTTCGTTTTTGGAACTGCTGAAGATGTTTTTACAATGGCTGTCCGAATTGAGGAAAATGGACACGCTTTTTATTCCGGGGCCGCTGAAAAAGCGAAAGACCAGGAAACCAGGAAACTATTTGAACAGTTGGCAACCATGGAAGCAAATCATATTGAAGCGTTTAAGAGTTTAAAATCTTCTTTACCCGAGACTGCCCTCTCTCCTGGGATATGGGACCCGGAAGGTTTAGCCGAAAGCTACCTTCAGGCCTCAGCCGACACCCACATTTTTACTCTTGAGGCTGCTAGTTCTCGACTCAAAAATATAAATACAGCTCAGGAAGCCCTTAGTATGGCTATCCAGTTTGAGAAAGACTCAGTAGCATTTTTTTTGGGAATGAAAGAAATTTTACCCGACCCGAAAGGCAAATCACAAATTGATCAGCTTATAAGGGCTGAAATGGAACATGTACGAATGTTGACACTGACGGCACGGAATCTTTCAGAATCAGACATCACAGGTATCGCTTGAACCTGATTAGGGAAAAATCTGTTTCTGCCAGTTTCTAACTCGCAAAAGGGAAATGGGGCATGGTTATTTTTCACCCCCGTTCCCTGGCCACAAGCGACGTCTCAATTCTGTTCCCCTTTTTTGGGCCGTCAAGTATCTCCAGAATTGCAAAACATGAACCATCATTGGTCCCTAGACAGGACATTACCTTGCATTTTGTCGGTAAACCATCGTCCATCATTGTTATGATGTCACCTGCGGACAGTAACTGATCAGCTCTTAAACTAACTTGTCTCTGTTTAGGTCTTCTCATTAATAATGCCCCAAGGAGTTGAACTAACTACCCAATAAGAAACCTGCCCGCTCTAGTCGCCGACAGACGGAAAGAATCTTGCAAAAATACGATTTACTTCACTTTCCATGGTCAGCGAATGATCAGGCGAATCATGATCAAACCCGATTACATGTAAGATGCCATGAATTAACAAATAGGTAAACATCTCTTCAATTGTATATCCCAACGATTGTGAATCCGAGACAACTCTATCCCAGCAGACAATCACATCGCCGAGTAAATTGGGGTGATTAGGGGACACACCTGCTTCTCTCTGGCTGAACGAGAGCACATTAGTAGCACCCTCTTTCTGCCTATATTTGAAATTGATTTCAGCCATAGCCTCTGAATCTACAACTGTTACAGACAGGATCGAATCATCATCGCACCCCAAGTTGAGTAATATTTCTTCGAGTTTCTTCTGAATCTGGTTCGACTCCATTTGAGGCGACATCTGTCCCCAATCTAATATGATCTCCATCACTTTTATCCTGTGAGTTTGAATCTTCGGGGTAATCGATTCGAGAGTGAAGGACCCCCTGCAAAGCTCTTACATAGGACCTTGTTATGGCCTGAATATCCTTCAGAGTCAGGTTGGACTGATCCAACTGTCCCTCTTCGAATAAGCTCATGATCAAACCATGGACCTTTTTTTGAATTCTTGCAGGCGTAGGGTCCGGCAAAGTTCGGCACGCCGCTTCCGAGATATCTGCAAGCATTACCAATGCGGCTTCCTTGGTGTCAGGCAAGGGCCCGGGATACCGATATTTTTCTTCTGCAACTGGCAGCCGACTTTTATCAGTCCTTTCAACTGCCTTGTAGTAAAAAAACTTGATAAGACCAGTGCCGTGATGTTGCTGAATGATGTCTATTATCGGTTCACCCAACCGATATTCCATGGCTTTTTCCACACCGTTCTTTACGTGTGAAACCAGGATTAAAGCGCTCATGCTCGGTTCCAAGCGATCGTGCGGATTTATACCCCGGACTTGATTCTCAATAAAATATGTTGGTTTCGAAGTTTTTGCGATTTTCCCAATATCATGATAAAGCGCGCCCACTCTCGATAATAAAGGATTGGCCCCAATCGCCTCTGCTGCTGTTTCAGCAAGGTTACCGACCAACATTGAGTGATGGTACGTCCCAGGCGCTTCGATAGCCATTTGTTTCAACAATGGATGATTCAGGTTCGCTATTTCCAGCAATCTGATATTGGTGGTGTAGCCAAGCCGTTCTAGCAGAGGGGCAAGACCGAAAGTTATGGGACCACAGATTACTCCTCCCAAAAAGCCAAGGCCAATTTCGTAAACGTCTTCGATCTTTTGCAATTGGCCAAGAGCCAGTTTAACACTCAAGACAGAGACCATATTGACCAGTCCCACCACAAGGCCGGCTCGCAAAATGGCGGTGCGGTCCGAAACTTTGCTGACTCCGTGCAAACCAACCACGCATGAAATCAGGAAAAAAGAAAAGAGATATATGTCTCCCTCAACTGCCATTGACGCCGCCAAACAATTCAGGACGGAAAAGAGGAAAGCCAGTCTTGGATCAACCATCAGCGAAGCGAGCATCGCCGAAGTGGCGACAGGAGCCGCAAAAAAAGACGATTGGGGATTTGTGTTGCTGAACGACACTGATATTGATGTCGAAATGTGCGAGAAAATTTTCATCATGATGACGGTGCCTATCAAAAGAACACTGAAAAGCACCAGATCATGGGAAGCCTGTTTTTTTCTGCCCAGGTAATTTTCAGAGAAGTAAAGACAAAACCGGATTAGCAGTATCAGGATCAGTCCGAGTCCAGCAACAATACCGTAGCGGCTGTAAGCTGGATTTGCCTTGTTCAGACCGCCGAGTTTCTTTATATGCGCCTCGTTTACTGGTTCTCCCTCACGAATTATAGGTTCACCTTTTGATACCTGAAAATATACAGGCTTGACCGAAGCAAGCGCCTCCTGTCTCAAGGCTACTGTCTTTTCTCGATCGAATGTCAGATTAACATTGATGAGATCGGTAGCTATCTTTCTGATAGCCTCTGATAACGCAGTGTCTCCGGTGGTATCGCGTTCCTCATGATTTATCTTTTCCATCGCCTCCCGTAAATCATAAAGATAGGAGACATCTTTAAGAGCTTCAAGCTTCTCCTTGGATTTAACGCGAATCAGGATGCCTTGCTTGCCATCTCGCAGAAGCAACTCTCTGCTCAAGACAACTCCCTTCAACAATAAAGGGACTACAAGTGATTGAAGGTCTCTTTGAGCCCGTGCGCTGAAACCAGCGGCTCTTAAAGCGCCGAAACTGGCCGGCGAAACATCAGCTCCCAGTAAAGTCTCAAACCTTGACCGAAGAGCGTTATTTTCAATTGGCTGGAACTGTTTCACGGCAGCGCCTTTAGCTTCTGCTGCTGTTTTATTGTCCTTTGATTTGCCTTCCTCTTTAGCGTTGTTTTCACCCTCTTGAGCCAGATACGTTTTCATAAAATTAAATGCGTTGGCAATTCTGGCTTGAACGTCGTCCACCATTTCTTCATCCAGATCATAAACAGGCGCCACGGAACGAAGAACTTCTTGCTGATTTTTGTTTGTAGCCTCTTCATCAATTACTTGAAAGGTAATTGGGGATAGAATGGTTTCTGGGGCAGGTTCACCAATAGTTAGGGAGTAGACCTGAAATGATCTTGGAGCAAGCAAAAACGCAGTAAACAAGGAGACCGCAACTAACAAAGTCCACATCCTGACTTTGCGGTCTGCTAAACGATATGCCCGCTCTGGTATGAAACGGTTTAATGATCGTCGCTTCTTGTTTAGGGAGTCTTTAGGCCTATCTTTAGATGAATTCTTTACCGAATTATTTTTCTTAGACGATGCTTCAAACATCGAGCATTATCTCCGACTCTTGTAATCTGATACACGGCTTTCATACGCTTTAATTATCTCCTGCACAAGAGGATGACGAACAACGTCCTTTTCAGAGAACATCACAAACGATATACCTTCAATATTATTCAGGATGTCTCTCGCTTCGACAAGCCCGGACGTTACACCTTCGGGGAGGTCTATTTGGGTTATATCCCCAGTGATCACAGCTTTCGATGAATATCCCAGTCTGGTTAGAAACATCTTCATTTGTTCAGAGGTTGTATTCTGAGCTTCATCGAGTATGACAAACGAATCATTTAGCGTTCGGCCCCGCATAAACGCAAGAGGCGCAATTTCGATGTCTCCACGTTCGACCATCCGTGAAACCCTTTCAGAGTCGATCATGTCATGAAGAGCATCGTATAGAGGCCTTAAATATGGATTAACTTTTTCTTGCATATCCCCTGGCAAAAATCCCAGCTTTTCTCCAGCCTCAACAGCTGGACGAGCCAGAATGATTCTTCTCAGTTGTTTCTTTGAAAAGGCGGCCATTGCCATGGCCATGGCCAAATAGGTCTTTCCGGTGCCGGCCGGGCCTATCCCAAAGACTATGTCAAAGGTTTTTATAGCCTGAATATATTGCTTCTGGTTCCATGTTTTTGGTGTAACAGGTCTTTTGTTGTCTGCCGTAAATATAACTTCCTTTAGGACTTCCTTGATTTTTGCTCCAGGGTCCATGATTAACATTTTGGCGCCCTGATCTATGTCGGCAGGATGTATAGGATAAGATTCACGGGCTAATGAGTATAGCTGTTTGACCAGACGCTCAGCTACTTCATCAAACGGATCACCTCCAACAATGTTCAAACTGTTGCCCTTGACAGTAATCCTGACTTTCAGAAGACTTTCGATATGTTTAATATTCTTGTTGAATTCACCTACTAACGCTTGGAACGCCCCAATATTGTCGAAGCTTATCCTCCTCGACTTCTGCGCATTTTCTCCTATCGATAACGATTCCAAGTATCCTCCATCACTAAACAGCTACTATGTTACCATAACTAGAATTTTTTAGAACTCCAGTTCAAAATGTATTATATTAAATTAACAAGGGAATAAACAGAACTAAAGTGATTTGACTGTCATTGTGTTTTACCGCATGTATATGCCGTTACTTTCGCACTATGGCACACCATCATATTTGTTAAAAGTAAGGAAAGAACTTTATGGGCCCATCCAACTTCGACAGCGATCTCGGATCACTTTTTGTAAAATTAACTGAGCTTATAAAGACTCTTCGGTCAGAAAATGGCTGTCCATGGGACAGAAAACAGACCATTAGAAGTTTTCATCACTATGTACTGGAGGAATATCACGAGTTGGTAGCGGCCATTAATGACGTCAACCACAGTGAGATGATAGAGGAAACAGGTGATTTAATTTTTCTGGTCATCTTCTTGGGTTGCATGATCGAGGATGAAGGCTACGGGTCCCTTGCCGAGATACTCACAGGAGCGCACGAAAAAATGACTCGTCGCCATCCTCATGTTTTTGGAAATTTAACGGTAAGTGACGATAAGGAAGTCATAGAAAATTGGTCGAAGATCAAAGCCTCAGAAGAAAAAGTCAGATCAAGGGAATCTATACTGGACGGCGTCCCGAGGTCCCTTCCAGCCTTGAGCAGAGCCCAGAAATTGTCGTCAAGAGCAGCTCGAGTAGGGTTTGACTGGGCAACTCTGGAGGATTTGGCACCCAAAATCGAAGAAGAACTTATTGAATTCAAAAAAGCAGTTGAGGCTAACAATCTTGACAAGATCCGCGAGGAATTGGGCGACATCCTCTTCGTGTTAGTTAATGTCGGCCGCCGAGTCGACATCAACTCAGAGGCCGCCTTAGATGCAACTTCGGACAAATTTGAGAAACGATTTAGATATATGGAATGCAGGTTACAAGCTGAAAACAAGTCATGGGGCGATACTAACCTGACTGAGATGGATAAACTGTGGGACGAGGCCAAAATGCTCGAATAGGTCTGTCCACCTTCTGTCATGCACAATTTCCATGATCTCAGGCCAGGATCTTCTAAACTATATTGAGCTAACTCCAGGTATGTTAATTATGTGCATACCACCCTCTTTTTGAACTATCAGATCCAAACTATCGGTTCTGACCCCGAGGGATATTCTTCCTTGAGCGTTTGGTCCTTGCATTCCAGCTATTTCCCTGAGGATCTCCAAACCCCTCGCTATGAACATTTCAGGCGCTTTGGGCAAAGTATACGATGAATCACCCAAAATAGTTACTCCTCGGTCTTTATCAATAGACAATCGGACTGAACGGCCTTCTATGGCTTCCAACAATACCAGCGCCAAATATTTTAGAGGCGCCTCATCAGAGTCTGTTCCAGGTTCCTCATTCCAACCATTTTTCTCCCATGATGTAAGGGCATCTTTGGGTTTTACCTCGAGTTGACAGTCAATCTGTCCCTGGAGCCGTGCATGCGGACTTTCAAAGTCACTCATTGTCAACACCTCCTTTCTCTTACCTTTTAATTCAGTCTAGTGGCACGAAGCGCATGATGCCGACGAACAGGAACCGCAACTGGACTTCCCTCCACCTGAGGTTTTGAAATCTCCACCAGCGCTTTTAAAACTACAACATGACATCAATTTGTGAACCGGTCCACCACATTTTGGACAGCTAACTTCCTGAGATCCAATGACTAAGGTTTCAAAATCATCATTACATGTTTCACATCTGTATTCATAAATGGGCATTAGTTTCGTCCTCCATCTAGTCTTCTAGCATATTAAGATGCTCTCAATTGTAGAAAGATGCAACCCGGCTCACCAAAAAATAGCGACCCCGGCCATATATTCATGCAAATTTCGTTTTGTGGCCAGGACCTATTTGTAGTCGTAATAGAGAACTGTTTTTCCATCAGGAAATGTTAGAGTTCCACCCTTAGGGGTTTCTACGAAGCGCGCTGGCTTGAGACGATTGCGGCGTACGAGTTCAATGTCTTTTCCTGCGGTGTCCTGGTTGAATCTTTTCACGGACTGTGAACCGTCAGGATAAGCCAAACTGAAAGCGCCCCAATCATTCACATCGGTAACTGCGCCAATCCCTGTTTTGGCTATCTTACCACCACACGAGCATAAAAGTATTAGCAGCAATAAGTTTAATGAAAAACAAAAAATAAGACGTGTGAACAAGTGATCTTCCGATCTGGTGATCTTCGTGACGAGAATTAGCTTCTAAACATTTACTTGTTTCACATATTAGCATATTATATTGAATTTTCAAACTATCTTATAATTAGATCCTAATTCTATATATTCCTGATACGGAAATAGTAGAAAACTGTGCCAAACTTTTCGAGAATTATGGCTGGCTAAATTTCAACAGAGCCACGGACTTATTCGAAGTTAAATTCAGCGGCGCCCTCAAAATTTATCAAGGACTAATTCACGATATTCTGGGAGTCTATAAAACGTGCATGGCCGCATTGGCCCAGATTGGAGACGAAACGATGTCCGAGCGAGATTTCATAGGCTTAGCGACGAAAATAAATTCCCTGTTTAATAACTCCTTAAGATTCTGAAATTTTCCTATTACGCTTTGCGCTGGTATAGATTCAAGGCTATTTTGCTCCAGGAGTGCCGTAGCTAAAAGCGCCGGCGCCCATAGGCAATTCACAAGTGAGTTTTTGTAAAACTCAAGGTTTGATCTTCGGTTTTCGTTAAGGACGTATCGTAGAGATTGGTTTTCAGAATTACTTTCCGTCTCCAGGAATTTTCGGCTAAAAAAACCTTCTAGAGCTTGTTGACAACCATTCAGAAGGTCCTTTTGGTTGCCTGAAATTTCAATTCCGAGATACCTCAATCCCTTCGAGAAAACATCAATAGCTTCCTCAAAGGCCGATCTTTCTACAACCGAAGAATTATGGGAAACTAACGCAGCAGCGGCCAAATCAGGCAAGGTTATGACAGAAACCGCCGTTATACGTGTCATTAAATAAAAAGCGAAATTTTCAACGAGATCTCGGCGCTCAGCGGAGGCTAATTCCTTAAGAGGCCTGTCAACCCCTACC
>JAMCYH010000085.1 GCA_023474025.1 Deltaproteobacteria bacterium
GTGGCCGCTTGCGGTAATTACATCGCCATGCGTCATAAACTACCAGCGCTGGTCCCCTGGTGAGGGCGACCTGGAGTTACTGAACCCGTCAGGTCTGGAAGGAAGCAGCGGAAGTAATCTCGGGGGTCGGCCCTCTCCAGGTGGTCGGCGCTTTTCATTTTATCTTCATGATGGATTCTTTTTGAATCATGTCCGCTTATCTCGTACTTGCGCGTAAATACAGACCGACTACTTTTTCGGAAGTTGTAGGACAGGACCACGTCATTACTACGTTGAAGAACGCCGTACTGTCTGGTCGTGTAGCTCACGCTTTCCTCTTTTGCGGAGTAAGGGGCGTAGGAAAAACCACGGTTGCAAGAATCCTCGCCAAGTCTCTGAATTGTACGGGCAGACCGGATAACGACGCTGATCCCTGTTGCTCTTGTCCTTCATGTAAGGAAATAGCCGGAGGTTATTCCGTTGATGTCCAGGAGATAGACGGAGCTTCTCACACATCAGTCGACAATATAAGAGAAATAAATGAAAATATTAAATACCCCCCTGTCTCATCAAATTACAAAATCATCATAATTGATGAAGTTCATATGATTTCAATGAACGCGTTCAACGCGTTGCTAAAAACCCTCGAAGAACCTCCCGCTCACGCCAAGTTTATCTTCGCTACAACCGAGTCTCACAAAGTCCCGGCTACAATTAATTCCAGATGTCAACGTTTCAACTTCCGTTCTATTTCGGTCAGTGACATTTGTTCAGGAATGGCAGGAATATTGACCAAGGAAGGTATTGACGCTACATCGGACGCTCTGGATATGATAGCCAGAGAAGCTCAGGGGTCTTTTCGTGACGCATTAAGCCTGCTGGACCAGATTGTGGCCTTTGGCGAAGGGAAAATTGATGTTAGCGATGTTCAAAGTATTCTTGGGGTTGGGTCAAGAGACCGATTTTTTAAGCTTGCCGAGGCGATTATAGCTCATGATCCTCCAGCTGCTTTGGAAACCCTCCACATGGTTTTCGACGAGGGCTACGATCCCGAACAATTTACATTGGATTTGAGTCGTTTTCTCAGAAATCTGATTCTGGTCGCACATTCCAAAGATAACACGGCAATTATTGAGATGGTGGATACCGGCCCTAATGAACTGGAAGGTTTAAAAGCTCTCGCAAATAAGTGTTCCCGTGAAGAACTCAGTAATCTTTTTTCGATCCTTCTAAAAAGTGAAGCTGACATCAAACGATCGGGCATTCCTCTGATTGCTCTTGAAATGACCGTTGTTAAAATGTGTATGGCCCCTAATCTGGTTGATCTTTCCAATGTGCTTAAGAAAATCGATTCTTTTAGGTTAGGGACAGTTTCTGGCGCCACTGCCAGTTCAGAACACCCCAAAGTCAGGAGAACCCGGGGGGGGGGGGCTTGGATGAACCGGCCCAAAATATTCCGCTCCCCCTGCAAAGCCCGTTTTTCCTGCGGTTTTAGAAGATGATCGGCGCTCAAACGCACAGGAAGAACGGTTCACAATCACGGATATTACTCCTTTACCAGTCGGGACAACCGATGAAGTTTGGGCCGAGTTCAAGAAAACTATTAGAATTCGTGGTCTTGATGGGCTCATCCTTTCTCTGCTGGATCATGGAACCCTGATCTCTTATGGACCACAAGAAATTGAAATAGGATTTACGAAAAGCTTTTACAAAGAGCAATTTGAAAATTATCTTAAGACAAAACCTGAAGTCTCTCAGGTAATTGAGGATATTTTTGGTCCAGTACAAACCAGAGTCCTTACACTAGCTCAAAAAACTTCACTGCAGGCTGAAAAGCCTTACCCGGAGCCATCGGACGGGCAGTCAGATTTACATAGGGCTATGCGTAAGGAAGCTATGGAGAATCCTATTATTAGGGCGACACTGGAAACATTCGAGAATAGCTCGGTGGAAGAAATTCGAATAATTACTAACAATCAATGATCTAATGTTCAGTATAATAAAGGCGATGACCGGTTTGATTGTTTGCCCATATAGATCGAGATCAGATACACTTATCTGGTGAAATATCGATTAGAGTCCATCAAATTTAGACGAGGAGTCCTTCATGTCTGGATGTAAAAGTTGTACAGGTTGCCGCATTGAGCCAAGTTTCAAGAGCCTAAACAAACTGGAGAAACTCGGGAAGAGTTCTCGTTCCGGCAATCCCCGGTATCCCCTCATTTTACCAGGCTGTCAGGCTATATTAACAGATAACGCCAAACAGGTGATCGTAGAAGTAGTATCCGACAATTGCGATGAGAGTACAGATCGGTTCACTCTCAGAATTGAGAGAGTGATAAGAGATTCAAACAAGGACAGTAGAGTAAATTCAACGATTGAAGTAGACCAGCAGGCGGGCGATTCCTGCTGGAGTCTGCAGGCTCTTATTTAAGAAGCCTGAGCATGAAAAAATTCTCACTTGAAGAAATTGAGAACTCCGATGGGAAAAATGGCGCGCCCGCAATAGTGGTGGTCAAAGAAAAAGTCTATGACGTTTCCGCAAGCCCCAAATGGATGGGTGGCTTACACATGAGACGCCATCAGGCGGGCAAAGACCTTACTGTTGACATTGGATCCGCTCCCCACGGGATTGAAGTACTGGAAAGAGTTCAGATGGTGGGGGTTTATCAAACCAATCGTAAAGTGGACACTTCGGGTAACAGAGCCAAGGTTGAGGCGTTTCTGGAAAAGCATCCCTTTTTTAGAAGGCATCCTCATCCGGCAGTTGTTCATTTTCCTCTCGCTCTGCTGATGTTGGCCTCCTTTCTGGAAATCCTAGCGATTTGGACCTCATCAGGGCGGACCGAGTGGGCCGGGTATCTTGTTTTGACTATCGGCTTTGCCAGTTTGCCGGTAGCAATCGCTACAGGATATTTTACCTGGTGGATTAATTATGATGCCAAAGAAAATCCCATTGTGAAGCAAAAAAGGAGACTGGCATGGCTCACATTAGCCTTGGTGGGATTGGCTTTGGTGACTAGAACTTTTTTACTGGCCGATCTTTTGAACATCTCTGACCCCAGGTTATTGATCTACCTGGTCTTTGTTCTTTCCCAATCAGCTTTTGTTGCTAAAATTGGTTTTCTCGGGGGTAAACTCACCTTTCCATATTAATTGTGATCAGCCACCTGTTTATTAATTCGATGGGCATAGGTCTCACAGGAGTTTCATGCGCCAAATCAGCTTCCAGGGAATTGAAAACATTATACCGAGATTAAAGCTGTTCCTCGGACTTTCCCGGACACCTCACGGATTGTTGGATGTGGCTACGCCTGCCATGGTGGCTATGCTGCAACTAGGCCATTTTCCTCAATTATCCACTATAATCATAGGCTTGATCGCGGCATTCTCGGGCTATACAGCCGTGTATGCAATGAATGATCTTATTGACGTAAGCGTTGATAGAGAACGTCTTGCATTGAAAAATGTACCACGCTCCTTTTCTGACATCGACACTGTGATGGTTGAACATCCTGTGGCTAAGGGACTATTATCTTTTAGAAAGGGCATATTTTGGGTTATTTTTTGGACCGCCGTGGCGATGGTCACCATAACCGTTCTTAATCCGGTCTGTTTACTGATATTTTTGGTATCCGCCTGTTGCGAAGCGCTCTATTGCAAACTACTCAAGATAACGCACTGGAAAATAGTCTCTTCCGCTATCGTTAAAGCTAGTGGTGGTCTAGCTGGCGTCTACGCTGTAAATCCGCAGCCTGACCCAGCCTTCGTGGTTTTCAGCTTTTTGTGGCTCGCATGTTGGGAAATAGGTGGACAAAACATAGCCAATGATATCGTTGACATGGAAGAGGACCTCAAAGTTGGCGCAAAAACCATTGTGACAGTGAGAAGCCTCAGTAAATCAGTCTACGTATTGCTGGTAGCAGCATCCATGGCAACATTTGCCGGAGTCACAATATTTCTGCTGGCGGGGCCTGGGGTTGGTTGGATTTATCCTGTCGGAGCTACCGTGCTCGGTTATCTCCTGATTCTTGGACCGGCTAAGCTCGTCTACGAATCGCCAAGCCCGAAAACCGCCGCAGTATTGTTTAACAGGACCAGTTTCATGCCGATCGCCTTTTTGGCCCTTACCGTAATCTCCATTTGGATCAGGATTTGATATCTCAACAGAATCAACAAATGCTTATGAATTGGCCCGAAAGGGTATGGATCTATAGTCCTTTGCGCGTCATGTTTCAAAGGCGGGAAATAGCAAAGTTTTTGAAACTCGGCCTACCAGAACAGACCGGAACTGCGTTGGAAATAGGCTGCGGGTTAGGACGCGGAGCCAGGCTTATTCACCAAAGAATGGGATTCAAGGAGGTTTTTGCCTTCGATCTGGAGACAATCCTCGTTAAACGTTCTATGAGCAGGCTAAAATCCTCATTAAAGCAAAATATACATTTCCTGGCTTCGGACGCGCAGTTTCTACCGTTTCCGGATCAGAGATTTGACGCTGTTTTCAATTTTGGAATAATTCACCATGTCCTGGACTGGCGCTTGTGTGTTAGCGAAATTTTTAGAGTTATGAAGCCTCGAGCCATTTTTTATTTTGAGGAAATCTACCCACCTCTATATGCCAACTGGCTTTTAAAAAGAATGTTAAGGCATCCCACCGAGAATCGTTTCTATGAAGTGGATTTCTTGGGAGTGCTTGAAAAGTTTGGATTTCATCTGCTCAGCGGTGTTAAAACTGGATCAAAATTTGGTGTTATAGGAGCAGCCATAAAACCTTCATAGCTTCAAGAAATTTATGGAAATTAACTAATGGTTGGAATAGAGTCTGCTAGTCTTTCTTCTTACTAAACCTAACGGAAAGGGCTTGATTTTGGAATATATCTCTCTTGTTTTGGGATCTGCGGTTTTGATCTTTATTATGTTTTTCTGGTCCGCGCGAATACGTGAAATGGTTGAGGATGTAAAAGGTTTTCCAGTCCTGGACCCCGTTAACAAAACTTGTTTACCGGCTTCGCCGCCTCTCGTATCCCTAATAGTACCGGCTCACAATGAGCAGGATCTTATAAGTACCTGCCTCAGATCTATAATTGATCAGGACTACCCGAATCTGGAGATCATCTGCGTGGACGACAGGTCTGTTGACAGGACGGCGGAAATCGTGTCGGAGCTTTTTCGTGGCAGATTAAATTGCAGGTTGGTTTCAATAAAGGAAAGGCTCTCAGGGTGGACCGGTAAATGCCATGCCCTTAACGAAGCGGTTAAACACGCCAAAGGGGAATGGTTTGCGTTCGTGGACGCCGACAGTTCTCTCCATGGGTCGGCATTAAAACAGTGCATGGACGAAGCTTTGCGTAGAAAAGTCGACCTCATCACCCTCTCTCCGAAGTTTGTTCTAAACACGTTCTGGGAACGCGCCCTGGTTCCTACATTCGCAGCGATGGCTGCAATCCTGTTTCCATTTGCCAAAGTTAACGATCCTCATAGTTCAGTTGCTACCGCTAATGGCATGTTCCTGATAATTAGTCGCCTGGCGTACGAAACGATTGGTGGACATTGTAACGTAAAAGACCTCGCCGTAGAAGATATTGGAATAGGCAAGAGAGTGAAAGCCGCTGGCTTCAGTATACTGTTCGCAAATGGCCGTAATTTGTTAAGGACCAGGATGTACTCGGATTTTCACGAAATATTGGATGGATGGACAAGGATCCTTAGCGCCGCCATGAATTACAGATTGTCGGTAGTCCTTAGATATCTGTCAATGCATGTCCTGGTAAGCTTGCCATCGTTTGCCATTTCGGTGTTCCTTTACAGCCAGACGGCTATGAAAATATGGCCGACACTGTGGTTTTTGGCGCCTTTGGTCTGTTTTATTCAAATGGTAGTAGCCTCAAACCTTTTCTTTGATCAGCTGGGCTTGCCCAGGAGGCTATCAATTTATGTAGCCATAGGGAATTTAATGCTGATCTGGATTTTTGCAGTAATGGTAAAAAAGATCCTCTGTACGGACGCTTTACAGTGGCGGGGCACTACATATCAGTACACACGGTACCAACCCAAATATCTTGAACCCTCAGAACCTGAGCAGTTTAAGAGCCATACACGTTTTAGGGCCTTGACGACTGTCAATGAGCCGGAAACATCTGAGAGGCCATTAACTTCTTAACAAGACGGCCTATAAACAGCTCTGTTTCTTCCCTGGTGAACAGACTGGCTGAACATGTGAGGACCAGATTTAGCCTGTTTCTGAAGGTATACACGAGAAGAAGCGCTTGGGTCTTGGATAACATTTGATGCGCAACACCAAAGACTTCTTCTGCCTCCAAATCCCCAACTCTTGCAAAAACTGACTCCCCGGTAGGTCGTCCTTCATTCATCTTTGGCCAGAATACACCTAGAACAGTTATGGCAATGGAAAACTGATGCCGATTGATAAGAAAGCTGATTATTTTCTTTCTGAGACGAAAGGGGAAAATGCGAAATGAATCCGTCATCATTTTTATATTTTTGGATAGCTTGAGGTCTGTTTGATTCCGAAAATGTCTTATTCTCGTTAGAGCTACTTTCCTTGCGAAGACACCCGTATCTTTTCGCTCTGAGGGCACTGATTTAAAAAAGATCAAAGAACTCGAATTCATGGAGTCAACGTCTGAGAAACGGCCTCTCATATTTACTGTCATCGAGGCAGTAAGCAGCCCAGGAGACAAGCCTCGCTGAAGATTCCATTCGTCGATTACATCATTTGCGCACACTACAAAACGATCTACCAGTGAAACTCCGTGGTTAGTGGTTGTTTTGTACAAAAGGTCTGTTTCTTCTTCTGTAAGAATTCTTTTTACATGATGTTGGTACCTATCTTGTCCCGACCCCGATCCAACTGGTAAGCAAGGCCTTTTAAATAGATTCTGAAAAGTCTGGGCCACATCCTCCAGATAATTTCGCATAGTGAGCTTCTTAGGGCTCACTCGCCTCTTTCTTGAGCCGGATATTGAATAGTATTCTTCTGCCCAATCGGGTTTGCTCCCGATAGTGATTTCATGGTAATTAGCTAGGGTTTCCTGACCCACATCTGTACCGGTGGCGGCGTCGCCGGCAACGTGATGCATGAGCCACCCTGCGATGTGCCGTTCAGGTGAAATGGTAATCAGATGGAACTCGGCCGGGGTTTCGTGAAAAAGGTCCCTGTCTCTGTTAAGCCTAGGATTCAGGGTTTTTATAATTAAGTCAAGGGTCGTCTCAGAAGGACCAGGGGAAGCCTTATGAAAAAACGTCGGGACTTCCAGCGTATGATCCGAATCCCAAACCAGATAATGTAATCCCCTGGATCGCACTTCCTTGATCCGTCGGGTTAACTGTGGAAACTTTTGAGCCGCTTTCCTTGCCGCCTCCAACATTGATTGCGCATCCATCGGCCCCGCGAGTTCTATCAGGCAAATCAGAATGTTTTTCGTATCACCGGTAGTCGACAGCGCCAACATCTCCGACGTGGGGTCAAGTCTGTCAGAGATTCCTATCACTCATTTTCCTCCTTGACCAACCGAGTCCCAAAAGTGATGGTTGGTTTGTAAATCCAGAGCGACAAATCACCCGCCTAACTTAAAGGCCTTATTGATGACACTCAATGCAATAGCCGGCAATTTGAAATCTTCAAGTTGGTCTCTCGGTACCCATTGCGCCTCGGATGCGTCACTACCGGCTTGAAATACTCCCCCAATCGCCGAGCATTTATAGTCAGCGATCACGTAATGATATTGGATTCTGCTGTTTCCGTCATGAAGTATACGTTCTACCAAATCAATCATCGGTCCTGTTTTTATTCTAAGGCCGGTTTCCTCAAGGGCTTCCCTGACGACGGCTTGTGTCAGTGTTTCCCCGACTTTAACCAGTCCCCCAGGAATGCTCCATTGCCCTCGGGCAGGAGGCTTGGATCTTCGAACCAAAACGATCTTCGAATCCTGAATTATTACCGCCCCTACACCTATTAGCGGTCGCGTAGGGTATTCTCTAGAGTTTTTTCCCATCTATCGAAATACGTTATAAAATCGTCATGAGAATGGCAGAAAATCCTGGAGAGTGGCCTTCTTCCTTGGCTTACTTTTTTTCAACAACGGCTGTTCCTTTTCGTCCACAGAGACTGAATCCACTTCCTGGTCTAAATGCTCTGCTGACATCCCCTCGTCTGTTTCAAGATCGGAAACCGCAGATTTGTCGGCATCAGCAGTGTTTTCCGGGGCCGAAGGCTCATCGTCGCTTTCTCTAGAAAACAAAACAGTCTCTGATTGAGTCTCTGTTAAATTCAATTCCGGGCTAAGATCTTCCCAGGGAGGAACAGTCAGTAACAATGATTCGTCGACATTTGCCTTTAGATCTCCTGAATCCGCCGCAGCGGGTTGAGATTTCTTGCGTGGTCGTCGCCTCCGTCTTGAAGGTTTACCGTCTTTCTCCTGAGCAACATCAGTCCTCGTTTCCTGGGATGGAGGTTCCTCCTGGACGGGCTCAACTAAATCAACTCTAGGTTCGACCATTTCAATTATATGAGTTGCAGCGATTTGCTGAGAATCATCCTCTCTGATGTATTCAAGGGAAATCTGACTGTCAGGAAGGTTGCTTTGCCCCAAAATGACTATCTTGGACGCGTGTTGAGATTCTAATGTGTAAAGCTCAGCCCTCATGGAGTTGAGTATGTAATCGGCGACCTGAGATGGGATAGTAGCCCTCACTTCACGAACATCACCCTTGGCCAGGACCGATTTGATTTTTCTGAATACATATAAAGAACTGGTTTCGGGAGCCCTTAGTCGTCCGCTGCCCTCGCAGAGTGGACAATCATGGTACTCGCCTTCTCCCAAAGAAGACCGAAGACGTTGACGGGAAAGTTCCAACACACCTAATGATGATATCTTTAGGACTTTTGTTTTAGCGCGATCACGCTTGAGCGCCGATTTTAATGTCTTTTCAACTTCCTGGACATGTTTTTTGCCCAGCATGTCAATGAAATCAATAACCACTATTCCACCCAGGTCTCGCAATCTGAGTTGTCTCGCTATTTCTGGGGCCGCTTCCATGTTGACTAAAAATGCGGTATCCTCGACTTCCCTTTCCCTGGTGGCCTTACCGGAATTAACATCTATGGTTACCATGGCTTCCGTAGATTCAATGATTATATACCCACCAGATTTGAGCCTGATTTTTCGGCTATAAACACGCTCGATTTGTTCCTCTAACTGGTATTTGTTGAAGAGAGGCCTCTTTTCCTGATAGAGTTTAACGAGTTTCTCAAATTTTGGCATAACTTGTCTGAAGAAATCACGTGTTTTGTTAAAGACTTCTTTGTCATCAACAAGTATTTCAGTTATATCAGGAGAAAAATGTTCCCGAATAGCACGCACGACGAGATCGTGCTCTTTATGCATGAGACATGGAGCTGATTCGGAGCTCATTGTCTTTTCGATTGTTTTCCACAGACGTAGCAGGTAGTTCAAATCGCGAGAAAGTTCCGTTTTAGTTCGGCCCAACCCCGCTGTCCTAATGATGAAGCCCATGTTTTGAGGTGGATTCAATTGTTTGAGGATTTCTTTTAATTCCCGTCTCTCTTTTTCCTCTTCGATTTTCCTCGAAACACCGCATAATTCTGCCCCTGGCATAAGAACCAGGTATCTCCCCGCTAGCGAAATATTTGTCGTCAGGGCCGCCCCTTTGTTGCCTCTTTCTTCTTTCACCACCTGTACAACAACGTGGTCATCTTTTTTAAAAACTTCTTGAATTCGTGGCCGTCGCTTCGAACTATGAAAGGATTCGGGAAAATACGAAGAATGAATGTCGTTTACAGACAGGAAGCCATTCTTTAAGCCTCCATAGTTGACAAAGACCGCCTGAAGGGAAGGTTCGACCCTGGTGATTACCCCTTTATATATATTCCCGACTGTGGACTCCTTAGGGCCAGTTTTGATGTCAAGTTCATCAAGTTCGCCATCGACGACGACCGCCACCCGGCATTCTTCCGGATGGCTTGAATTGATAAGCATTTTTTTTGTCATGATGTTTTCTTTGTAAATTCTTCCTCTATCGATAAGCGGTTGATCCGACTATTTTTCAAAATTAATTCTGGTTGAGGGCCCGGTACGAGGTTTCGAGCGCCATTGTTCCAAGAGCTCAATAATATGACTCCACAACTCTTTACGACCTAGCCCAGTCACTGATGAAAACAATTCTACCTGGGTTTCTATTTCCCATTTTTTAACCAGGACTTCCAGTAACGTTACTTGCTGAGAACGCCCTATTTTGTCAGCCTTTGAAACAGCGACAACAAAGGGGATACCCTGAAATTTAAGAAATTTGATAAGATTTTCGTCGAGTTCGGTTGGGTCTCTTCTCGAATCGATTATGACAACAACACCCGCTAATTGATCCCTTTGAGTCAAGTAGGTGTTGACCATTGGGGCCCATGATCGCCTAACCTCCATCGGAACAGAAGCATAACCGTATCCTGGCAAATCCACAAAGATAAAACTGTTGTTTATCAAAAAAAAGTTTATCTTTCGAGTAAGCCCTGGAGTTTTCGAAGTCCTAACAAGGTTTTTCCTTGATAACAAAGAATTAATCATCGATGATTTACCGACGTTGGATCTGCCCGCAAAAGCGATCTCCGGCGCGTGGGTGGGTGGATAATCTTTCCCTGTTTCGGCGCCACGAATAAATTCTGCGCTAACTATCTTCATTGGACGCCCTTGGCAAAGAGAACAGGATCAGTTTTCACCGCTTTGATCGGAATCATTACAAGTTTGTGAGGGATTGTAAGTTCCAGGAACAAACACACTAATCTCGAGAAAGGACTTGCCATAATCGATTGGCGGAGGCGCATGGGAATCGAACCCACCCAGAACGTTATTAGCGCCCTGCTTACGGTTTTGAAGACCGCGGAGCCCACCAGAACTCTACCGCCTCCCGAGGCCCGCATCATTTCCGATGCTTTTTCTTCTATATTACACAATTACGCTTTTCTAGCAACCGCTCTTTTGTAGCTTGAAGACAGCGTCCTCAAGCAAATTGCTCTTTAGGAGAATAAAGATATAATTAAAATATAATCATCATCAGGCAGAAAAGATTTTCAATTTTTCAAAATTTCAACCCAAATGACAGATTTATCCATCTGAGGAGAAACATGAACTCAACCATAACAACTTGCTATTATCATCATGAATTGATTGGGTGGTTAAAAATCTGCGCGACAGAAGATGCTGTGACAAACATCGAGTTCGTCAATAAACCCTCCAATTACCTTGGGCCTTCGGGTCATCCTGTACTCGCTCGCGTCGTGTTGGAACTGGACAATTATTTTGAGGGAAAAAGCGGAATTTTTACGACACCGATACATTTTATCGAGGGCTCCAAATTTCAACAAATGGTTTGGCGAGAATTATTAAAAATACCACCTGGCCAGACCATGTCGTATGCACAGGTGGCCTCTGCTATTGGTAAACCGAAAGCGGCCCGCGCTGTCGGGACTGCAAATGGCAAAAATCCAATTCCAATAATTGTCCCCTGTCATCGAGTCATAAATTCTAATGGTCATTTGGGCGGATACAGTTCAGGCGTAGAATTGAAGAAGGCGCTGATCGATCATGAAAAAACCTTTTCCCAAATATTTCCTCTCGAAGTAGAAGCAAAACTTGTAATTATATCGGAAAGCCCTTGGGAGATTGTGTCTGGTTTAAATGAATTGGATTCGATCGGAAAATTCGCTTTAGCTCCCATTCATAGGCTCCACTTTAAAGATTTTTACTTTGACCTGCATGATCGTTCCCTAACTAAAAGAAAATGGGGTTTGCGTCTTAGACGCCAGGAAGATGGGGCCAAAATAGCGCTAAAGGGGCCGGGGCTGGAACTAAAAGATGGATCTATCGAGAGACCAGAATTAGAAATGGAATGGAGTCAGCAGGCATTAGATAAGATCCTGAAACTAATGGTCAAAATAGGTATTAATATAGATTCAAAACCGGAAACGGGAAATGGTAATGTTGAGAAATCACTACGATCTCTAGGTCTAACGGTAATTCAGGAACGCGACACTCACAGAATAGTACGTAAAATGTACGGGACCACGAAGCGAGAGCCTATTGGTGAATTCGTTATTGACCAGGTGTCATTTTTTGTTGGAAACAAACCTTTTAACCATTACGAGATAGAAATTGAATCGTGGGTAGCTCCGGAGTCCGAATTGATTCAAAATTCCGTGCAGTTTTTAAAGCTAAAGTTCGGAGACTCTTTAATGCCATGGAAAATTGATAAATTGGCCACCGTCCAAATCGTAAGCGATCTTTTTCGGTCTGGGAAACTGACCAACGTGGTTTCCGGAGATCTATTAACACGCTCAAATTATGAAACAATACAAAATGAGTTTGTCCAGAAATTCTGATGTGTGGACAATTTATATTGACAAGTTCATCAATGGAATTGGTTGAGGAATTTGGCTCAAATGAAATTCCAAAATTTTCTCGGCGTCATAACATAGCGCCATCTCAGGAAATTCCCGTGGACTTTGGGCCAAGGAGGTACTTCTAAATGTACATTTTTCCACAACTTTAATAATCTTGTCAGGGTCAGTATTTGGCCAAGGCCTTCAGATTTTTCCTGATCGTTTTTACATCGGGGTGATCGGGTCCGTAAGAGCGTTCCATGGTCCAAAGCGCCTTCTCATAGAGAAGTTTGGCCTCTGAGTATCTCTTCTGCGAATAATAGAGAAGCGCAAGTGAGGACCAGCTGTAAGCGACCATGGGATTATTTGACCCCAGGCATTTTTCTCGAATCGCAATTGCCCTCAGGTAAAAGTTCTCTGCGGCTGCACTATCTGCAAGACCTTTTTTAAGATCGCCGATCGAATTCAAGACTTCAGCTACGTCTCTGGATTCTGGGCCGAGCGCTCTTTCCTTTATGGAAAGCGCTCTTTTCAAAAATGCTTCCGCGTCCGAATAGTTGCCCCAAGCCATGTATATGTTGCCAAGACGCACTAGCGATTCCGCTGTGTCCGGATGTTCAGGCCCGAGTTCTTTTTCTCTAATACTCAAAGCCCGCCTGTTATAGACTTCAGCATCGGAAAGCTTGCGCCGAAGTTTGAAGACGGAAGCCATCCCTTGAAGAGACTCGGCTAGTGTAAGTTGACTTGGGTAAGGGTTGGTCTCTTCAATTGAGATGGCCCTCTTAAACAAACTTTCCGCTTCAGCCAATTTCCTCTGCTTTACATAGAGGCAACCAAGAGCAGTCGATAACTTGCCAACTTCCCGATCATTTAACGCGAGTGGTTGTTCCTTTATCTGCAGAGCCCGTTTATAATAAGCTTCGGCTGAAAGGTACTCGCCTTGGGCAGATGCTGTGTCTCCGAGGTAAAGAAGAGTGGGCGCCAGGTCTACATGATTCATACCAAGGATTTGTTCCTGAATTGAAAGAGATGAGTGGAAAAGGTTTTCTGCATCGGTGCAATTTCCAAGCCTATAATAAATTAGACCAAGGGAGTTTTGGGATTTGGCATAATTGACGCTGTTTTCGGTAAAAAGCTCCTGTGAAACCTTCAATGCCTGTTTAAAAAGAAGTTCTGCCTGAGAATATTTTGCCTGCTTATAGAGCTTCTCTCCATCATCAATTAGTTTCTTCCATTGAACCAACCCTGGGTCAGAGATAATTTGTCTGCCAGCCTCCCCATTTTGCCGAGCGGAGTCCTGTGCGTTGCGTGAAAATTTGTCCTTTTGGCTAGACAAGGTTGTGGATTTTACAGAAACGGTAGTGGGAACTGAAGAAGGAGGATTGACAAAGAACCAGATAAGTCTGGTAATTGCTATAATCAAAATGCCGCACAATCCCAAAATTGGAAGCCAAAAAGAAGCTTTTAGACGTGTTCGCCTAGGCGAGAAAGTTTCAGGTTTTTGGATTGGTGAAATCTCTTGAGGAACGGTGGGATGTTCCGATTTTTTTACGTCTATTGGAGTTGCCGCAAGGATCAATGGATCAAGCCGAACATTCAATTCAGATTCTGAGGGTGGGTCGTGAAAATTTAGTTTGCTGATTTGAAAGCCTTCTTTCTCGACAAGAATCTCAGCGTTTTCCCTCCATGGGATGAATAGGCCAGCGGCCGATGTGACACCTACAACGCTCCCGTCAACTTTTATTGTTGCCCCTTCAGGTTTGGTCATTATTCTCAACTTCAGTACAAGCGGGCGAGGTTCCGGGCCTGATATACAAACTTTATCTCTAAAAACTTCCTGCAATTTGCTTTGAAAAACACGAATACTCTGAAATCTATCATCTTTATTCTGATTCAAGGCTTTGACCAGGACCGGATGCGTAGAGGTTTCAGGAAGGCATTCCCTTATAGCGCAGGCAAGGCTAAAAATATCCGCAGAGGCATCGACTTCAAGACATCCCAGCCCTTCGGGCGCAATAAACCTCCTTATGTTACCAGTAATCTGACTGATCCATCGATTGTAGAGAAAAATTGCGGTTCCAAATCCGACCAAAACCGTCCTGTCCCCTTTTACCAGTATGTCGGCCGGGGTGACACATGTATGAAAAATGCTGTGCATATGCGCGTAATGGAGAGCGTCACACACTTGATCGATTGCCTGAGCGATTGTGGCCCAAGAGGACTCTTGAACATATGATCCGAGTTTCCGGCCATCGATGAACTCTTCCAGCACATAAGCCAGGTTTCCGCGTATCTCGATACAATGACACTGAGGAAGACTTGGTCGGCTAATCTGCTGGTACTTCTGGAAAAAAGCGTGAAATCGATCTAGCAGTTCCTGCTCTTGACAAAGATCCTCGGGCAAAATCCGGAGGATATAATCTTCGGTGGGAGCTTTCTTGCTTCTCACATGAAAACATTTTAAAGGTCTGTCTCCAGGAAAAGTCTGGATAATTTCAAAATTGTCTTCAAGGATGGTAGGAATTATTGTCACTAGTTCTCCTGGCATTTTCCCGAGGGTCACGCGTATTTTAGTGATTGGGTTTTCAAAATGCCGCTTTCCTTTTCTTCTATAGTAACCTGCACCAGCTGTTCTTTGTTGATCTCGAACGTGATGTAAATATTAAGATCTCCGGCTGGTCGCGGCAGAAGACCTTCAACATGAACATGGCCCACAAAGGAGGTATCCTTCGTTTTTCGCCCAGCTCCTTGAAATACGTTTACATCGAGTTGGCTTTGAAGATCTGTGTCTGTGGTAAATACTTGAGTAACTTTTGCAGGCAATTTTGTGTTGGCATCTATAAGTTTATAAAATAATCCACCAGTTAATTCGACTCCTAAGGCATGACTATTCCTGGTCACAATTTTTACCGCTCGCCCTAAAACGTTGGGATCATCGAGGTGGGCCGCAAAGATGGCGGCTCCTTGGGCCACGCAAAGACTGGGATTAATGTTCCCGTATACCCGGGTTTCCCCGACCAACGTTTCCAACATTTTTGAAAAAACAGGAATCTTGCTTGAACCACCAACTTTGATCACCCTTGTGATTTTTTTTCCCAAAGAAAATTGTTCCAATCCGCCAAGACCTTCTCTTTTAAGCAGATCGCTAATATCAGGTATCGTTAATTCCTGATTTCTTAAAACACCCGTGTTCATAGAGGTTTGCAGTATGATATGAGCAACTTGAGCGACGTAGTCCGTGATACTGGCCTCGAAGTCCTGGCGAGTGACATCAACGGCTAGATGAGGCCCTATACGGTTGGGCACGTTTGGAACCGTTAGGGCATAATTTGACGTGTAAGAAAGACGCTCTTTGGCGGTCATGACAGCCGATGTGAGGCTTTGCTCCGCAATCTTTCCGTTGAGTTCGTTTAAAGAAGAGATATCTACTTCATAAGCTGAACATAGGGATTTTTTGAAAGCAGCATCGAAATCCAGGCCTCCGAGCCGATCATCCCCGCCTGTTCCTAAAACTTCGAAGACTAGCATCTCTTTATTCTGGACGAGTTTGAACACCGTAAGATCGAATGTTCCACCGCCAAGATCGAAAACCATGACAGTTTCTTCCCTCTCCTCGTAGGGATTCTGATTGACCATTTCTAGAGCATACGAAAGCGAGGCCGCAATAGGTTCCTGAACAATTCCAAGCACTGTCAGGCCTGCCAATTCCGCTGCCTCTCGCGTGTTGGCGCATTGATGAGACTTGAAATAATAAGGAACTGTGACCACTATTCCCCGAGATCTGAAAACACCCTTGGGAAACATGTTGGAAACATCCTGGTACATTTTCCCCAAGATCTTGCTCGAAATCTCAATAGGCGAATGAATCTTGTTCGCAAGCACCACCATATGATTTCGGTCATCCATTAACCGTTTGACCCCCAAAATGCCACCATCAGGGTCAATTGTTAATCGGTCGTAAGCTATTTGACCTACCAGGTAATCCTCATGGTCCCTGTCATAATAAACCGCTGATTGGGTGGTGTTTTGGCCCACGGAGTTGAGGTAAACATCCGGCCCTCTCCCATCCCACCTGGCAATAGCGCTAAATGTTGTTCCCAGATCTATGCCGAGCACAGGATTGGTGTAATTATCGACAGGCATAATGACCCCTTTCAGTTCTTCACCACACGGACTTTAGCTCGGCGAATTACATAGTTGCGGTCTCCATACAGCTTTTCCAGGAATTCATAACCTTTGTGAATCAGGTCGTATACTTGACCGGTTTGCAGCTCCTGGTCACTCTGAACATCAAACGGTTCGTGAATGTAATAGTCTACCTCTGCTCCTCTAACAGCTGCGATGGGAGAAATGTTGAATTCCTTCAAACAGGCTTCCATCCTGTCAATCAATTCATCGTAGATATTCAGGAAATTTTGCATGAAATCCGAATAATTCGGGATGTTGGAGAATGAGCTTTCAAATTCTGTCAAGCTTCTCTTTCCATCCCCCAGGGCATCCAGGATCACAAAGTAGTGTTTATTGAGGAAAGAGAAAAACAAGTTCCTACAACGGTCCGCAACTTGCCGCATTTCCGTTACCAATCCGTAATTGTGGTGACTGACATTTTTCAAAAGCCCTTCAATCGAATCCTCCAAATACCTAGATGAACAAAAATCACTCTGGGACGTTTGGTTGCGATCAATAACTACTTCTTCAGCCTTTTGCGGAAGCAAGAGGATCATCTTTTGCACTAGTTTGATCCCTTCGATTCGCCCCTGGATGAGTTTAATGTCTTCTGATATGGACGTTGTAAGATTAGGAAAGACCTCGGATTCGAGGAATATATTTGCCGAATCGACAACTTTGTTCATTGCGCTGCAGAAACTGGCTGCGTTTTCATCCCAGCGTTTACGTTCAGCGATGTGGCGTTTTAATTCTTCCTGGTCTCTCTCTACCTCGGCAAATCCCTCCCTAAGCTTGGTAAACACCGTCGAAATGTTATCCTTGGCCGTCGGATACATGGATCTAATTTCAGAAATAGCTCCGTCAACAACTGTCTCTATTTCATTTCGAAGCGCATCGTCATTTGGGGCCGCAAGGACATCCAAGGACAATTGTCCCTGGACACGACCCTTCAAAATGGTCATGAAGTCATCAAAGGTGATATCGCGCGTTAATATGGAGTGAAGTTCTCCTGAACGAAACAGCAGCCCCTCTATGAATTGTCCCAATATAGCCCTTATCGTAAACGGAGCCTCCAGATGGGGCGTGCTCGCCTCTGAATATTCAATGCTCTGACCCTGGCTGGTTAAATCGTCTAAAAGGTTCTCGCCGGTTCCACTGTCTTGAACATTTGGAGAGTGAGCCTCTTCCTGATTCTTCGATATAGGGGTTTCAGTTGCGCTAACCACGGGCTCAGGATGATCCAACCCTGCGAAAGTATCCGAAACATTAACATCCAGTGCCTCAATTTCCGAGATTTCTCTCTCTGAATCTGGAATTGCCTCGTTCACCATCAGCTCCTCCATCTTCTTCCGGAATTTTTCGGATAGTTGTCATTTTCGTCAGACCTTTTACAAAATGCCGTTTGAAATTGTCCGATTTATTGGCGCTGAATTTCGAGTGACTTACTTATCGTATCCGTTCCCTTGGATGACGCTATTACCTTGAGTAGATTTTGTTGGTTAATTTCAAAACGTACTGTAATTCTCTCTCGGCCTCTTAACGCTTTTGGTATCCCGGTAAGAAAAAATTCACCGATGCAGACACACCCTTCGTCACGGACATATTCAACGTCCTCGGTGGCCTGATAAACAGTGATCCGGAGTTCAGTTTGTTCGTCCCTAGAGGTTGTATATTCTTTCTCAGCGCTGATGACCGGCGCCTCATCGGTTAGTTCGGCCCCCTTATCGATAAGTTTGCTGAAGCGGCCCCCCTGGATCTCGATACCAAGAAAGTGTGTAACTTTGTTTTGCAGCCTAATATCTGCTGCAAGTCTGTCGGCGTCATCCGGTATTTCGGTTACATCCAATTTGTCTGACGGAACACCAAGCCAAGCTCCAAAAATCGCAGCCCCAGTAGCAACCACCGTGTCTGGATCCAGATCTCCATATGATTCCTTAGCAAAAATGTCACTGATCATCCGCTTCACTAAAGGAACACGGCTTGATCCGCCCACAAGAATTATACGATCGATATCATCTATTCCTAACTTAGCGTTCTCCATGGACTTTTTAACAGCCTCTTG
>JAMCYH010000079.1 GCA_023474025.1 Deltaproteobacteria bacterium
ATGAGTCTTACGTCATACGATTCTCTCATTCATCCTAAACTGCTTGAAAAATTGGAAGCCAAGGGGATCAGGAAATTTCTTGCGTTTGAAGCGCCAGTTCCCATGGTAAAGGAAAAGTATGGGGGCCATTACAATGTGGTTCTGGGAGACCTTCACCAGGAAGATGATTTACGCATTATGGATTATGACGGCCATCGTGTGCTTATGAATTTTAGTCTCAAAGATCTCGGAACGCCCCTTTACCACGAGCCGTAACTCATCAAAGTTATAAAGTAAGGATGGCTTTCAGAAAACGATTATTTCATTTTCACCATCTACATCGCAAAGTTGAAATTTTTTTTGCTTCACATGACTAGCTCATTTCATTAAGCTACACGTAATCAACACGTACTTTTATGCTGTCCAAAGGAGGCTGAATTGCATGCTGACAGGGTAATTCAAGCAATCCTGAAACTCGATTACGACAAATCACAAGTATCTATTCTCACATCCTTTGTTGAAAACGCCGCGAGCTGTTATGGACTGGAGCCGGCCGATGCGCTTGATCTTACGCTGGCGTCGGAAGAGATTTTCGTCTACCTGTGTTCACAGGCCAACCAGACGGAACAGCTTGAAATAAGGTGTCGTCACGGGGGGTATTTCGTACAACTGCAGTTTGACTTTCATGCAGGAAATTTTGATCTCAGCGCATTCAACCTTACAGCTTTACAAGCAATTGACATCACGAGCGATCAGCCTGAGACAGGTTTGCTTATCGCGTCCAGATTGGTGGACAAGTTTTCTTTTTTCAAACACGATGGTTTTTCCCAACTTATTTTAAGGAAGGAGAAATCCTATCCTGTTGACCACATCGGTCCGTTGCCGCCTGCAAAAGCTATGCGAGATTTTCTGGTCAGGGAACCGGAACCTGAGGAACTCAAACTCCTGGTTCACTACCTGCACTATAGATATGAGTCTTGCGTCATTCCTATGAGCTTTCAGTCGCCCGGTAAGGTTGCGGACATGGTGCGATACGGGGCATGCAAGGCAGTTATTGCGGCAGACAAATTGGGCTCTATCGGAGGAGGTATTTTCTGGGCGTGGCAAAACGCCAAACTGGTTGAGTTTTGGGGCCCCTACTCGTTTGGTGAGCCGGAGAATTCGGCAGTTTCTTCCAGATTAGTAGAATACATGATCTCTTCAATAGCTCGCACTACGGTTGTTGGGCTAATAACCATAGCTCCCAGTCCTCAATTGCCGCTGGAATATTTCGAACCTCTTGGGACCCTTAACATGATCGCGCCAGAGGGGACTGTTTGCAAAACCACCTGTTATTACAGACACATGCATGAAGATTCTGGCTCTTCTGTTTGGGCGAGTCAATTAGTCAAAGATTTTCTTACGAGAGAATACGAGAAGCATGTCTTTGCCCGTAAAATAAGGATAGTAGCTAACGAGGGGGAAAATATCTCTCAGACATCCGTAATAGCGACAGATATAGATAAAGGTCAGGCAAAGGCCACCCTGAAGCCCATTTGGTGGGGGAAAGATGATTTAAAGCTCATTCAGGCTTACGTCAAAACACTCTTGAAAGAAGGCTTGTTTAACATCCTTTTTGAAATGGATTTGGGCCATTCATGGGAATGTTATTTCACTCCCGCGTTGATGGAGTCGCATTTTGAACCATGCCTTGTTTTGCCATACGGTGGAACTGGTGACATGCTAATGTTCCAATATTCAGGGGGAAATATTATTTGATGAGACGGCATTCCCTACAAAAATTGATGCCTGAATACATCAAGAATTTTGAGGCGTATACACCCAGTAAACCGGACGCCGAATTGGCAAAAATATACAACTGTAAAAAGATCTATAGGCTGAACAATAATGAAAATTTTCTTGGCCCGCCTGCCGCGGCGATTGAAGTGATCAGAAAGTTTGATCCGAAACGCGCGGCTCTTTATCCAAGCGGTGACAGTTTGTACTTGCGCTTCAAGCTGGCTCAAAAATTTCATAAGGACCCAGACCAGTTTCTGGTTGGAAACGGAGCGAATGAGGTTATAGGGTTCACATTGAAAGCCTTCTGTGAACAGGGCGACAATATCATCACTGCTGACAAGACATTTGCAGTTTATGAGTGGACTGCCGTTTTTTCTGGAATAGAAGCCCGTTTAGCCCCGCTTAAAAATTTCGACCTCGACGACGAAGGTATGCTGAAGCTTATGGACGCTCGAACCAAGATCATCTTTATCTGTAACCCCAATAATCCAACAGGGACTTACTGGAATTCACAAAAACTAAGGCAATTTATTCAGAAGGTAGACGGACGCGCGGTCATAGTAGTTGACGAGGCTTATCACGAATTTGTTGAAAAAGAAGATTATCCTGATTCCATGTCTTTAATAAATGAGTATCCAAATCTCGTGACATTCCGAACTTTTTCGAAGATGTACGGACTTGCCGGGCTACGGATCGGATACCTCGCAGGAAACCACGAAATTGTAGACATAATCCGAAGAACATGTATCGTATATTCGGTAAATACACTAGCTCAAGACGCTGCCCTGATCGCTGTTGATGATGATGGCCATGTTATGGCCACCCGACGTCTTGTTAAGGAAGGTAAAGCTTTCCTTACTGATGAACTTGCAAAAATTGGTCTGCCCTACCAATGTGGAGAAGGAAATTACCTAATGGTAAAGTTACCGATTGATGACGGTTTAGCGTACCGTAAACTAATGACTTCAGGGGTAATGGTTCGAACCATGACAGGTTTCCGTTTCCCGAATTATATTCGAGTAACAATTTCTTCCCCTGAAGCCATGGAGGCTCTGATAGCCGGACTCGTAAAAATTGTTTAACTTTTGGCAAAAGGCCCGATAATCCTGCTATGAAGTTTAACTCAATAAATATAGGTTCCATTTTATGCCGACCAGACGCTCTTTTAAAGGTTTCCGGCGAGGCAAAATTCGCTGTTGATTATTATGAAAACAATTGCGTATGGGCAGGGGTCAAACGGGCCCTTGAGCCTCACGCTATTCTGAAAAATATTGACTGTGTAAATGCTTTAAAGATCCCGGGGGTTCTAAAGGTACTCACTCACAAGGACGTTCAGGGGACAAATAGACAGGGGGTTATCAGGAAAGATCAACCAGTCCTGGTAAATGACAAGATCCGGCACTGCGGAGACGCTGTGGCGCTAGTCCTCGCTGAGACAAAGTCTGACCTAAGTCTGGCTATAGACGCTGTACAAATAGAAATGGAACGTTTGCCAGCAGTGACGGACATAGCGACAGCGTTGGAAACCGATTCCCATCTGGTCCATGAACACAATGAAAAAAGTAACATTCTTCTTGCTGGAGACATAACTGTAGGCAAAGGCCTTGCCGCAGCAAATCAATGCGATGTCCTCGTAGAAGCAAAATTTGAAACGCAGCGTCAGGAACATGCGTATATGGAGACTGAAAATGGATGGGCCTGGTTAGACGACGAGGGAAGGATCAACATAGTTTGTTCGACCCAAACCCCATTCCGCGACCGAGTTGAAATCGCGGAAGCGCTCGGAATAGACCCGAAAAATATCAGGATTATTGTTCCCTATGTTGGGGGCGCATTCGGAGGCAAGGATGGCATCACGGTTCAATCCCTTCTGGCCCTTGCTGCGCAACACTCTGAGGGCCGACCAGTTAAAATGTGGTGGAACCGCGAAGAATCTTTCCTTTCAAGCGTGAAGCGTCATCCTTCCATGATGTCTTATCGTTTGGGGGCAAAACTGGACGGAACACTGCATTTTCTGGACGTTGATATTAGTCTTGATACCGGGCCGTATGATCATCTAGGTGGTGTAGTACTGGCGCTGGCCATGGAACATTCCGGAGGCCCTTACCGAATTCCTAACGGATTAATCAGAGGCAAATGCGTTTATACAAATAATCCTGTGGGAGGGGCTTTCAGAGGGTTCGGTGTAACGCAGGTAACTTCGGCGATGGAAAGGGCCGTGGACCTGCTTGCCGAGAAATTGGGGATGGATCGTCTTGAACTAAGATTACAGAACGCATTAAAAGCCGGGGATAGGAATTTCATAGGAAAAACCCTCATAACATCAACTGGAATCATCGAATGTCTGGAAACTTTGTCCAGACATAAACTCTGGAGACGGAAGCTATCCTGGAAATGTGGAGCCCCCATTTTCAAGAAAAGGGGTATAGGGATCTCCGCCGTGATGCACGCCTCCGGATATGGTCCCGTTGTCCCGGATTATGCCAACGCCAAGCTCGAGTTAACAGAAAACGGCAAGTTTAGGATTTATTGTGGTGTTGTAGACATGGGGCAGGGCAATACGACAGCCAATATTCAAATTATTGGGAGTTTACTAAATCAGCCTGTAGGTAGAATAGAGGTCATTTTGCCCGATACGGATAAGACTCTTCCCAGCGGGTCGGCTTCGGCGAGCCGTTGCACGTACACTTTTGGAAACGCTTTGGTCTCAGCCGCCGGAATAATGCGAGAGAGGCTTTGCCAAAAAGTTGCTGACCTGTTAATGATAAAAGATTCCAATGAGTTTTCTATGGTCCCCGAAGCCATAAGACATCTGCCGACGAATCGCGAAATCCGGCTCGAAACCATCGCTCGAACAATGGATTTGGCCGAAAAGGTAGTGATAGCTCATTTCAGGGCTCCGGTAGCCACTGACTTAGTTACTAATGATCAGGAAATGAGGCTTCATGGCATACCTCACAACCTGTTCTCATATTCAGCCAATCTTGCCTATATTGAGATTGATGAGATTACTGGAAAAGTCGGCGTTCAAAAATATCTTACAGTTAGCGACTGTGGGAAGGTTGTTAACCCTCAGCTTTACGATCAGCAAATCCAGGGGGGAATCTGCCAGGGACTAGGGCTAGCCCTCTATGAAAATTTTGAAACTTTGGATGGGTATGTCCTTACGAAGGATTTATCGACCTATCTAGTTCCAACATCGATGGATGTTCCCGATGTTGAATCTGTTGCACTCGGCATTCATGAACCTAGTGGCCCCTTTGGATCTAAAGGTATAGGAGAAATATCCACAAATGGGCCCCTTCCTACAATTGCAAACGCGATATTTGACGCTACCGGTCACATGCTTAAAAAATCTCCTATCAAACCAGAAGCCGTGTTAGCGGCTTTGGAGAGAAATCTATCCAGGTGATTGCCAAAGTGCTAATCTCATTTGAACTCAATAGTAAAAAGATTGAAGTCGAAACCGAGCCAGACAGAAGAGTGATCGATCTGTTGAGAGAGGATCTAGGATTAACAGGTGTGAAGGAATCGTGCGGGCGCGGAGACTGTGGTTCCTGCTCCATTCTTGTGGACGGCTTCGTCCGGCTCTCTTGTCTAATGCTGGCCGTTCAATTGCATGGCCGCAAGATATTAACAATCGAGGGTTTAAATGAACTGGAGGGTGTTTCCATTAGTGTTCAGGACGCGTTTGTTGAACTCGGGGCAGTGCAATGCGGTTTTTGCACCCCTGGAATGATAATGTCCACGATTGATTTGCTGAATTCAAATCCTAAGCCTTCGAGGAATGAGATCCGAGAAGCAATTTCCGGTAATATCTGTCGATGCGGAGCGTATCAGAAAATCCTCGATGCGGTTGAAACAGTTACCGAAGAATTATCAGAATCTAAAAATGTCTAAAGTGTTCATGCCAGTAAAACCTGACGAATTGTGGGGAGTTCTGGATGAAAATCCTGAAGCTGTTGTCTATGCGGGTGGGACCGATCTGCTCGTAAAACTCCGTTCCCAGCATGCAAAACCTGCTTGCCTGATTTGTCTTGAACGTTTAGACGATTTCAAGGGCATCACGACAGAAGGGGATGAAATATTTATAGGGGCGCTGACGACCCATCGGGAAATGGTCGGAGATCCGATTGTTGTAAGAGATCTCCGTCTAATGGCTACCGCCACGAAAAGTTTGGGATCTCCGCCAGTGAGAAACATGGGAACCCTGGCTGGCAACATTGTCACTGCGTCACCCGCTGGTGATACGCTTGCTCCTCTTTACGTGTTGAACGCTCAGTTGGAAATCCGTTCGAGAAGCGCAACTCGCAGGGCGCCGATAGAATCATTCATATTAGGTCCGGGCAAGGTTGACCTCAACCACGGTGAGATCGTATCCAGAATCATTGTGAGCAAGAGTCCCAAATTTGGAGTTCATCATTACGAAAAGGTAGGCAGACGCGACTCTTTGGCCTGTGCGGTAGTTAGCATGGCAGCCTTGGTGAATGTTACGGATGACAACATCATATCAAAAATACGTCTCGCATGGGGAAGCGTTGGCCCTACTATTATGAGATTCAGAAGCGTCGAAAGTTTTCTGGAGGGTAAAGCGCTGAGTATTAAGGGTCTTTCTGAGGCGGTCAGACTGGTTAAGGAATCGGTTCATCCCATTGACGATTTAAGGGCATCGTCGTCTTACAGACGCGAAGTAGCGGGAAGGCTTTTGCTTCGACTGATTGGTTATACGCCATGCATATGATGGTGGCGCGGGAGGCTCCGGTTTGCTGAAAAGATCGTTAATGGTACCGTTTCTATGGTGAAGTCAGATGGCCTCTGGACCGTGGAATTCATTGGCCTGAACGCCATTGGTTTTTTCACATATTGCAACATAGCTATATTTTTTGAGTTTCATGATTATCTGGAAACATTGGGCATCCCTTCGGATCAAATAGGATTTCTTATAGCGTTATTTTCAATTGCTGCGCTTGTATCAAGGCCTCTCATAAGTCCCTTTATTTCGGATGGAAACGCTTCGAAATGGATGCTTGCAGGCTGTTGTTCAGTCATTGGATCATTGGCCCTTTACAATTTCTCGACCAGTTTCTGGGCTATGGCAATCACAAGAGCGATTCATGGGGCAACGTATGTCGTGCTGGGAACAGCCGCAACAACCAAGCTTGTCTCTATCATCCCGAAAGACAAAAGCGCTCAGGCTTTTGGAATGTTTTCCGTTGTCTCGTTGGCGCCGTTTGCGATTGTTCCGCCTTTGTTAAAACCGATGAACGAACTTTTAGGGGGATTCAACCAGGCTATAAATGTATCCGCCGCGCTGATGCTGATTAACCTGCCCATCATAGGATTTTTCAGGAATAGAGACAGGCAAAACCCAGGCATTAGGCGTCGTTTTAGAATCAGGGACATCGCTCTGAATCTTCACGATCCAAGAGTATGGTCTCTGCTCTTGGTAAATCTGGTTGTATGGACATCGTTTACAACGATTTTCTTCTATCTCAGGGGATTTGGAGATCAGATTGGGGTATCAAACCCCGGTTTGTTCTTTACAATCTCAACATTTACAGAGATTGGTGTCAGAGTCTTTGCTGGGCAGATGTTTGACAGGGGTAACAAGAAAATGTTGCTCATAGTATCATCTCTAGTTCTCGTTATTAGCTACCTGCTAATCGGCATGATATCTGGCTCCAGGAGCTTTTTCGTTCTTGGGTTAGTTTTTGGCCTGGGATGGGGCATAATATTCCCTGTCATAAATGGTTCTCTCTACGACGTTTCATCTCCTGAGTTCAGAGGCTTGAACGCTAATCTGGCCACGGAAATGTTTCAGTTGGGGTTTTCTCTCGGGCCTATGGCAATCACAAGAGCGATTCATGGGGCAACGTATGTCGTGCTGGGAACAGCCGCAACAACCAAGCTTGTCTCTATCATCCCGAAAGACAAAAGCGCTCAGGCTTTTGGAATGTTTTCCGTTGTCTCGTTGGCGCCGTTTGCGATTGTTCCGCCTTTGTTAAAACCGATGAACGAACTTTTAGGGGGATTCAACCAGGCTATAAATGTATCCGCCGCGCTGATGCTGATTAACCTGCCCATCATAGGATTTTTCAGGAATAGAGACAGGCAAAACCCAGGCATTAGGCGTCGTTTTAGAATCAGGGACATCGCTCTGAATCTTCACGATCCAAGAGTATGGTCTCTGCTCTTGGTAAATCTGGTTGTATGGACATCGTTTACAACGATTTTCTTCTATCTCAGGGGATTTGGAGATCAGATTGGGGTATCAAACCCCGGTTTGTTCTTTACAATCTCAACATTTACAGAGATTGGTGTCAGAGTCTTTGCTGGGCAGATGTTTGACAGGGGTAACAAGAAAATGTTGCTCATAGTATCATCTCTAGTTCTCGTTATTAGCTACCTGCTAATCGGCATGATATCTGGCTCCAGGAGCTTTTTCGTTCTTGGGTTAGTTTTTGGCCTGGGATGGGGCATAATATTCCCTGTCATAAATGGTTCTCTCTACGACGTTTCATCTCCTGAGTTCAGAGGCTTGAACGCTAATCTGGCCACGGAAATGTTTCAGTTGGGGTTTTCTCTCGGGCCTTTGGCAGGTGGAATCATCCTGGGGCATTATGGTTATTTCAATCTTTTTGCAATAAGTGGTCTGTTTTTGCTTACGGTTGTTCCACTGGTTACACTAACGAACCGAAAACGCTACAAAGTCAACGTCACAGCGTAAAGGCAATCACGATGAATTCAGAAAATGAACAAGAGGACTTTGACATAAAGCCAGAACAGTTAAAGCCCGAAGACGCCGAAGCGGTAGTAGCTTGTTTTAGATCCGTTTATGGAGATGAATATCCGATCAAGATATTTTATGACGCCCAAAGCTTGGTGCGAGCTAACCGGGAAGCGGAATATCTGACAATTGTAGCTAAAACAGCTACAGGTAATATTGTTGGTGTTGGCAACTTCGTCCGGTCCGCTCCTTACAGACGTCTCTACGAAGCGGCGGCCGGACTGGTGATCAAAGAATTCAGGAATCTCCATGTCAATAAAAGGATATGGCAATTCGGCTACAATGAGTGGGCGCCTAAACAGAGGTCCCTGGATGCGATCTTTGGTGAGACTGTCTGCAATCATTTGATCATGCAAAAAGCCATTGATGTTTTTCAGTTTTTCGAGACAGGATTAGAGGTTGCCTTGATGCCTGCTGAAGCATACAGCAAGGAGCGTTTGAATTCCGGAAGAGTAGCGTCCCTAATCGTTTTCAGAACCTACAGACCGTTTCAGCATGAAGTATTCGTTCCCTCGGTCTACAAGGATCAATTGGTTTTCATCTATTCCAGGCTTGACGATCAACGGGATTTCCATTTTTCGGAAGAGGCTTTACCTTCTGGAACAAAAACTGCTTTTGAATCCAAGGTATTCGAATTTGCTCAGGTTGCGAGGATATTTGTTCAGCGTTTAGGAGCAGATTTTGAAACTGTTTTGGTGGATAGTGAAAATGAATTTGTTGATTCAAATATCAAGATCATTCAGGTTTGGCTTAATCTTGGTGTAAAGAGCGTTGGACACGCAGTCGATGTATGCAGGAGTCATGGATACTTCTTTGGTGGGATCGCCCCGCGATGGTTTAATCAGGACGGAATATTGATGCAAAAAGTGCTAACAGATCCCTATTTCGAAGGGATCCAGCTTTATTCAGACAGGGGAAAAGAAATCTTCAGGATGATTCGGGAAGATTGGAATAGGAACTCGTAAATCATAGATCACTTATCCGGGTAACTATGGGCATTTCGATGAAAATTTTTCCATAATCTTCGGCTGGCAAACAATTTGAAAACTCTGCAATTACCGGCTCAAATAAGTTACATGAACGAGGCTGTATCGTTTGCGGCCCAATGTGCGAAGGCTCATGGTTTTTCGGACGAGAAAATTCTATCAGTTGAATTGGTCGTGGAAGAAGCTTTTGTCAATGTTTGCTCTTACGCGTACAATAATGAACCCGGCGTGATTGAGCTTAATTGCATAACCGACCATAACCCGTCGGGATTGACAATAGAAATCCTGGATAAAGGAAAACCTTTCGACCTTTTGTCAGATGCTCCAAGCTATGTCCAGGCTGTTGACATTTCTCAGCGAAGAATCGGAGGACTCGGAATTAGACTCATGTGTAATATTACAGACAAGATTACCTATGACCGTTTAGGAAGCTCAAACATCGTTCGTCTCACATTCTATAAAGAATAAAACAATCTGATGTCTTATCGATAGGGGAAAAAAATAAAAAAAAGCAGGGACATCGCAGCTAGCACCCACATTCCACTTGGAATTTCTCTGTGTCGACCAGCGACCAGCTTGTTTTAATCACGGCAATTTGCCGCCACCTTCAGCGTTAAGGGCCACCATTTTTACCGCAGAGTTGACCGTTCTATCGACTTTTCATGGTCTTTTTCGTTTGGAGTGTAATGAAGGGCCATAATTGTAATGTCATCCGACTGTGAAACGTTTTCACAAAACTGATCTATCTCTTTCAAGACCGTTTGAGCAATAGATCTGGCATCAAGGTTCCGATTACGGTTTACTATCTCAATAAGATGTTCTTCAGAAAAGACATTGCCTCCTCTATCGAAAGCTTCAGTTACACCATCTGTGTATACGAGTAACCTTCCGTCAGGAACTAAAGTGGCTTTTCCGATAGCGAAATTAGCGGGATCAAGGATACCGAGAAGTGGGCCTCCAATAGTTTCAAGCAATTGAACTTCCCCGTTTTCCGTCCATATAAGGGGCGGGTTATGACCAGCGTTGGCGTAAACAAATTCACCACTTTTAAGATCCAAAACCCCAAGAAAAACGGTCACAAACGTACACGTCTCGTTATTCCTCGCTAAGAGGCTATTTACCTTTTCCAGGCTCATGGATATTTGCGTATCCACACCAGTTGAAGCCTCAATCAAATATTTTGTGACAGCCATAAAGAGAGCGGCAGGGACACCTTTTCCGGAAACGTCACCTACTGAAATACAAAGGTGATCTTCATCGAGAAGGAAGAAATCGAAAAAATCTCCACCAATTTCTCTAGCAGGCCGCATTAGAGCGTAAATATCAAAATCTTCCCGGTCAGGAAAAGGAGGAAAGATTGAGGGAAGCATGCTTTTCTGGATGTCAGATGCAATCCTCAATTCGCTTTCGATTCTTTCCTTATTTACGGTAGCTGCGGTAAGATCCGACATATATTTTTTTAACGCCCGTGCCATTTCCATGAAAGAGCGCGCCAACGTTCCAACTTCGTCCAGCCTGTTCTTCTCCACAAAATCTATATCAAAATACCCTTCGCCGACCTTGCCTGCTGCAAACGTCATATTTTTCAGAGGGGCCGAAATCGAACGAGCAACGAGAAGACTCAGCGTGAACAGTAGAATCAATCCCCCGAGACCAACAAAAGATAAAATTTTCTCGAGCATGTAGGTATTTGCGAACAATTCGTTTTTGGGTATTATCAGGCCTAATCTCCAACCAAAAGTAGGGAGACTGGAAAACGCGAGGAACGAGTCATTTTTACTCAGGCTTACGCCGGCGTCGCAGAATCCACTTGTCTCGCGCAACATCTTTTGCGCAACTCCCTTGAGCTTGTTGTCACCCCGATGTCCCGCCAAACCCAGAATGGTTTCCCGCATAACAAGATCTTTTTCTGGCCAGACGATCAGTGTTCCGTCGTTTGATATAAGAAAAGCGCTGCCGGCATCGCCAACCTTGATTGCCGAAACCATTTCAGTTAAATGGTCCAACGAAATGTCAGCAGTGAGCACTCCTCTAACTTTAGGTTCCGACTGATTTAGTATCGTGTTAAAAAATGGACACGAATACGTAATCATGAGAGTTTCGCCACCGCCAGTGTCAAAATACGGTGGGCTCCAGACCGGAATCTTTTCCTCAAACGGCTTCTTGAACCAGTCCCTCTCAAAGTAATTGTACGAATCGGCAAGTTGAACGAAAGTGATTCCATCGAGCCCTTTATAGAAATACGGAGCATAGGCCTTCAATTGGCGGTCGAATTCATAAGGTCCGAAAGAAGCTGTGGAACCATAGACATCCCTATTTTTTTTTACAACAGTCATCAACAGATCATTAACTGATTTTTTGTCCCATGTGCCGATCTGCAATGAATAGGCAAGGTTTCTGGTCAGTGTGGCTACACTAGATAGTTCCTGGGAGAGACGGCTTGCAGTTGCGGCCGCGAGCTTCAAAATGTCAGTTTTGGCGCCCGACTTTACGAAAGAATAGGAAAAAACTCCCGTTATGCCCAAAACAAGGATTAAGACCAGGCTCATTGTGGATAATACAACCAGGGCTATTTTAGCGTTAATGCTTGTTTGGATCCAGCGGAACATGGTTTGTTTTGCGTTTCCTCATCCTCACCAAATTAAACCCGGTTTTGTCTTAAAGCTTCTTCCAGCGAGTCAAACTCCGGTAAGATCTGACAAAACTTGCTTATTTCAAGTACCTTCCTGACTAAACCACTGGCCGAACAGCAAATAACACAACCACCCAGCGCTTTTCCTTTTTGAGCAACAACGAGGAATGATCTTAGGCCGGCGCTGCTAACATACTGGAGGTCTTTTAAATCAAGTATGACCTTGTTTGTTGCCTTGGAAATACGGTTTTCAACCATTTTCTCAAAAGACGGGGCGGACAATGTGTCAAGTCGGCCCGTTACGGCAACAACCAGAATGTTGCCTTGTTCTGTGAGTTTGATTTCCAATAGGCCCTCCCTTTACCTCTTCAGAAATACGATCAACAGTTGTCATTCATCCATCGAAAAAAGTCACCAGTTGAACTTTAGTAAAATGGGACGTTCTACGATATTCAGGTAAAAACCGATTTTCATTGGCTAAGGATTGGTGCGCTTTGGTTCAATAAAGTTGTCTCAGGAAAACGTCGACGAACTTCAAAAAACATATCACGGTAATGGGAACACTGCAACGAACCGAATGACGTAAGTTCAAGAGCGCCATTTCAATGAACTGAAATGTTGTAACAAATCATGAAGACTATTGCGAGACTGTTTGGTACAGTATATTTTGCCTTAAAGAATTTTAGGCCACCTGAATCGATGATAGCCTAGGATTTATAGGAGTTGAATTTTGGCGACTGAAAAATTTCTATTTGCAATAGGAAATGGAGTTGCAGGATCTTTCAGGCGCCATTGTATAAAGCATAATTTGAAGTTTCTGATTTCGCTCACTCTTTTTGCAGGATATGTTCTATTGGTTCCTCAAGCGTGGTCGGGTCAAATGTCTATTTGGTCCGATGAAAAAGTTGATGTTATAAAAAAATCCTCTTTTAACAACGCAGATCATGGAACTCCGAACGATCAACCACAGATTGATTTTTCACACCATCCTTTCAACATAGGACAAGACGATCAGGCCGATCAGGTTCTGAAACAGAAAAATGAATTCAGAAAAGTTATAGGCCCATCACTGGAAAATGAGGACCGACTAATGCGGCAATCGGTTCAAATCCTTGACAGCGATTCGGCCTACCGCTGGTTATCCAGGTTCATATCAACCAAGCCCTGGAATTGTCCTCTGAGTATGCAAAAGGCGTGGATTGAAGCAATAATATTCGCTTTGGAACGAAATCAACTGCCACTGTGCAAAGAACTCCTAGGGCTTGTAGTCTCGATAATATCGATTGAATCCGGATTTCATGCTAACCCACTTGCGATAGATCCATCGAGAGATCGCAATATGGAAAACATGTTAGCCAGAGCGGAAGAGAAGCTGTACCAGAAACATGGAACTCTGATGGCCATTCCTCCTGTAGCCAGATTGTACGGTGAATATAAGGACCGTTATTATACCAGATTGATCGCCTGTAAGACAGAATGGGAAATTGAGCTGGTCGCCAGGAACATAGCGGAAGATTTGAAATCAGATGCCGCAAAACTTCCGTTAGTGGTCAGAAATGTTGTCAATCGGGAAATTAACAAGCTTACTAATGTCATCAGGTCCAAAGGATCCATGCAGCTTAAGTTTTCTACGGCCCGTCAAGTCATGAAGGAGCGTGGCGAAAATTTTTCTGACGACGAGTTGATTGAATACATGTACACAATCAATGGCGGAGTGGATGCCGGGGTTGCCGCGCTGAAGCCGGCATTTATTCAATATGCGGCATGGAATTCTCATGGCCCGGAACTTTCCTGGCTTTTTTTTGTAGGAATGGACTACAATTATGGTTTCTTTTCGAGTAGGAATATGATGGAACAGATCAGGATAAGAGACCTCTCTGGGCGCAATATAGGTATAGATGGGGACTTGTTACGTCGTGACAAACATGGAAAGTTGGACATTGAGGGCTCTGAAACTCTTCTCGCAGCGCAGGAAGCACTGCCGTCTCTTCCCAAGGATTCAATATTAAAAGCGTTTCTTCTGGAAAAGGACCCGGATTACATTTACACTGATGTGCATCAGCTCATTGCAAAGGCCCATCAAGATAGATTTGGGGATTCACCGTTTGCGGTCATAGGAAGGCGTTCCATGGGGGAAAGCGCTGAAATCAAGTATGGAACAACATGGACCACAGATGTTTATTTCCGGAAACTCGATCGCCGTCTGAATTCTATTCCTTGGGATGATTAAAGTTCACCATAAATTTTTTGTTTTTGGAATTTCTCATTTAACAAGATCCTAGTCGAAACGAATTATTAAATGAACATGATTCTTACATGATGGCATAGGGCTGCCCTGTTTTCCACCTGTCTCTACCCGACCCGCCTTTAGCGTCTGTCCAGGGCAATCCTTTTTGTCAGGTTAAATACAGGCCGTTAATCGAGGTGGGGTACTCAAGCATTCATACAGAACCCTTGTTTCGTGAAGCGTTTACTTGAGCGGTTCACCGCCGTTTTTGGGTTACTGATTGAAAATTTCCTTGAAGAATTGTTTCATAGCCTCCCAGGATCGTCCGTCGGCGTTTTCGTTATAGGCGACCCCCTTTGATTTGTCGTTCCCTGCATTCTTCTGGGTAAACGAGTGAACGGCGGCGCCATAATATATCATTTGCCAATCAACACGGCCTTTTCTCATCTCCTCCTGAAATGCGGCCACATCCTTCGGTGGGACCAGGGGATCGTCGGCTCCATGCAAAATTAGGACCTTACCTTTAATATTCTTCCCGTCCGCCGGTGAAGGGCTATCCAGTCCACCATGGAAACTTACTACCCCAGCCACAGGAGTTCCCGCTCGCGCAAGTTCAATTACTGTTGTGCCGCCAAAGCAATAACCAATGGCTGCCATACGGTCTTGGTCAACGTCGGTGTTCTTCTTTAGTTCTTCAAATCCTGCAAGGACCCTTTGTCGAAGCAGGTTTCGGTCTGATTTGTATTTGCTGGCTTGTTCTGCGGCTTCCTGGCTATTTGATGGTCGAACGCCTTTGCCGTAAATGTCTGCGACAAAGGCTACATACCCCATATCGGCAAGTTTGTTGGCAATGACCTTGTAAGGCTCTGCTACGCCCATCCAGTCAGGTACAATGAGTACTCCTGGGCGCTTCTGCCGGATGGCTTTTGGATATGCCAGATATCCTTCCAACACTGCTCCAGCGCCTCTGTACTCTATCGTTCGGGAGTCGATTCCAGCTAAGACTGTTGCAGGAGTCAACATCATGCTTAGTAATATGGCCGCATTGCTCATGTTTGCCTCCTTAAGCCATTAATAGATCGATTTTTCAGCTTTTATAAATAATATGCCATTAGAGTAAAAAGGGATTCATTCTTTTCGATTTGATATGTTTCTGCTTGTATAGAGAGCATTTACTCTCTATACTGACAACAAGTAAACACTACGGACTGTTTGAGGTGAACTACTTATGAAACATGGTCAATCATTTGAGTTACAAAGCGCTGAAAAAGCATATAGAGAAGCCATATCAATGAGCGTCTACTGTCATGGGCATCCTCTGACTTCAATCCGGAATTTTTTAAAGAAACAGAGAGTAGTGACTTCCAGAGATTTACAACGTATGCCCACGGGTTCAACCGTCAGAATTTCCGGTTTAGTTATCATAGTTCACACTCCGCCGACCAAATCAGGAAAACGGGTAATGTTTCTGACTTTGGAAGACGAAAAGGGGCTTCTTGATGTAGTTGTTTTTCCCAAGGCTCAGAATAGATTTGCCAAGCTCATCCTAACCAGTGAAGTTTTAACAATTGAAGGGAGACTGCAACGACAGGGTCAAAAAGGAATATCAGTGTCTATAGTCATGGAAAGAGCTCTGGTTGGTCTTTGTGGACGTGTTACTCAGTTATTGACCAATATAATGAATGTGAAAATTCCCTCAAACAGGAGGGTCTCCAATTGTCTACCAGTAAGCAAAACCATATGTGGAAATACTCGAACCAACTCTTTAGTACAATTGACGATGAAATATTAAGGAACGCTCAACAAAAAACAAACCGCCTCCACACTGGCATGCCGCACATAGTTATGTTATAGAAACCTGCTGGAAAGTGATCAAGGAGGCGGTCAATCAATGGGTGATATTTGGATAGCGGTAATTCTTGGAATAGTCCTGGGGCTCACTGAGTATCTGCCTGTCTCATCAGCAGGCCATCTAATTGTTGTGGGGGCCGCTCTCAATTTTACGGGCCCTAAAGCGACCTGCTTCCAGGTATTTATACAGATTGGGGCTATCTCGGCGGCAGTAGTTATGTTTAGGCATCGATTCATGGGATTGATACCATTCATATCAGTTCCACAAGAAGAACGTTTCTCAGGCTGGCGAGGCATCATCCTGCTTGTTCTGACAACGATCCCGGCTGTAATCGTGGGAGCCATTTTCCACCATGCCATAAAGACGTATTTATTCGGTCCACTAACTGTAGCTGGGGCTTTAGGCGTAGGTGGGATAGCAATCATAGTAGCCGAAAGATTGAAACCCTCTCCCAAAATTTTCAAAATAGATGATGTTAACTATTCGCAGGCCTTAAAAATAGGGCTAATTCAATGCCTGGCCTTATGGCCTGGGGTTTCGAGATCGGCGTCAACCATATTGGGAGGGTTGTTTTGCGGTCTGGATCGCAGGATTGCCGCGGAATATTCATTCATTGCGGCAGTGCCGATATTGACTGCCGCCGCTGTTTACGATCTCTACAAGAACTGGGCCTTATTTGCCGCATCTGACTTGCCCTTTTTCCTGGTGGGATTGGTAGTATCATTCGTTTTCGCCTGTCTGGCAATAAAAACTTTTATGGCCTTGCTCAGGACGTGGACTTTTGTGCCATTTGGCTGTTACCGAATCATCATAGCTCCAATAATCTACTGGTTTATGAGCTAGAGAGGCTAGACAATCCATGCGTGTAATAGTGGCTCCAGATTCCTACAAAGGCAGCCTTTCAGCCGTTGAGGTGGCGAAAGCCATTAAAAAGGGAATTCTCCAGATATTTCAGGATGCGGAAATCATTGAGGTCCCCATCGCTGACGGCGGTGAAGGAACGGTCGAAGCCCTGGTCGTGGCAACAGGAGGGAGAATTGTACGGGAAACAGTAAAAGGACCTCTTGGAGATCCAGTAGAAAGTTTCTGGGGTATCCTTGGTGATAACCGTATCGCTGTCATTGAAATGGCCGCAGCTTCAGGCCTGCCTCTTGTGCCGCCTGAAAAACGGGATCCCAGAAACACGTCATCCTATGGTACTGGCGAGTTAATAAAGTCAGCGCTGGATAACGGCTTCAGAAAATTAATCATGGGAATAGGTGGAAGCGCCACAAATGACGGCGGCGCTGGAATGGCTCAAGCCCTTGGAATCAGGTTCCTGGATTCGCAAAAAAGAGAACTGGCCCCAGGCGGAGGAGACCTTTCACGATTGGCTGAGATTGATGTGAATTTACTTGATCCCCGTTTGAAAGAATCTGAAATCGTCGTAGCCTGTGATGTAGACAATCCGTTATATGGGCCGAGAGGCGCATCCGCAGTTTATGGGCCACAAAAAGGAGCTACCCCCAAAATAGTTACCGAATTGGACAATGCGCTCAGGAATTTTGCTGAAATTGCTGGTAGAGCCACTGGCAGATATGTCGCAGACATACCTGGGGCAGGCGCCGCAGGTGGCATGGGCGCTGGTCTAATGCTCTTTACTCCTGCAATTTTGCGAACCGGTGTTGAAATTGTGTTTGAAGCGGTTGGGTTAGCTTCGCTCATCCGAAATGCGGACGTCGTAATAACAGGGGAGGGCATGACCGATTATCAGACAGCGTTTGGGAAAGCGCCGGTAGGAGTAGGTAAGCTTGCCAAACAATTCAATAAAGTTGCCATCTGTATATCGGGTAGTCTCGGGCATGGGGCCGATGATATCCTGGAACAAGGGATAAATGCTGTGGTTAGTATCGTGCCATGTCCCATGACGCTTGACGAATGTATGCGATCTGCGGAAGAGCTTGTTGAAAAAGCGGCTGTTAGAGTGGCCCGCTTGTTGAAAGCGGGCACGTCATTGGGCGCCAAAAAGGCAAACTAGAAATACCGTTGCAAACCTGAAAAGATCCGGTGTGTTACCTGAGGCTGCGGTAGTCAGAATGCAACCTTACCCCTGGCTCTCAATTCCTGCGGTAGCAGGCTCGAATACAGGGTTGAAATAAGAGGTGTCTGAACCCCTACCTCCTGTCCAAGACGCTCTACAGCCCCAAGTTGCTCGGAAAGTTCTGAAGGTCGTCCTTCCATAATATCTCTCTGCATTGAGGCTGTTGAATCGAAACTCAGATTGTCTACAAAAGCCATTGTGGACGCT
>JAMCYH010000350.1:0-14453 GCA_023474025.1 Deltaproteobacteria bacterium
GAGGTAGTATTCCTTCTGGGAGTTGTCAGCTTTTACCTTATCAAGCAGACTGAACAGAAGATTGGATTCAACCATATATATGCCAGTGTTTATTTCCCTCATAGTCCTTTGGAACTTGTCAGCGTCCCTCTCTTCGACTATCTTTGCGACATGGTCATTTTTGTCTCTCACAATCCTGCCGTAACCGAAAGGATTGGCCAATTCTGTCGTTAGCACACTTATCATGCTGGATGCTTCATCATGAAACCTTATAAAATCTGCAAGAGTTTCCACCTTAATCAGAGGGGTGTCTCCACAGATAATTAACAAGTGACCGTCGAAATTTCTGAACAAACCGGAACATTGCTTTACGGCATGCCCCGTCCCCAGTTGCGGTTCCTGTTTCACAAAATTCAAATCAACCGAATCAAAACGAGAAAGGATTTCTTCGGCCTGATGACCGATTACTATTCCGACCCTGTTTACATTTAGAGACCTTACCGCATCCAAAACATAAGCCAACATAGGTCGCCCACATACTGGATGCAGCACCTTGCAATAACTGGATTTCATACGCGTCCCCTTGCCGGCGGCAAGGATGACAGCGCCGTATTGTTTCATTATCAGCATATCCAATCTGAGGGAACTGGACTAACAAAATTATATTTTAAGACGAGACGTGTCAAGAGTTATAAAACAAGCTGTAAAACAAGCCAGCCTAAGTCAGATCTATAGTCAAATTGGAAAAGGCTTGGAATCCTTACAATCAACCTTCCAAACCCTTTCTTAAAAACCTTTACAGGATAATTCCCAATCTGAGATGGATTCTTGAATTCTTGAAGAATTTCTTTTTGAGTTTTGATTTTGCACTATTTCCCGTTATCATTGTAGCCATCTAATAATTAGGAGTTTCAGAATTGTTTTTACAACGACCTCAAGTTGCCGTTCTAGGATCAGCCCGCGAACCCAGCAGTTCACTAATATCTGGAAAGGCTTTCCAGCTGGGTAGAGAGATTGGAAGACTAAATGGCATAGTTCTCACTGGAGGTTGCACGGGGCTGCCACACAAAGCCGCGTTGGGAGCAAGAACCGTCGGCGGCTTAACACTGGCGGTATCTCCGGCAGCTAATAGAATTGAACATATCGAACGTTACCGCTATCCGACCGACAGCGATGTGACGATGTTTACAGGTATGGGAAACAAGGGCCGGAATGTCGTTCTCATGCGTAGTGCCGATATCGCGATTTTTCTGGGGGGCGGCATAGGGACATTGAATGAATTCACTATAGCCTTTGACGATTTTACAGCTGAAAAGGTTATTGGGATATTGTCCGGTAGTGGGTTGCTTAGCGATTCATTTTTCGAAATTGTTGCAAAATCCCGTCGGACTCCGGCTATGTCTCTGTTGACTGATAGCGACCCAAAGTTGTTGGCTCAAAAAACTTTTCAAGAGTTGTCCAGAAAAAGCGATTGTAAATTGACATGAAAAACCCTCCTCTGAGTGATTCGGATTTCAAGATGGACGCAATCCTGTTTCGTTGGACTTTGGTCAAACCGGAAGATGTCACCAACTGCCACGAATTTGAACTGAAAGCCGATAGAATGACCATATCGGGAAATGACAGTGTCACCATTCATAGTGCGCTTAAATCCAGAGACCTCTCGGCGTTCAATTTCCTTATATTGATCATGCGTAACGTTTCTGATCATCCCTTGTTAGTGGAAGTCAAAATCAAACACGTGTCTCCGGTTGGGGCTCGAGATCAGGAATGCTATGCGTTTTCAGGAGGTAGAGAGGTCCTTCACCCAGGACCTGTTATAGAGCTGGGATTTCCATTTAACTGTTTCGGAAAGTACGGGAAGCAGTCTGACTGGAAAAATGTTGAAGAACTGGAAATCACTTTTCGCCACGACAAATTTTTTTCCGGTTCCAGAAATTTGAAGATAGAGTTTCACAGTCTTGATATTGAAAAACGTCTATTCCCTGAAGGACCGAGACTGACGGACCAAGGACTGGAAAGGTTGTTGATAGACTGGAGATCCATCGACGAATCTCCGTTTACAAGGAACGCTGAATCGACCCTTTTTTCGTCAAACAAAACCAGTGTCGATTTCCGAAATAGTATTATTCCATTTTCCGCCCAAGACCCGGACCTCTACTCTCCTCCTCCTCATTTTTACCCTGTCGGAACCCCCTCAGATGTTTTGAACGGTAGAATAATGGGACAGCAAGTCGACCAAAATCTCTTTTGGGAAGCTAATCCTTTGGGCGAGTTGGAATGGTCTCATTTCTTGCACCGACATCACTTCCTCCGTTCATTGGTTAAAGGATACGTACAGACGGGTGAAGAGCGCATAGTGCCAACAATAGACTCAATCGTCAAGGACTGGATTCTGGCGCATCCAGCGCCCGTTGGTTCAAACGGCGGAGCAGGACCGACTTGGGAAACCCTTACGGTCGCATGGCGACTAAGGGAATGGTTTTGGATCATGGGAATTATTTGGCCACATCATTTATTCTCTACCGGCACCAAAAAACTTATGTTCAGGTCAATATGGGAACATGCTCAAAGCCTTATGGATCACCAAGGACATCCGAACAATTGGATTATTGTTGAGTCCTCAGCGCTTGCTCTGGTCGGACTGCTTTTCCCTGTTTTTCGGGATTCGACAACATGGTTTGAAACCGGATTGGGTCGACTATTTGACGAGCTTAAATGTCAATTTTTCCCAGATGGTGCGCATTTTGAAATTTCCCCTCTTTACCATGCGATTTGTATAAACGCTCTGCTCGAAGTGACACGAGTAGCAGAGTTCACAGGACATTTTCTACCATCGTCATTCTACAAGACTCTGGAAAAAGGCTTTGAATATTTGATGAATCTTGCCCGACCAAATTTTACGTGGCCTTCAATAAATGATTCCGGTGGGATTGATAGAAACTACAGCCAGATTCTCTTCAACGCCGCTTCAGTATTTAACAGACCGGATTTTGAATGGATGGCTTCAAACGGTAAGAGCGGCATACCGCCAAACCGAAGTGGATTAAGGATGTTTCAAGACGTCGGAATTTGCGTCATTCGAACGGTTGAGGAAAACCGTCATCACTGGGCTTTGTTTAGGGCCGGACCAGCCGGGGCCTTTCATGCGCATAATGATCTTTTATCCTTTGAAATCTTTGATGGCGCCACTCCTTGGCTTGTAGACCCTGGAATAACCGGCTATGCCCCGGGAATGCTGACTTCCCACTATCGATCAGCTTTAGCCCACAATGCGGTTGTTGTCGATGGAATTGAGCCTCTGAGAAATACTCAGCCAATTCAAGAAAGGATTAAACCTCGGGGAGACTCTATAAAGACCTTTGAGGGAGCCAATTTTATGGCCGTGACTGGAGTGTCCAAAGAACTGAGCGACCTTCAGGGAAACAGTTCTCAGTTGAAGAGGACTCTAATATTGCTTAAAAGGAGAATATGGATTCTCGTAGAAAATATTTCAGGTACGGGGTCACATGAAATTGTTCATAACTGGCAATTTTCCTCCCATGTCGACACGGTCGAACTCGTTGAGCGCAACCACATCGTGGCGGCTGGAAAATCCATGGAATTCTGTATTCAAATGGTAGATCCACGGCTTAACCTGGAAATTGATTGGGCATGTGGCGTGTTAGACCCTCCAAGAGGATGGGTTTCAATTGGCGGAACGGACCAACCAGCCTATTCCGTACATTGCCAAACCATGACACAACTCCCTTGCCGTTTTTGCTGGCTAATCTACGATCCGAAAAATACTAAGGACAGACCACTTTTCGTAGAGATTGAATTATCAACGGCAAACATGCCCGAAATAGTAGTTCATTTCGAATCGCAAGCCATTGAGCGTCTGAGTATGCCTGTCGAATTCTGCTTTTGAATTACTCTTATAATAGATTACCCCAGAGAAAACTACCAATAGCCAATATTATCAAAATGATCAAAAATGAGGCGGTGACGATTACCGGAAGAAGAATTGCTATTATCGCCCGGCCTGTCCCGATTGAGAACCCTTCCTTTAACCCTATGGCAAGAATTACAAACTCCCAGGCGCCTGCAACAAGGGTCCCAAACAGTGGGATTACATTGAAGATTTCTGGCCCCATCGAATAACAACTTATCCTGAAAGCGCCCTCCAATGAGGCGTTTCTAACGCCCAAAGCCAACAGACATATAAACAAAACAACCGGTTTGATAAAAATCTCCAGACTAATTACGAGCAACACATAAATGAGGCTACCGAACCCGGGTCCCATGAAAAGCATTTCGTGATGCCCCTCCTGCATGGCTTTGTGATCAAGGATCGTGGAAGCCATATACGTCGCCAGGATTGCAATTGATGAAACAACCAACGCATAGAGAAACGGAAACTTGTATCCCCCATTGAGTGGCAAACGTCTAAAAAAGCTGGTAGGGTTGAATAAAGATTGCCTCAAGGTCTGGAGCAGGCCCTGAGTAAAACCTGTTCCCTGTTCATCCTCCCACGGACAATACCAGTTTGAACCTCTGAAAGACGAATTCGGGCCAAACCCTTCCTTTTGTCCACTCTCCATAGCGAGCCTGAAACAATCAGGGCACAATTGAGTCACACTTGGCGCCGTATCGAACTCCTTGCCACATTTGGGACAAATCACTGTCTTCTCCTTGACAAACCAGTCCGAAGTTGCAGGTTCACGTGGAATTCGTCAATTTTGAACATCTTAGAAAACATCTGCGGAAAATATATAAATTTCTGTATCTGGATCCTTCCACATGTCCCTTGGCAACCCTGCCTTTCGACAGGTTTCTCCCAAAAAAGTCACTCTGTCCCAATTTCGTTCTGCCGCTACTTGTGGTAAAAGCAGCCCGGACATTGCGCCGTTACGAATAAGTATCCCATGTTTCCCAACCTGGATTTCCTCAATATCCTGAACCCTACGAAAGGGAGTCAGCACAGAGATTTCGTAATCCAGAAATTCGAGTTCATCCTCAGAAACTGGCCTGAAACGAGGGTCTTTGAAAGCGGCGTTTTCTGCCATCTCCTGAACGGTCTCATAGAGGGGTTTGGTGGCATTCAGCCATCCGATACAGCCTCTCAGCATGCCCTTCTTGTTTATAGTGACGAAAGCTCCGCACTTTTCATTGAGTTTTTCGGATCTAGACTTGCATGAAGGAACCTTCAACCCTCTGCATCTTGATTCCACTACGGCCTTGCACAAATCTCTGAGTTGAGCTTTTTCTTCTTCCGTTAAGCCCATATCAACCCCAATTTCTTTCTTTTTCGAAGTCATTATAATCACCTTGCCATCTTGGCTAGCATTGTTAAAAGGTCTTTATCTGTAATGGATCAGGGGAATAACGGCAGAGCCTTCAATGCAGTGTTTTCTTCCATGCCGTACATAATGTTCATATTCTGAACAGCCGCTCCGGAGGCCCCTTTGACGAGATTGTCAATAGCCACCATAATAATAGCAAAGTGAGTTCTTCCATCGATTTCAACGGCTATGTGAACCTGGTTTGATCCCCTAACTCTTGCAGTGTCGGGGAAAACGCCTTTAGGAAGCACTTTTACAAATTGTTCATCCCTGTAAAATTGTTTAAAAACTTCTCTCAAATGACCGTCATCCAGTTCAGGCGAGACCTTTAAGTAGATCGTGCTTACCATACCTCGGCTTACTGGAATGAGGTGAGGCGTAAATCTGACAGTAATTTTTTTACCGAATAGTTGTGAAAGTTCTTGTTCCATTTCCGGAATATGCCTGTGGCCAGTGGCTCCATATGGCTTAAAGCCCTCTCCTGCTTCACAAAAACTGGTGTTCAGTTTCGCTCCCCTGCCCGCCCCCGATATTCCTGACTTTGAATCTACAATAGGAAAAGAAGTGTCGACTCCATTAACATTTGTTACGGGCGCAATTCCCAAAATTACTGTTGTTGGATAGCAACCTGGATTAGCAACCAGATCGGCCCCTCGGACCTCTTCTCTATGAATTTCGGCCAACCCGTAAACACTGCGATCTAGCAAACCAGGATCCTTGTGCTTACCGTACCAGGACTCGTAGGTCGCGAGATCTTTTAGACGAAAATCCGCTGAAAGGTCTATTACCCTGACCCCCGAATCAAGTAGACGCCGGGCTGCAATAGCCGAATCTCCATGCGGCAGCGCAAGAAAGGCGACATCCGCATCAGGCTTCTCCAGCAGAGGATGAAGTTCAGTGATAGGAAAATTGTTGTCAGAAGAAATGTATGGAAAAACCTCACTCGCCTTCCTGTCAGCCCATGTTCGTGAACTGCCGGCAATTATAGACACATGAGGATGCCGTGATAGGATTCTAACAAGCTCTATCCCAGTATATCCCGTAACGCCGAATATTAAGGTTCGCAGCATTTTTAAGCTCTGAAATTATTTTATGATTCTCGCCTGTAGTTTGGCGCCTCTTTAGTTATAACCACGTCGTGAACATGGGATTCCTTCAAACCTGCGGCCGTAACCTTGATAAATCTAGCTTTAGACCTGAGTTCTCCGAGCGTTTTGGCCCCAAGGTAACCCATACCGGCTTTCAGCCCTCCAATCAGTTGTGTAATTGAATCAGCCACCGGCCCTTTTGCCGGAACCATACCGACAATACCTTCGGGTACCAGTTTGTGCTCCGCCACACCTTCATGTTGCCCATAACGATCACGTGAACCTTCCTTCATCGCTTCAAGCGAACCCATCCCACGGTACGATTTGTAAGACCTGCCCTGGTAAAGAACCATTTCTCCAGGGCTCTCGTCCGTGCCAGCAAGAAGTCCACCGATCATCACTGTGCTGGCTCCGGAAGCTAATGCCTTGGTGACATCCCCGGAGTATTTGATGCCTCCATCGGAAACGATTGGTACGCCCAACTCATCCGCCACTTTGGCGCACTCGAGTATGGCTGAAATCTGAGGCACTCCTACACCTGCGACGATTCGGGTTGTGCAGATTGAGCCAGGTCCCACACCAATCTTGACACCGTCGGCTCCAGCTTTGACAAGATCACGAACGCCTTCCGGTGTTGCAATGTTGCCTCCTATTACCTGGCAGTTCCTGTAGTTGGCCTTTATGTCCCTGATTGTATCTAAAACATTTTTTGAGTGACCATGTGATGTGTCGACGATAATTACATCGGCCCCACGCCTCAAAAGCCCTTCAACCCTCTCCTCCCTGTCAGGCCCTACTCCGACTGCAGCGCCTACTCGAAGACGTCCAAACTCATCTTTGGCGGAGTTTGGGTACATGATGGCCTTCTGAATATCCTTGATGGTGATCAAACCTTTGACCCGGTTCTCACTGTCAACAACTACGAGTTTTTCTATCCTGTGCTTGTGCAGCAAAGCCTTGGATTCCTCAATTCCGATCTTTTCGTCCACTGTGATGAGGTTTTCTTTTGTCATTACTTCCTCGACCTTAAGATCGAGGTTTTCAATGAAACGGAGGTCGCGATTCGTAAGGATGCCCTTCAGGTAACCATCGACAGTCACAGGTACTCCTGAAATATGATATTTTCGCATAATTTGGAGAGCATCCGATATCTTTTGTTCCGGATGTATGGTTATCGGGTCTACGATCATTCCGGATTCGGACCGTTTTACCCGATCGACCTCTCTTACTTGCTCGGGAATACCGAGATTACGATGGATTACTCCAATTCCACCCTGCCTGGCCATGTTTATAGCCATCTCGGATTCTGTCACAGTATCCATAGCGGCGCTGACAAGGGGGATGTTCAAAGTGATGGAAGATGTCAATCTTGTTTGAACATCCACCGATGAAGGCAATTGTTCTGAATAGCAGGGGACCAGAAAAACATCATCGAAGGTTAGTGATTCTTGAATAACCATCAAAAAATCTCCGTATTTTCATATATACTAGCAGTGTCGTAATAATGTGACATCTACTACGAATCTTCAGAAAATAAAATCATTGGGGAAATTAACTCAAAACAATGTTCCGGGATCCAAACTGTTTCTATTGAAGTATCGGCATACTATCCTTCGCAGACGCAGCGGATTCAATTACTTTCAAAGCGCTTCGCGAAGCCGAATCCATGAAAAGGTCAAGATAACTATTCCACTTTTTCTTGGGATATTCTATTTCAGGCTCGCCTTTTATTCCGCCCATGTTTGCGGCAATCTTTATCGCATCATAGAAGTTGCCAATTGAATCGACAAGTCCCAGTTCCTTCGCCTTCTGCCCAGTAAAAAATTGTCCGTCGGCTATGCTTCGTAGCTTGTCTTCGTCAATTTTTCCATTTCTTCCGTGGATAACATCTGAAATAAACTGCTCATGTACCTCACTTGCAAAATTTTGCAATATATCCTTCTCTTTATCATCGGGAGCCCTAATTACGGACCCTATGTCTTTAAAAGCCCCCGCTTTTATAACATTAACATTGACTCCGATTTTTTCTATTACTTTATGGACATCCGGCAGTATCATTATGACACCTATGCTTCCGGTGATTGATCCCTTTGAGCAAACTATCCTGTCGGTACTCGAAGCTATATAATAAGCGGCTGATGCGCCTACTGTTTCAATAGAGGACACAACAGGTTTTTTCCTCCTGATTTTTTCGATCTCCCGATAAATTTCCTGAGCAGGGGCGACTGTGCCCCCTGGAGAATTGATCCTCAGAACAATTGCTCGAATCGAGGACCTTTTCATGAATTTTCTCAGATTTTTAAGTGTCTGATCAGCAGTCGAAATGGTTCCTTCAATTGGTATAACCCCGATCTTGTCACCTCGATCCAGAATATTCGACAAACCCGAACTGCTCTCATCATCAAAGAAACGTGATACCGAAAAGACTAGAGCTACAAAAATTATCATCAGGACAAATACGAACGTCAATGAAAGGGAAAGCCTGGTTTTTTTCATAGTAAAATACCTGAGTCAAGGGCTCCATCTTGTTTAAGTAAATTAGACAATTTATCACCAATCTGGAACGTTATCAAAAAATATATTCATTCGCAAGTTAGTGTCAGATGGAGGACACCTTGTAAGGTCAAGGATTAAAATTGAAAGCCAAATGTGACTGTTTTGAATAAGAGAAACATAGTCAAGTGAGAGCCTAGCAGGCCATTCGAGCCTTAAGGATGTCAAGAAAAGCTTGATTTGAGTCAAGAACCCGACTTGCGTCACTTTTAGACATTCCCGATCCCCTGAGTACCAATTCGGCTTTTTGAGGAGTTATCAGATTGTCTGGTGTATGAGTGTCAGTACTAAGGACCAGTTGGGCTCCTGTCTCTGAGGCCACCCGGAAAACATGGCCGTTAGTGAGGCTGTGACCGGCTCGCGACGTTATCTCAAGGAAAACTTTTTTTTGTTTCGCCAGGATAGCGTCATCTGTTGACAGAAGACCAGGATGGGCCAGAATGTCGGTTTCCGCAAGAATAGCCGCATGATTTGTGCCTGGAGCTACAGGCTCAACAGGAGATTCCCCATGTGTGATTATCAAGGCTGCCCCAAGATTTCGAGCCTCCGCGATCAACTCAGCTATCTCGTCAGGGGGCGCGTGAGTAATCTCGACACCTGGGATTACAAAAATTTTGGTTCGTCTGTTAAGTTCTTTGGCTACTTTCACAATCCTTGACACCACAAAATCCAAATTTGAAGCGTCCACATGATCAGTCAATCCGATAGCCCGATAACCACACACCTCGGCCCGTCTGACCAATTCACTAGGAATTAGGACCCCATCACTAAAAATAGTGTGAGTGTGAAAATCTATCAATGTAAATTCCTCCATTTGAATAAAAATACTAGAGACAACTAAGAATTACTGCTAAATAATTATTCACTTGACGAAGCAAATAGTCACAGCTAACCTCGTTCTGTCATCTAGAGGATTTATTACCATAAGTTGAACCAGTTACCAAATTATCCGATTGGATCATTCATGGGGCGAGGATTCCAATCTAAGCGCCGTTTCTAAATTAATACGTATCGCGAGGTAAACAACGTGTGTGGAATAGCCGGTTTTCTCAGCAACGAAGCATGGAAAAATGATCTGGACCTAAATTGGGTTTACAAAATTAGTGATTCACTTACCAAACTACAAGCTGGGTCATTTGAGATTCGACAATTGCGGGAGGCTATTGACGGCGTGATTGGAAAATTTGACGAAATGATGAGATTTTCCTTTCATTTCGCACTTTCCGTCAAACCCGATTTTTTTTCTGAAGTTGATAATCTCGCCAATTTATTGGAGAAGCTTCTGAACAAAATTTCTGATCAAGCTGGAACTGAGGAGGTGGAATGCCTTCGACAGGATATCGGAGATACTATATGGCAGATTCGAGCTGAAGTTCTGAAAAACGTGTCGAGAACAAATGAATTGATCAATCCAGTTCTGTCGGAGAAAGCTCCAAATCGACATCAAAGATTCGTAGCGTGGTCTATTGAGAAAGTTCTCGAGAATATAGACAGACTGGAGGTCAGGGGTCGGGACTCCGCAGGTATCTCTGTTCAATTAATCATTGTTAATGACAAAATCATGACTCAATTGACGGAACTGGACTGGTTTGCCACGAGACGTTCAAAGGTAGCAAATGGCGTCAAAATTGACTTCGCAGGTATCAAGCTCGACCAGCAACGATTCGTCGTGACATTTGTTTTCAAGGTCGCAAACCTTGTGGGGCATTTGGGGGACAATACGAGACACATCCGAAAAGCGGTCGGAGAGGATGACGACCTGTGGATGGTCGCTGCATTTGCAAAAAAGGTTAGTATCTTAGCCCATACAAGATGGGCATCCAATGGAATAATAAGTTTATCGAACTGTCATCCTGTGAACGGTGAGTTGTATGAAAAGGAACATTTTGAATCCATAGGTGACAGGGACTCGCAATTTGTTCTAAATGGAGATGTAGACAATTTTAACCCTCTAGTCACCAATGTAGTTCATTCGCGAGGCTACAAAATAGATCCCACTGTTACTACCGACGCCAAGATCCTTCCGGTGTTCTTCCGTCTGGGTACAAGTCTTTCCGAGATTTATTTCAAAAGATTTGCTGAACTTATGAACAGTTGTGAGGGCTCTCTCGCAGTTGTAATGCAACACCCGCAATTTCCTGAAGATCTTGTTTTAGGCCAGAAAGGAAGTGGCCAAAGCCTTTTTATAGGCCAACCGTCAGATGGCTTCATATTGGCGTCGGAAGTTTATGGTTTAGCAGCCTGGACAAGAAGTTGCCTGCCCCTTTCAGGTCTGGAAAAAGGCGGGACTGAGGTCGTAATATCAACTAAATCTGGTGATAAAATCCAGGCGTATTTTCTTGAAGATGTTTCTGAATTCAAGATCAAGACGGAGCCAATATATATTCATTCACGAGATATTTTTCGGGGCGATTTCAAATACTATTTTGAGAAGGAAATCCACGAAGCGCCATCAAGTATACGCAAAACAATCAGAGGTAAATACATCAAACAAGGGAGAACCGTAAACTTTATTGATGGAGGGCATGGAACATTCGGAGCTCTCATTAACCGCCTTCGTGACACAAATCAACCCCGGATCAGGAGGATCGTAGTTATCGGTCAGGGGACAGCGTCAATTGCAGCAAAAGGAGTCGCATACCTTGTTGAGAAGCCCCTCGAAGGGCTCGGCATTACCGTCTCAGCATACAAAGCATCTGAATTGTCCGGATTCATGCCGGACAGATCTATGAACGACACGCTACTCATAGCAATCTCTCAGAGCGGGACGACTACTGATACCAACAGGACTGTGGACATAGCAAGCTCACAGGGAGCTTGGGTGCATTCAATAGTCAACCGTAGGAATTCACCCCTGGTAGCAAAATCAAATTCTCATTTTTATACCAGTGACGGTAGAGACGTAGAGATGGCTGTAGCCTCAACCAAGGCATTTTACTCCCAGGTTGCCGCCGGCAAACTTACAGCAGTCCTTTTAGCCAAAGAGTTCAATGCTATTTCAGACGAAAATATCTATCATGAAATCAAATCCCTGGAAGAACTTCCCAGATTGATAGAGTCAGTGCTTAAACAGAATGATTCCATACGGAGCTTGGCGGAACTCTATGGGCCCAGCAGTCGAAACTGGGCCGTGGTAGGAAATGGTCCTAACAAGATCGCCGCGGATGAAATCAGAATAAAACTTAGTGAACTCTGTTACAAGTCAATCCCATGTGATTTTACAGAGGATAAGAAACACATCGATCTTTCTACTGAACCTTTGACTCTGGTTATAGCAAATGATCTTCCGGAGCAAATAGTCCAAGACACAGCCAAGGAGGTAGCAATATTCAAGGCGCATTCCGGTAGACCTCTAGTGTTTTGCGCTCAAGGAGAAAAGCGATTCGTCGACCATGCCGAAAGCGTAATTGAATTACCGGAGGTCGGCGGCGATTTAGGATTCGTTATCGCTACCGTAGCGGGACATCTCTGGGGTTTTCACACGGCAAGGGCAATTGACTCACAGGCCAACCGATTAAGAGACATAAGATCTCTGCTTACGCGATTCATGGAAAACCCTTTAACCTGGGACTTTGTAGAACTTCAAAACAGGTTGAATAGTGTTCTGAAGATGATCTCGAACGGTGAGATGAACGCTGCGTTACCAGCGTCCACCGCTGCGGCGCTTGCGGTATATTCAGCGAAATTCTTAGTTTGTGACGAAGTGTTCGATGACAGGGAAATCCTGATTAACGAGGGCATAGTAATTTTGAGCAAGGCTATAGAAGAAATGACGAGACCCATTGATTCCATTCGTCATCAGGCAAAAACCGTTACAGTGGGAATCTCCCGTCCCCAAGACTCTATACCTTCCTCGTTATTGAAGGCGTTGGAGGCGCTAGGCGTTCAACCCGGATGGGTTAAAGAACAGGATAAACGTGTCTTCAAAGCGCTTTCCCAAGTTATCGAAGAAGTCATTGGTGGGATGCTTTACCGGGTAGGCAACCAGTTGACGCCGGATGAACCCGCGGGTGAATTCTCTACGATACAGGCTGTGGCTCGCTTTGGATTCTCTGAAGGTAAAACGTCAAGATATGACATTCCAAACCCCGCCGGTGGAAGTAAAAGAACAGCCCTGAGGCTGCGTAGAGTTGTGCTGAGTTCTGGAAAAGCTGGTCAGGAAAGTCTGCTTGTGGCGCCATTGTTTAGCGACGACTCGGGTGAATGCAAAAACCTCGCGCTTTTACATGTGCAGTTTGCTAAACAGGCTTCAGTATCCCAAAAGATTAACGTCCTAAAAGCTTTGGGCGGCAGATATCACGAGGTTGTAGAAAAGCTGGAAGAACAGGCCAGCTCTTGTTCGATAGAAGATTTCGTTCAGAGAGTGGCGCCTCGAGACCTAGTCTTAGCTCCGGTAGAGTCTCTTATTATCTCAATATCGTGCTAAACATTATCATGAGACAATACCCTTAATAATGTTCAGCTTGACATTAAGCCATATTAATTATAAATATTGGAGGGCATACTGGCAAAGGCTAATTTTATAAATTAACTTAATGCTATAACCAGTTTGTATAAATCGATTTATGGAGTAATCATGCCCAGCAGTCCGATGGCGATAGCGATTAAGCCAGGCCACTCAAAGGCTCATGATTGCAACCACAAAACCATCGGAAAGGAAACACAAACCGACGCTTACAAATTAAGGTCAATTCTCCCTAAAACTCTTGTTGTGGGGACAATCTGTTTTTGGTGCCTTTTGACAACCTGCCGAAATGACATTTGTAGCGCGGCGGATCTTCGGTCCAACTTCTATGACTCCCCGGCTCTCAACTCACCCGGTGTTTCAAGTCAAGTCCAAACCGAATATCAACCGCGCCGTCATGCAGAAAGGCACTACATTGATAGCAACACAAATCATGCGGATAGGGTATGGGGGGAGATTGTAGATTCCCCATTAGGGGCACGCTCTCTTTATAAGGAAAACGACCTCGTTTACGTGCGTTGTCCAAATTCCAAGTTGGGTCTGATTCGTGAAGGAGACCGTTTCGGCATACTTCCGTATTCAGCTTCCCACTGTGGGCATCGACATGGCAAACCCACCGCGCTGGCGCAAAAATCATTGAAAGGGCAAATTGAAATAACAAATGTAGGCTCTGATCTTATAACGGGGATCATACTCGAGTGTAAGGGTCTGATTCAAAATGGGTATAAAATATCTCCGCTGGTAAAAACATCTGGTCATCTTACTGGTGCGGAAAAGAACTAGATTGTCAGGTTTGCCCATAGTAGCAAGATACAGATTTTCTGACCAAAGATGGTGGTTTCGCTTTATGCTATCCAGTTCCTAAATAGCGCTCACATTTTATCACACAGCAAATTGGGGGGATACAGTTCAAATGGACCGAACAAAGGTCAATCGTTCACAAGAGATTTACGATTGGTTGGCTCTTGAAAGAGTTCCTCTGGTTGGACCTCTAACATTGTCAAAACTCATCGAATCCTTCGGAAAACCTGGGAATGTTTTACA
>JAMCYH010000350.1:14463-18482 GCA_023474025.1 Deltaproteobacteria bacterium
TTGATAATATTTTTTACGCTTCAGAAATCAGGCTAAAGACAGGTTTGTCGGAACGCTTTTGCAATTCCATAGCGTCATTCGAACCGCCTCACGAGCGGATAATGGGAGATATTAAGTTACTCGAGCGACTCGACGCCAGGATAATCACAAGATGGGAACAGGATTATCCTGCGAATTTAAAGGATATTTATGATCCGCCAGCTCTTCTTTTCGTAAGAGGCTCTCTGTTTGCTGACGATTCACAGGCCATCGCAATGGTAGGGACTAGAAATCCAACGAGATATGGTATCGAATTTGCCAAATCAGTGACGAGAGACCTGGTCAGAGCTTCCTTCACAATTGTTAGCGGCTTGGCGCGAGGCATAGATACTGTGTGCCACCAAACTGCGCTAAAAGAAGGTGGACGGTCTATTGCGGTAATCGGATGCGGTCTTGACGTAGTCTACCCTAAAGAAAATGGAGCTCTTATTGATTGCTTGGCCGAGCACGGCGCTGTAATCAGCGAATTCAGGCCGGGAGTAGCGCCATTGAAGACAAATTTTTTTAGACGTAACAGGATCGTTTCCGGGCTCTCCAAAGCTGTCGTAGTCGTACAGGCGGCCAAGAAAAGTGGTTCACTCATCACAGCTTTCCACGCGTTGGATCAAAATAGGGATGTCTTCGCAATTCCAGGCAACATTACAAACGAGAGGTCTCGAGGGCCTCACTTTCTTATCAAGCAGGGAGCTGGTTTGGTTGAGTCGGCAGAGGACATATTGTCTTCCATTTCGACTTGTGACTTTAAAAGAAAGGGAGTTGATATCCAACGTAATTTGGCCCTCCCGAAAGCGGGGACTGACCTTACTGACTTGGGGAAGAGAATTCTGGATTTCCTCGATTTAGATCCCACACCTATTGATATAATTTGCGAGAACCTGAAGATTGAGCCTGGCAGACTGTCTGGAACGCTTCTTGAGCTCGAGCTACTGGGCCTTGTTCGGCAAAGTCCAGGCAAACTGTTTTCCCGAGTCACACAATGACTTGACTTTCACAAATTTCGTAACAGATTTAAAGCTCAAGGAAAAAAGTTATGATTCCGTGGTCATGAAGAGAAGCTGCCGTACGTAGGGGCCAAAAAATCCCTGATTTTAGTTGACACCTTGAGCGTTTAAACTTAAAGCTTTTGGCTCTGAGGAAATAGCAATCATGGATTTGTTCAGCAAGAGTCACCTGATCTTGGAAGTGTCATGGCGAAAATTATTCTCAGCGAAAAATTCTTTTGGGTAATAGAATGAAAGATTCACAGGAAAAAACTCTGATGGTGGTCGAGTCTCCGGCCAAAGCTAAAACAATAAAAAAATATCTTGGCCCTAATTTTGAGGTAAAAGCTTCCGTAGGTCATGTTAAGGACCTTCCCCAGACTGCCCAAAAAACTAAGGATCAGTCAAACGGGGGAAAGAAGTGGCAAGGGCCGGTTCTCGGTGTAGATGTAGACCATGGATTCAAACCTCACTATGAAATCATTCCAGGAAAAGAAAAAGTCATTTCCGAATTGAGGAGTTTGGCCAAGAAATCTTCGAAAGTATTTTTAGCCACTGACCCTGATAGAGAAGGCGAAGCCATAGCCTGGCACTTGAGTGAAGAACTTGGCAAGCCCGCCAGTTCGGTTTTTAGGGTCCGTTTCAATGAATTGACGGAAAAAACCATCAAGGAAGCGGTCGCCAATCCTTCGAAACTGGATGAAAACAGGTATAACGCTCAGCAGGCCAGGCGCATTTTAGACAGGATTGTGGGTTATCAGATTAGCCCCTTGCTGTGGGATAAGGTCCAATATGGTTTGAGTGCCGGTCGAGTACAGTCTGTGGCGTTGAGACTAATCGTAGACAGACGATTGGAAATCGAAACTTTTGTTCCGACAGAATACTGGACGCTTTCGGCAAACCTGTCAAAAAGCGGTTCACCCTCTTTCGAAGCAAAGCTCGTGGAAATTGGCGGGGTGAAGTCTGAGATCGGTAATATAAACACTGCTTCGGAGGTGACCCGATACGCGAAATCACAGACCTTCAAGGTGAAAGACGTAAAGCGTAAGGAACGGGCCCGTAAGTCGCTTCCACCTTTCATCACTTCTACTCTTCAGCAAGAGGCTTCAAGAAAGCTTAGAATGGCGCCGAGCAGGACCATGCGGATCGCACAACAGCTGTACGAGGGGGTTGAGATTGGGAAAGAGGGGTCTATCGGACTCATTACGTATATGAGAACTGACTCCCCGCGCATTGCGCCAGAAGCTATGACCGCTGCTCGTGATTTTTTATACAGGAATTTCGGCCCTGAATATGTACCCCCCGAACCTAACTTTTACAAGAGTAAAAAGGGCGCTCAGGACGCCCATGAGGCAATTCGACCGACATCTCTCGATTTTCCCCCTGAACGGGTAGCCGCTTTCCTGGATAAGCAACAGAAAGATCTTTACACACTAATCTGGAACAGATTCCTCGCTAGTCAGGCAGCGCCTGCAATCTTTTATATGACTACCGCCAACATCACGGCGGGTGACCTCCTGTTCAGAGTTACCGGATCGATCATGAAGTTCGATGGATTCACGAGAATTTACGCCATCTCTTCAGAGGAGGACAATGGCGCATTCGGCGAAGACAAGGACAATTCAGGAGCAATCCTTCCAAATCTCGACGAAGGTGACCTGCTTCAACTGGCTTCGCTTATGCCGCGCCAGAGATTTACACAACCGCCGCCAGCCTTTAACGAGGCATCCTTAATTAAGGAACTTGAGGAGCGCGGTATTGGTCGTCCATCTACTTATGCTGAAATTGTAACTACCATTCAAAAAAGAAAATACGTCGAAATTGTAGACAAGAGATTCGAGCCAACTGTGCTTGGCAGGATCATCGCCTCTTTGTTGGTTGACAGTTTTCCTGATCTTGTCAGTCCGCAATTCACGGCCGAGATGGAATCGTCGCTGGATTTAATCGAAGACGGGGCCGAAACCATGACTCAGATTCTAGAACAATTTTATGCTCCTTTTAATTCAGCTTTTATCCAGGCCCGGAAAAACATGGCTAATATCAAAAGGGAGGGTGTGGCTACAAAGGAGTTTTGCCCTGAATGCGGAAATAGGCTTTTGATTAGAGCCGGCAGATACGGACTGTTTTTGGGATGTCCATCTTACCCCGAGTGCTCTTACACTAAGAAACTGGTTTCGGAATCTTCTGTGGAATCTGCCCCAGTCCCCACAGACAAAGTCTGTTCCTGCGGAGCTCCCATGGTCATGAGGCAGGGCCGATCTGGACCGTTCCTGGCATGTTCAAGATACCCGGAATGCAAAAGCGCCAGCCCGGTATCAACTGGGGTTCAATGTCCCAAGTGTGGCGAAGGCGCTTTAATATATAAGCGGACCAAAAGAGGACGAGCCTTTTACGGATGCGACAAATACCCCAAGTGTGACTTCTCCACCTGGAATAAACCAATTCCAGCTAAGTGCCCTAACCCGGACTGTGATTCCAATTTAATGGAAGAAAAAATCTCAAAAAAAGATGGGCATTACCTGCAATGCCCAAAATGCCAGTCAAAGAGTAACTTGAGCGCGTAAATAACATCCCCAAGTTTTGCGCGGTTATCTACGGGGGTTAGTTCCATCCTGAACCGGTGGAGCAGGAGGAATTTCTCTCCGATTTAGGGAATCGAATGGACTGACGCTCGGTCGCGTGTTTGTTGCGGCTGCGGGGACCAATTTAGGTATTTCCACTGAATAAAGCTTTTTTGTTACATAAGACTCAATATTGTCAATAGGATAACTAATTATTTTCCCGAGTAGCCAGAATACATACAACTGTTCTCGGGGGCTAGGATTAGCGTATTGACCATCAGCATTGACCGGCCCCTCATTCTGTTTTTCATTTGCAGATTGGCTATAAGCGGGTTTTACAACTATAAGTTTGGGGCTCTTACTTTCAGCTAGAGAATTAAGGGAAAATGAGGCTATTAAAATTACTGTTGAACAAATAAAAATCGCCTTTTTCATCAAA
>JAMCYH010000254.1 GCA_023474025.1 Deltaproteobacteria bacterium
AGCCACTTGGATCGTACTATAGCGCTACCTTGATGAACAAAGGCCTGGAGGTCATAGAAACGAGATGGCTATTTGATGTTGATGCAAGGCGTATAGAAGTCGTCATACACCCGCAGAGTTTAGTCCATTCAATGGTCGAATTTGTTGATGGATCCATATTGGCTCAAGTAGGCGCAACAGATATGAAAATCCCAATCAGTTATGCCCTTGGTTTCCCCAGTAGACTGAGGTCGGGAACTAAACCCCTTGATTTCTCGAATATTCCTTCATTTTCTTTTGAAAAACCTGATGCTAACAAATTCCCTTTACTCAAAGCCGCATACGACGCCATTTGTGAAAATGAGGTCGTTACTCCTGTGATACTTAACGCTGCCGATGAAGTTGCTGTGGACCTATTTCTAAGTGGTAAGATTCCGTTTAGGCAAATATCCACAATTTGCCTGGACGCCATGGATTCTATTTCTGGTAAGGAACTCAATTCACTTGATGATATTGAGCTTTTTCATGATGAAGTTAGCGCTATAGTACGATCCAAGTGGCTTGAATCAAATTAATTACCTCTCTTTTTCTTCAAAGTGTGTTAATTTTCTTTCCCGGGTGTATTAGAAAATATGTTCGACATGCGATTTAACAATTAGCCAGGGAGCGATGTGCACAGATGGTTATTCGGCGTAATTTCCTGATTCTTGTCGGGGCCTTATGTATTGTCTCCTTTGCTTCGGTGGTGAAGTCCGAGGTAGCAGTTATCGATTTTGCTTGCGCATCCTGTGGCCACAAGGAGCGATTGATACAGGGATCAGACGCTGTGGATCAGGCTCACAATGTTCAAAGCATAATAGTGGTGTGCGAGCGGAATCACAAAATTCGAAACATAAAGATACCAATAGATCCTGGCCTTCCTACTCCAGAAGAGCCGCTTGTTGCGAGGAGATATGGAAACGGACGATCCGAGTTGCTGGGAGTTGAGCTTCCCAGGTTCCTGATTCCTGGTAACACGTGTCCGCTTTTTCCAATAACAGCCTACCTTGACGCCAATATTTGCCCTATAGATGGAAGCCCCGGTTTCACGATGAGTGTTGTGGGCGAATATTGAAATTCTACAGCGGCGGACCCCGAAGTATTTAAAAAAGGAAGAGTTATGAAAATCCTCTTTTGTGGTGTTACCTTTGTGAGCGCCGTAGATCATCTGAAGAAATTACTTCCGGAGCATGAAGTGGTGAATTGTCCTAATGAGAATCTGATATCAGCCGCTCGCGACGCTCAGGTTCTGATACCTCTAATGGCCAAGATAGATCGTTCAGTCCTGGAGGTGGGGCCACCAATGCTGGTCCAGCAATGGGGGGTGGGATTGGAAGGTGTAGATATTGAATCCGCCACTGAGTTGGGTGTCAAAGTATGTAACGTGCCTGGGGACACCACGCCTAATGCAGATTCGACCGCAGAACATGCCGTGTTTTTGATGATGGGGCTCTCACGGAAGATTAGGGACTGTTTTTTATCTTTGAGAAACGGCGTCTGCGGGACACCAGTGGGCCAGGCCCTTTTTGGTAGGAGAGCGCTGATTGTGGGCTTTGGAAAGGTAGGCCAGGCATTGGCCAGGAAATTGACGGCCTTGGGGATGCAAGTCGATGTTATAAGAAGGACTGCTGTACCAAATCTTGAGAAGGAAATAGGCGTCAACAGAACGGGTGATTCGTCGGAACTCCTTGACATGGCCAGGACCGCAGATTTCGTCATATCTACTGTCACTCTCACAAATGTGACCCGAAATCTTTTTGACATGAGTCTTTTTACGAATATGAAAACTTCGGCGTTTGTGGTTAATGTATCTCGAGGACCGGTTATAAATGAGAATGAACTGATTTCCGCCCTTAACAATCACCTGATAGCCGGCGCAGGACTGGATGTTTTCGCCACGGAACCGGTAGATATTAAAAGCCCCCTTTTATTCATGGAGAATGTATTGGCGACCCCACATATCGCCGGCGTAACAGAACAGAATTATGTTGCGATTGGTGAGCTGGTAAAGGAGAATATTCTCAGGGTAACCCGTGGTGAAAGGCCGAATTACTGCGTTAATTGTTAATCGCTATGCAATTGGACATGGCGTCCCGAGGGAAAATTGTTGGAGCCAATTCACGATTTATTCATTTCTTACGAGCGGTTTTGGCGCAATGTTCTCTATTTTAAGCATCTTCAGGAATCTTGAGATCAATCTTGAAGGTACGGCTGATTTTTGTTGATCGGTCAGTTTGGACAAGGGAATTTGCCCCCCGGCCATCTCACGATGGCCACCGGACGAACCTGTTTTCCCTACCAATCTGCTAAGCAGAAGGCCGGCTCTTTGAAAACGGGAGGGCGATCTTAATGAAATGAGCATTGTTTCTTCATATTCACCCATGCACAGCGAGAAGGTGACTCCCTCTATGCGCAGTAACCAATCCGCAAGTTCCGGTATTATGGAATCAGTTTTTACTTTCCCCACAAAACAACATGCGACATTCTGATAAACGAAGGTATTAGCTAGTCCTCTTTCGAGATCACGGAAATAGTCTAAAGGAAGAGGCGGCTTTTCAATATTTCCCAGAACCCGAGGATTTGAAAGAGGTGACAAATAGTTGAACGCATAATAATCCGCTTTACAGCAGCTTCTCATAAGTGAATTGGTGTCTGTTTTTATGCCGTAGACCAGTGCGTTGGCAACGTGTCTGGAAGGCGCCAGCTCAGATGCTATTAGATATTCTGTTATAATTGTAGACGTTGCGCCATATTTGGGTCGAACGTCATGAAAAGGAGATTTCAAGGACGCTCTACGCAACGGGTGATGGTCTATCACTACCAGGAGCTGATTGACTGCCCTAAAATCGATGAGGTTGTTTCCCGTCATAGGTTGAGCGTCAATCAGGGCGATTGTGTTGAATCGTCTCAGGTCCTCGTAGCTCAATCGTGCCATGGGAATCCTGAGTCTGCTGACCATTGCTTTGTTTTCAGCCCTGGTAATTATCCCCCCATATCCCATTACAGATTTGACATTAAATCTTTTTCTAAGCAGATAAGAAAACCCGAAAGCGCTAGCCAGAGTGTCAGGATCAGGGTTGTTGTGACAAAGGATTAAAAATTCTTTATGTCTCTTGTGCTTGAGAATCAGACTCAGTTCAGCAATTTTTCCTTGGGATTGGGCAATGTCCAACTGTGTAGCACGCATGTTCGGTCAATCCATGTCAGGTTCCCCTGAAGAAAAAGTGGCCAGCATCTTTCTTACAAGTCGTTCGTTAAGTATCATTCCTTTAATTGTTCCATAGGTGCGAGCGTAGCGATTTTCTATGAACGCATCCAGTATGAGGTCTCTTTTGTCAGGCATATTGATGCGGCCCATCATGGTCAGGGTTTCGCCAGGAGGGGCCATGGTGTTGAGATCCGGGAACGCTGTTCCGGTGAGGATAGGAAGGGCCCTAGGTGTGCTGAGTAATTTTAGGACCATGAAGGCAGCGAATTGGGCTACCGCTTCCATTTGAAGGTGTCCACCAAACACGGGCATATTTACAAAGTGTTCTTTCAGTAATGGGTTAATTTCGGGGGTCGGCACCGTGTAACGCGCAAAGCCCATCATGCCTTCGCGTAGTTCCCCCTCTTCCATAATGACTCTATCCAGAAACAGGAAGTTAGGACCATACATCGGTAGTGTCCTGGCGATTTCATGTCTATCGAAGGAGATCCACTTACGTTCCACAATCTTTGCCGGTATAGGTTTA
>JAMCYH010000126.1 GCA_023474025.1 Deltaproteobacteria bacterium
AAAGAAAAGCTGTGATATGTTCTGCAGGAGAATAGAAAGTGCTAGAGAAATGATCAAAACGTTCAGAGGATTCTCAATTAAGGGTCGAAAGATGATTTTCTCTATAACAATGGCTAGAATGGCAACAACAAAAACTGCGAATGCTAGGGATGCGACAAAGGGCATTTGGAGCTTCACGGTAGCTATGTAAGTAAAGAAGGCGCCCAGCATGTAAAATTCACCATGGGCAAAGTTGATGACATCCATGACCCCAAAAATCAATGTCAATCCCAAGGCCATGAGTACATAAAGGAGGCCTATGATCAAACCATTAATGAGGACTTGGAGGAATATTTCCATGGCGGTCCCTTCCCGTCGAAAACCTCACCTTTTTATGCACACCCGGTTACATAGGAAAATCCTTGTATATGGCGCGACCTTTCGAAAAGATCGCGCCTTGTCGGCTAGTTACCTAAGCTGCTTCAAGATTGTATGCTTGCCGTTCTCAAAGGTACAGAAATAACAATTGGTCAACCGTTGATGATCAATGCCGTAACTATCCTTTCCAGCGAAGTTGAACGGCCCCATGACGCCAACATATTCTGACATCTTTGTTTCAAAAAAATTCTTGACCTTTTCCGTATCGAAAGACCCCGATTTCTGAATAGCATAGGCCAGAGCCCCCATTGCATCATAAAAGGCCGGGGCAACATAACCGTAATTGGCCTCGCCGAATTTCTCTTTATATCTTTGCTGAAACTTTTGGGCTTTGGGATCAGGAGTTGAAATGTCGAAATCTACACCGTAGTAGTAATTATTAGTGTTTTCTTTCTCTGCAATCTCTACAAACGCAATAGGATTTTCCACGCTCCCAGAATGCCCCATTATGGGGCCCTTGATGCCCAACTGTCGAGCCTGTTTCAAAAATTTGGCTACACTGGCAGGCGGAGATCCACAAGATATTATAAGGTCAGGCTGTGTCTGTTTTATGCGCGTGATCATCGGGTAAAAATCTTCAGCTCCACGCTGGAAATATTCTTTTATAACGACTTTCGCTTTGCTTCCCACGGCATCAACATAGTCTTCGGTTACTGAAGTCCCGCTTACGTCCTGTGGTGCGAACGTGGCCACGGTCTTAATGGTTGGGAAGCGATCAAATATGGCATTTACCTCAAATTTAGCCTTTTCGTTGCTTGTCATGAGGATACGGAAGGTATACGGTTTTTCAGGGCTCAAAACCTGCTTTGAGAAAGAGTTAACAAGGCATAATACATTATTGGGCTCGGTAATCACCTGAAAGGCCAAGATGCTCGCACTGGATATAGAGCCAAATATATATTTGACCTTATCCTGAAAGACCAGTTTGTTAGCCGCGCTTGTGCCTTCTGTTCCCTGGTATTTGTCATCAAATTCAATCACTGCGGCCTTGTACTTCTTTCCTCCAACATCAAGACCGCCGTTGGCATTAATCTCTTCTATGGCCAGATTGACACCCCGTGATATATCCTGGCCCCATACCTTTGCAGGCCCTGAAAGAGGTCCGATGATCCCCACCTTGAACTCTCCGTCGAATGACTGCTGCGCGACCGCTAGGCTGGTCAGGAATAGGAAAATGAGAAGCACGCTGGCGGAAACCAGACTTATTTCAAAATCCCTTCCAAATACTTTCCTCGAGCTTTTCATGGCGTCTCCTTTTTCATGAGGTTAAACTGGCCCGTCGTAGATCCGTACCGCATCTCATTGCTTTTTAAATCACCTGAGGCTCCCACCTCCTCTCTCTCTACACAGAATTGCATTGTCATCCAGTCGCGATTTCCTATCCGAATATCCATCGTGTCATGTGTAAGTGGGAACGTCCCAAGCCATTACCCGGTAGCCGAACTGAACATTTATTCCTCGATGGTCTTAAAGTGCTTGATATCGGTAAAATGATCACCTGATCTACTCTCCGCAAATACAGCTTGCACTCGCATCCCCGTCTTGAGCTTGCTTTCATCTCCTTCTTCGAGACAATGCATAATACTGGTGTCAGTTCCATCAAGCTGTATATAAGCCGCGGTAAACGGCAGCTTCTTGGGCTCCCCGGTATTGGGGTTCGTATACGGAACCGTTGTTACAGTGTAAGCCATCACAGTTCCCTTATCACTCACTTCCACAAACTCCTCGTTCTTAACAAAGCAGTCTCTACATACCACTCGGGGAGGAACATAGACTTTATTGCATTTCGGGCATTTCACCCCGAGGAATTTCTTATTCTCCTGAAGCTCCGTGAGGTACCTGCTCACAAAGTATCCTGCGCTGTAGTTGTAGGGTACGTCGACCGTCGCACTTATGCTAAGGATTTCGCTCTTTTCCTTATCGTTGGCCATGAACACCCTCCCTGAGAAATAACAGGAAACTCAACATTTGCCACATTTTTTCCGCCTCCTGCTGGTTAGTTTAGGCTTTTTAAGGAACTGAGGATCATTACATCCGACCAAAAGCATCCCCCAAAGCCCGAGGCAACAGCTATTTTAGCATCCGGGACTTGTCTAGTTTCAGCTTTACCCATGACCTGCAAGGCCGCTTCACCTATCCTTATGAGCCCTGTAGCGCCGATACAGTTGGTGGAAATCACCCCTCCCGAAGGATTGATCGGCAGTTCCCCACCCATGTCGGTCACGCCGCTCCTGATAAATTCCGACCCTTTTCCCTCACCGCAAAATCCCAGCGCCTCCATCCAAGAAACTCCTGCCGAACCGGCGGGCAAATACAATTCAGCCACATCAATCTGCCTGAAAGGATTTGTAATACCGGCAATTCGATAGGCCTCTTGTGAAGCGATCTCAAGGGAATGCAAACCAACTCGACCTACTTCATCTCCCAGATAAGTCGATCTATGAGAATTCCCAACCCCTAAAATCCAGGCGGGCTTACTGGCGATCTCTTCCGCCCGGCCTTCTCTGGCAAATATCACCGCGCAGGCTCCATCGCTGCGCGGACACATATGAAGGAGCCGCAAAGGATAGGATAGGTAGGGGGACGCCATCACGTCTTCCACAGTGATTTTTTTCCGAAGGTGCGCATAGGGATTATGCAAAGCCGCGTTGCACCTGTCCCTGACCGATACAAGGGCTGCATCCTCCTCCGTGGCCCCATACTTATCCATGTAAGCGGAATATTGGGCCGCCAGTCCGCCAATAGCTCCCCCATAGAAATCCCTTTCAATCAATGGCTCGCAATGGGTCACGATGGCAGCGGTGGTGTCTGATTCCGAGTTTTGTTCCCAACCAACTGCAAGGACGACATCAAAGAGCCCAGAGGCCACATGATAGAATCCTGCATGCCCGACCGCGCTGCCTGTTGTCCCTCCCGTAGTCACCTTCAACACGGGTTTCATATAACCGCCAAAACCAAGCACACTCCACATATCCACGTAATTAATGGATTCGAAGTGGTCCATGTTTCCTACCACGACCGCATCGATGTCTTTCATGGTCAGCCCGGCAGACTCTAAGGCCCTCCTCACCGCTATGGCTATGAGCTCTTGTCCATTGCACTCGGAGATTTTCGATCTGTGGTGTGTTTGTCCTACCCCTATAATGCCTACTTTGTTTCCCATATTGCGTTCCCCTAATTGAAGGAAGCCCATTAAAGCCCCTTCCTGGACCTATCTCTTAAGCACATATACACAATGTCCCTGACCACATGCTCCTTGG
>JAMCYH010000353.1 GCA_023474025.1 Deltaproteobacteria bacterium
TCTAACAGAAAACCATCCCATTAATCCAAGTGCCAGGGGAGAGGATCGGACTCTCGACCGTCACCTTATGAAGATGCTGCTCTACCGCTGAGCTACCCTGGCCTGAAGTACGTGCTTATTTTACGGAAATTACGGGTGAAAGGCAATCAATGAGCAGGAGAACTGAGGTGATTTATAAGGGTGAGGGAGTCTATGGACATGAAGATTTTCAGGATGCATTTCTCCAGAATACCCCTTTGGGTTGTTGCCAAAAGACTCTCAATGCGCGGACTTTCTGTGCACGTTCCGGGTCCGGGAGCCCTTTCGACTCAAAGACCCGCTCAGGATAAACTACTCCTCCCGGCAGGAGGTGCAAATAAAAATCCTCCATAATGAGGGTCTTTATTATATCTGTTGCGGGGAGTACAAGAACTTAGAACCTATTATCTTCAAGATTTGCCCAATACAACTTAGCAGTTGCAGATTTTAATATATAAAGTCAATGCTGATTGAGGTAAAATAGGCCGTCTTAACAATCTAAATGTAAGTTGTGTGGAGTACGAAAAATTGGAACCTATCAGTTGACCGTTTACATCTTTTTCCACTAGTTTAGCCCGTGAGCGATTCAGATTGTACTATTCTCCTTGGGGAACTCACCGAGGTTTTGGAAGTACAATTTGATTCTCCGCCTGATTACAGTTTATTCAAAGGAGAAAAATGTATCCCAAGACTCATGTTGAGCGATGGCTGTTTATTCCGTTGTTCTTTTTGTACCGTCCCCACCACATTAACAGTCGTATCTCCTGGGAAAATAGAAGAACAGGTAGAGGAACTTAAGGTTCTTGATTTTAAGCTCATTTTTATCAATGATAAATCATTTGGACAAGCCAAAAATTGGCGAGCAATACGCGAAGTTTTCGAGCAAGTACATAGATACAATCAAGATTTCTTAGGATTTATCGTCCAAACGCCTCCCAGTTTAGCTTTAAAGGATCGACTGATGGAAGCTGCGGTCGATTTAGGAGTAAAATATATGGAGTTTGGAGTAGAAACGGTCAGTGATGAACATCTTGCGTTGTTTAATAAGCCTTATCGTGTAAAACATTTAGATGAAGCATGTGAACGAGCACGGCGATTAGGACTCAAGATTATCCCAAATTTTATCTTAGGAATTCCTGGAGATGATTACAAGGCAACCATTGAATGGGTGACGAGAAATAGAGATATTATTCCTGTTGTCAATATTAACTTTTTAGCGCTTCATTTTGGGAATATGCGAGGTAGACTGCCATGGCAGTCACAGACGTTAGGCGATCGAGATCAAAACGTGGCGAAAAAGTCATGGCTTTCCCAGGATGACCTAGCTCGCATGAGAGATGCCATGGAAACTATATATGCAATCACCTCAGGGAGCTAAACTATCATTTGATTTTGGATTTGTCATTCCACTCCAGGCAGAAGCACGACCGTTATTGGATACACTCAAAAACAGAAAGCACAGGGATGGCTCGAGAACGATATACACGGGCCTATTCCACAATAAAAAGGTAAGTCTTATTATTTCCGGCTGTGGGAAGATCAAATCTGCATCCGCAACACAATATCTGATTGACGGCTATCCGGCAAGGACATATATCCATTATGGAACTGCAGGCGCTCTTTCCGACAAACTCAACATAGGCGATATTGTCATTGCGACACAGGTGATTGAGCACGATGTAGTGGAATTATTTCCAAAAAAGGTCCCTCCTCCTGTCCATAAAATATTCACGGAACGATTGAAAAGACAGTTGAAAGGTTTTCATGGCTCACCGCTTGTTTGGGGATCAATTCTATCGGGAGATGAAGATATTATTACAGCGAAAAGGAAAAAGATGTAAACGGTCAACTGATAAGGCTTTTCAGTAGATTGCGAATCGGCAGGGTTTGCATTAACGTGCCAATTAAATCATGCACAAGGGTATGTATTTCGTGGCATTAGCGATCATGCCTATGAACATACATCATCCGAATATGAAAAAAATCGAAAGGTAACGATTGATAATATGGTAAAACTTTTTATCTATCTAGTCATCAGCCACCCCTAAGTTTTAGGTTCTGATTTGTTGTAAGCCCTATGTTGCGGGTGTTACAGAAAATTAGAACCTATTATTTAACAGAGGCGGTCAAAAATTGTCTTAATGTACATTTTGTGGCTATGGACTTTAGCCAAGATTTATTTCCTGATGGAAGTTTTGATTTGGTAACTATGTCTTATGGTCTTAGGTTTGTCCCTAAAGGCCATGAAAAGAATTTTGTCCAAAATATAATTAGGTGGATGAGAATCGGAGGCAAGTTAATTCTTGTCGATTTACAATCAGCAAAATTTGAACGATTGCAAGAATTTATCTCCCATTGTCTTTGGAAAGCAGACAATCTCCAATTTAAGAGAGAAGAAAATTTGATTGATGCCTTTGGAGCTAATCTTAAACTTATGGGAATTTCTCGCCTTGGACAGGAGAGACTTTTAGCCAAAACTGTTGCTTATTATTTTGAGAAAACTGTAGGCTATAAATGATAAAATATTACATTGTGACGGCCTAAACCTTATTTGTTGCGGGGGTTGCGAGAAATGGGAACCTATTCTTTAATCGCGTAAAAATAATCATTTTGCATTTATATCCACTATAAACGGATAATGGTCGGAGGTGCGATCAAACAGGTCTCCACGTACAACCCATGTCGAGGCAACAACGATATTGGGTGTGCCGAATGCGTAATCAAACCGTAAAAACGGAGAAATGAGTCTGGAGAATTTCTTAGTCGGAGTGATGGGCTGCACATTTGAAGCTGCCATGTCGACAAACCCATGAGACTTAATCAACTGAATTGTCCCCCTGTGAGCAATTTTGCTTTCGACTGAATAGACACGGTGCTTTAACCGTCGGGGGAGGTATCGGTATATCCTTTGAAACGTCTTCTGAACATATTCGATGTCACGATCAGCGAGCGAATTAAAGTCACCCGTGATAATGGTGTGTTTTCCTGGTTCAATATGCTGCATAAGTGCCGCGAGTTGTTGCATTCGTCTTTTTTCGGCAACGTCGTCAAGATAGACAGAAAATATATCTACGGGTTTGTCATCGATTTTTAACGATGTTTTAATAGCATCCCGGGTGCCCAGAGAAACCGTTTGAAACTTCACAGTATCAGAATTTGAAAGGACCGTTATCCCGTTATTGTGACCAAGTTTCTTGAGGCGGTCGTCATTGAGGTTTATACAATATGCATGTTTATACTTGAACATCGTTTGGAGTTGTTCCTGGCTATACAAAGAATCCCAACGGAATGTGTCTACGAGAGTTACAAAATCAGCATGAAATGAACGGATGCCTTCAATAATCTCAGGAAGAAAATGAGGTGACAGCGACGTGACATCATACCCCTCAAACCCGCCGCTTTCGATATTCCATTCGGCAAAACGCGTGCTTTGTCGTTCTGGAGAATTCATGGGAGTTATTATAGCAAATATAAAAATAGCCCGTATGAACGGGCTAAATTAGATTCGGTTGCGGGGCCGGGAGTTCCTTCGCCGTCAGAACGGTCTCAGGATAAACTGCTCCTCCCAGCCGATACCAAAAAGACTCTCGAATTGAGAGCCTTTTTGGTATAAGTTGCGGGGCCGGGAGTCGCAC
>JAMCYH010000222.1 GCA_023474025.1 Deltaproteobacteria bacterium
TATGCATGTCGAAAATCAGAGATGAAAGTTAGATTCCTTTTCCAAAACTTACCGCAAGAAACTCTTTCATTTTCACAACCCCCAAACAGGATTCAGGATACCGAACCTTGTCGTCGACTTGCACACCACTGAAATAGGCGTGCCAGTGCAGTGGTGGCGTTCAGTCGGCCATTCCCACACTGCTTTTGTAGTCGAGAGTTTCATGGACGAACTGGCGCATGCGGCAGGCAAAGACCCTTATGGATTCCGACGCAACCTTCTCGCTAATCAGCCGCGACATCGAGCTGTTTTAGAATTGGCGGCGCAAAAAGCCGGGTGGGAAACTGCGCTTCCCGAAGGCCATGGTCGCGGCATAGCTCTTCACAAGTCTTTTAGCAGCTTCGTCGCACAGGTGGCGGAGGTCTCTGTAAGCTCATCGGGAGAGGCGCATGTCCACAGGGTGGTGTGCGCAATTGACTGTGGGAGGGTGGTGAATCCGAACACTGTAGAGGCGCAAGTACAAAGTGGAATAGTCTACGGGCTCTCTGCGGCGCTTTATGGCGCAATCACGTTGAAAGACGGCCGGGTGCAACAAAGCAATTTTAACAATTACAAGATGTTGGCCATGAACAAAACTCCGAAAGTCGAAGTTTACATCGTGTCGAGCCAGGAAGCGCCAACCGGAGTGGGGGAACCGGCAACACCACCAATCGCCCCTGCAGTGGCAAACGCCATCTTTGCGCTCACAGGCGAGCGTATTCGACGCCTGCCCATTGAAGCCAAGGAGTTGAAAAAGGTATGATAGTGGTTTGACGGCACGCGAGCCGAAACGACCTGAGTCCAGAAATTCCCGGCTACGCGTTGAAATCGCAACGCGTACCACCCGAATTTTGCCTTCCCTTTTCCGCTACGTTGATCTATTTTTAGTTTGAAAATTACGAACGACCCATTCCAAGAGACAGGGTTAATTATCTTACTCTTACTAGCTCCTATGCATGTCGAAAATCAGAGATGAAAGTTAGATTCCTTTTCCAAAACTTACCGCAAGAAACTCTTTCATTTTCACAACCCCCAAACAGGATTCAGGATCCTAAAAAATGAGGTTGAAATGCCTACTCGATCTATTTTAAAACCCATCGACATACTGTTGATAGAAGACAACCCAGGTGATGTGCGACTTACTATTGAGGGGCTCAAGGAAGGGAAAGTACTGAACAACCTGAGTGTCATGAGCAACGGTGTTGAAGCCATGGCGTTTCTCAGACAAGAGGGGACATACGCCAAGGCCCCCAGACCAGAACTGATACTCCTGGATTTGAACCTACCAAGGAAGGACGGTCGCGAAGTTCTCGCAGAGATTAAGAATGACGATAATCTGAAGTGTATTCCTGTTGTGATATTGACTTCTTCGCAGGCTGAACAGGACATCGTAAAGAGCTACAACCTTCATGCGAATTGTTACATCACTAAGCCAGTAGAGTTAGATCAATTCTTAGCCGTGATAAAAAATATCGAACAGTTCTGGCTCACCGTCGTAAAACTTCCTCCAGGGGACTAAAATGCTCGAAGACCGAGCTAAAACTTCTCCTGACAGAGGACAATTCCGCACATGCCCGTCTGATTAAGGAAATGTGTCGGGATTGTGAGGCCGTTGTCCCCCGGCTTTGCGAGGGCGATTTTCCGGGTTTTGACCATGCGTTACAGTTACGATTAACGATGGGAAAATGGCCAATTCCTATTCCTCAAAAGATTTATGAAGGTTTTTGAGGGCCTTCTCAAAATAAATACAATGATTACCGTGACACAGCAATATCCCTATTATTGACTTCTGACGCAGCATTGCCATTCAGGGGTTGGAAGAACTGCCCGGATCAATATTTTACTGTGCGTATTTCAGCGCGCTCTTCGCCAGTCCTTTTGATAGACCAACAGAAATATGCCCCAGTTTTACCTTGGGTCACTAAACTTTGCAGTATCCGAATAAACGAAAGAGAACAATACAATGGATGCCCTGATAAATGCGCTTCTGGTTGGTAATGGCGCCGACTCAATTATCCATACCAAACGGCTTCTGGGCGCCGGAGTGAGCGTAGAAGGAATTGTTATTGAAGGCATCGAAGAGGCGATGATCCGCTTGGATGAGAAATGTACGGTGTCACAATTCAACCTGCTCGAAATCATGCTGGTGGGAAGGTCTGTAATGAACGTCATGAACTATCTTTATCCTGGCGGATCCCTGCCGGCGGGGTCGAAAGGCACAGTCGCGCTTGCTGCCCTGGAAGGGGATATTCATGACCTGGGAAAGAACATCCTGAAAATGGTTCTAATGGGCAAAGGATATCGAGTGGTTGACTGTGGAAAGGATTGTCCTCTCCAGAAGCTGATAGATGTGGTGGTAGAGGAATCCCCGCTGGCTGTCGGGATCAGTGGGTTGGTCACCTCGATCGTTCCGCTTGTTAAACGGGTTCGAGAATCTCTGCGGGGCCATGGGCACGGACAGGTGAAGGTTATGGCCGGTGGAGCCGCTTTGAAGCAGTCTTCTGCCGAGCGGTTGCATGTCGATTACCTGGCTGAAACGGCCTTTGATGGGGCCAACTACCTGGACCGGATCTCAGGAGGTCTAGTCCCATGAACAGCATGGAACGTGTCATGGCAGCGGTAACTTTTGGTAGCCCGGACAGGGTTCCGGTCATTGCCCAGGTTTTTGGTCATGCAGCTATTGTTGCAGGCGTCCCTCTGGACGAATACATTCAGGACGGCGAATTACTTGCCTGGTGCCAACTCAAGGCCCTGGAACTATATGGGTATGATGCGGTTTTCTCTGTGATGGACGTGAATGTGGAGACTGAAGCGATGGGCTCCGCCTTGAATTACCACAAGAATCGATACCCCACTGTCGAAACTTATGCGCTTTCCAAAGAGAATAACTGGGGCAGCCTTAGCACTCCTGATCCTGAACAGGCAGGGCGGATGTCCGAGATGCTAAAGGCTTTACGGATACTAAGAAGGGAACTGCGCGACGAAATACCCGTAGTGGGCTGTGTAATGGGTCCACTGACTCTGGTAACCCAGTTACTTGGCATGGAAGCGGCCCTCTACCTTGCCGTTGACGATACGGATCGATTCGGCCGCTTGATGGATTTCGCTACCGAAGTGGTGATCCGTTTTGGAGTGGCCCAGATACGGGCGGGAGCGCATTTGCCCATCGTGTTTGACCCCTCAGCTTCACCGGCGGTGGTTCCCCATCAGTTTTTTAGAGACGTCGAACTCCCACGTCTGAAAAAACTCTTCGCGTCGTTCAAACAGGCAGGAGCTGCAGGAAACTGGCTGAATATTGCAGGACCGGTCGAATCCATTCTACAGTATTACACGGACGCAGGTGTAAATATCGCGAACTTTGATTACTGCGTCACTCCGCATGTGGCTTCGAAGAAGCTTCCTAAGACCTGCCTGGACGGCAATATCAAGCCGCTCGCCTTTGTGGAATCGGCGCCAGATGAAATTGCAGCAGAGGCTGACACACTTCTAAAAAGCTTTGCCGGACGAGGCGGATTCATCCTTTCATCTGGGTGCGAGATCCCTCCGGAATCCATACAGGAAAACGTGGAGGCAATGGTAATGACGGCTCGCAACACGAGGTAAAATCTGATGCCTTTGCTTAAAGT
>JAMCYH010000252.1 GCA_023474025.1 Deltaproteobacteria bacterium
TATTACAAAAATATCGTCACAAATCCAAGAAATGTTGGTGAAATTCCGGACGCTGACGGCGTTGGCAGTGTAGGAAACCCGGCGTGCGGCGATATAATGGAATTCTATATCAAAGTTAAGGACAATGTCCTGGAAGACGTAAAATTCAAGACCTTCGGTTGTGGCGCGGCCATAGCTGTTTCGAGCATGGTGAGCGAACTCGCCAAAGGCAAAACCCTTGACGAAGCAATGCAGATTACGAATGCGTCTGTTATCGACGCGCTTGAAGGGCTACCAAAGAAGAAACACCATTGCTCCAATCTAGGGGCCGACGCGTTACATAGAGCTATCGAAGATTACCAGACGAAGCAAAACGGAAAAGACCATGAAAAGCATTCGGACAACCCCGAAGTCTGCTCCTGCCCTGTCTGCGATGTATCAGACCCCGAAGAAGCTCCTTTCTGCGCGTCCGCGTGCGAGCGTTCAGCCACCAAATAACTCTCTCATAATTTAGACGCTCACATCGTTTGATGGCCAAAGTGGAAGGTTTAAAACCTTCCACTCCACCGAAATTCTGCGCGCCCAACATCAGCTGAACAAAATTTGTGACGATATTTTTGTAATATTTTAAATAACTAAAACAATGCATTATGTCTATTATCAGATATTGTTTGATAATTTTTATTCATAAATAGTTTAAAAAAACTTGACAACATATCAATAAAATGGTTGATTCCTCTCCAGCGACAAACCAAACCTAATCCTTCCTTTGGCCCGTTTGAATAAACGGGCTACTTTTTTGTGGGGACTAAAATTAGAACTCATTTGTAGTTTTCTAGTATAATCCGGAAAGAGATTTGCCGATTCGATATGGTCCATTTCAGTTATTTTTTGTCGTTTCTGATATCCTGGCCATATAATTTCCTTAACCTGGGTTTTTCTATTTTGCCCGTAGCGTTACGCGGCACTTCAGCGAAGATAACTCTTCGCGGTCTCTTATATCTGGGCAAGTTCCGACAGTATTCATCTATAGATTCCCGCGTGAGTTCCTGGTCTTGTTTAACCTGTATGACAGCGGCGGGAATTTCGCCTAGACGTTCATTTGGAAGTCCAATTACCGCAACATCCTGAACCCGTGGATGGAATTGAAGGAAGCTTTCGATCTCAATGGGAAATATATTTTCACCACCCGTTATAATTACGTCCTTTTTCCGGTCTACCAGCCAAATAAACCCGTCATCATCCTGACGAGCCATATCTCCCGTCAAAAGCCAGCCATCCTTTATTACTTCTTCAGTGGCCTTAGGGTTCTTAAAATACTCTTTCATTACTCCAGGGCCTTTTACCGCTAGTTCACCGACTTCTCCAGGGAGGACTTCTTTTAAATTTGAATCTACAATCTTGATGTCCCAATCCAGCCCAGGCAACCCAATGGCCCCTACTTTATGAATATTTTCCAAGCCTAAATGAACACAGCCTGGTCCTGTACATTCGGTTAAACCATAATTTGTGTCATATTGATGGTCCGGGAAAATTTTTTTCCATTCCTGAATCAGGCTTGGAGGGACAGGTTGAGCTCCTATATGCATCAGTCTCCAGCCGCTCAGTTCATATTGTTCCAGACGTATATCCTGGTTTTCTATTGCAAACAGAATATCCAATGCCCAGGGAACCAGGAGCCAAACGATTGTTACTTTTTCCTCAGACACAGCCTCCAATATCCACCTGGGTTCCACACCCTTCAATATCACTGCCTTGGCTCCCACCACGAGATTACCAAACCAGTGCATTTTTGCTCCCGTGTGATATAGAGGGGGAATGCAGAGAAAATTGTCACTGTGAGTCTGGCGATGATGATTATTTTCAACGTAGCAGGCAAACTCAAGATTCCTGTGAGTCAACAGCACGGCCTTGGGGTTACCTGTGGTACCGGAAGTAAAATAGAGACCCGCAGAATCGCATAAATTGATATCAATTTCAGGATTGACTCTATCTCCCAAACCAATGAAATCCTCATAACAGATTGCAAAATCGGGTTTCATGTCCCTAGGGCCTACGAACACAAAGCTCTCAATCCTCTTAAAATTGTTTTTAACCAGTTTAGCGTGTTCGACGAACTCCGCCCCAAAGAAAAAAGCCTTAGACTGAGCTATCTCCACACAGCGTTTCACTGAAAGTGGATCAAACCTAAAATTTAAAGGAACCGCCAGAGCTCCTGTCCGAAGAATTCCAAAATAGATAGGAAGCCATTCCAGACAGTTTTTCATTAGATGAACTATTGTGTCTCCTTTTTTGATACCCTTTTTCAAGAGAGCGTTGGCTATTCTGTTCGCTCCGTCATCAAATATCTTCCAGGTAATTTCTGTTCGTTTTCTCTTAGCTGGCTCACGCTCGACAAGAGCGATTTCGTCCCCGTACATACGGGCATTGCGAGCCAGCTAAGAGAATTTGGACTATGACCTCTTAAACACCCGAGCCACTGTATTGCCTTGCTCATCGACTATGTCGACGAGAAAAGTCGGCATATATTTTTGCCCCTCAGTTGTTTTTCCGATGATATCCGAGATTATGTCCTGATCTATTGAAAACCGGGCTGTGACTGTTCCCTTCCCCGGTCTTATAAAAGCAATGTTTGCGGACTTGTCCCAAACCACATATTCTTTTCCCAATATCTGAATCAACATCAACATATAAAATGGGTCTGTCATTGCATACAGTGAGCCCCCAAAATGGGTATTCACATAATTTCGGTTGTAAAACCTCATCTTCATTTGGACTATGACCTCCCTAAAATCCGGGGTAACTTTAGTTACTGAAATTCCAGTTCCCCAGTAAGGAGGATAGAGATTTAAAAGAAGTTTAAATGTCTTATGATTCATCCAATAACCTAATAGAATGGAATCTAATTTTTGATCGAGGTCTGTTGGATATTTCGGTTTACGCCATCGCTGTAATTTGTACCTGACGTCAATTCATCTTGTCACTAAAATTTAGTCACTTCACGTTCAATCCATCTTCGACTCCAGGTGAAGATATTTGCTGAAAGTCGATTCGTCCGCCTTGGAACTGTGTCAAAAGCGTTCCGGCACTTATAGAATAATCAGACAATTGCTTCCTGCCATTGCAAAAAAATTTAAAACTTATAGATTAAAAAAGATACAAACTTAAAGTCAGTATTGACCACAGGACTAAAGCGTTCCTTTTTCTACTAGATCTTTGACTTGGAGACGTCTTAAATGGACGATCAAATAACAATATTACTACGATCACTTTATGGCGCGTATTCTGATAACGCGCAGATGTGGCACTATGCTGAACATCGTCATGGCGGAATCTATTCAACAATGCCAACCACTTCGTTTGTTTATAATTTTTTCATCTACAACAGCATTTACCAGTATGATTGGGAAACTTCGGTAAGACACAGGAAACTTACTCTATGGTCAGTGGAGCAGGAAAACCACGACAGGGAAAAACTATCAGAAACAGTGAAATCGGACTCAGATTTAGCAAAACAGAAAAGACTCGAGAAATTCATGAGAAAAGCATGCAAGAAAGACCAAACTCTTCTGCCTATGGCTTTTCGAACTCTGGCCCAACTCACGGACCTTGACGATCCCTGGATTACTGAAGAGACTGAATCAAGGCCAACTAGAGACGCAGACTCAAACTTCTTCATAAATATTTCACAGTTGTCTCACGCTATGAGACAGGCTGAGGAAACAGGTGACAAAGTCATCAAGGCTACAAAGCAGAACTTTGAATTGATCCAAAAATGTCGGTATTCTGTTTATACTGTTCGAAACAACATTTTCCATGGATCTAAAACACTGGGTGACACACGTGATCAGAACCATAAAAAGCGGCTAGCCTACTATGATTTGTTTTTGAAATGCCTTTTGCAGTTATTTTTCCTGGGTAACAATATGGACCCATTGCCAGGGTCTTCTCTCAGGTTGTGCCTGGAAGACCATAGAGCCAAAATTCCTCCGCCGCTAGATCAGAACTAAATGACTAATCGGATTTTCTACTTGAAAATGAGAGGCTGGATGCAGTAAGCGGACCTCGTTCACTCTTGATTCTATTGTAACTTACCAGTAATTTAGGTTTTTTTACCAGGTCTCTTTTCCACATTGAATTGATCTGCGACCGATATCGTTCATCGAACGAAACATTTTCAAACAGGAGGTTTATTATGAAAAAGGTAGCAATCGTGGGTTGTGGGGCTTACATGGATAGCGGATATGGCTGCCCCGGAGAATGGAGATGCCTTAAGGCGGCGGCGCTTGGTGAGGGGCGTTTCGAAGAACCATCCTCAGTGGTTTCCTTTGTTAGCTGCGAATGTCCAGGTAGGACCGTGATCCCAAACCTGGGCATGGCCGCGAAACTTTCGGAACTTAAGCCTGATGTCATTCACTTTAGCTCCTGCATGGCGTCCGCAAAGCCTGATTGCCCCTATTTCAAGCCCGAAGAGCTTGCGAAAATGATAGAAGATAAAACCGGAATCAAGGTCATACTTGGGACTCACGATTACCACTAGCGGCTGGAATTATCCGACTTTATGAAACAAAATTGAAAAGGAGGCCAATCATGTCGAAGGAGAAAAATTTCCTGACAACAGCTTTTGGAGCACATGTGAGTGACGACCAGAACAGCATGACCGCTGGGACTCGCGGACCGGTGCTTATGCAGGATGCCCACCTCCTTGAAAAACTCGCTCACTTTGATCGGGAACGCATCCCTGAAAGGGTAGTTCACGCCAAAGGAGCTGGGGCTCATGGTTACTTTGAAGTCACGGCTGATGTGACAAAATACACAAAAGCCAGGTTCCTCTCTGAGGTCGGCAAAAAAACTGAAGTCTTTGCCCGTTTTTCCACCGTTGGAGGTGAAAAGGGATCTGCCGACGCGGAACGGGATCCACGCGGTTTCGCTGTAAAATTTTACACCGAAGAAGGCAACTATGACCTTGTCGGAAATAACACCCCGGTTTTCTTCATCCGCGACCCCCTCAAGTTTTCGGATTTCATACATACACAGAAGCGCCATCCTGCTACGAACTGCAAAGACCCAAATATGTTTTGGGACTTTCTCTCTTTGACCCCGGAGTCTATCCACCAGGTTACTATTTTGTTTTCGGACAGGGGTACTCCCGCTACCTACCGCAACATGAATGGTTACAGCAGCCATACTTACAAATGGTACAACCACAAAGGCGAGTATTTCTGGGTGCAATACCATTTTAAAACGGATCAAAAGATTAAGAATCTGACCCGTCAGGAAGCGGAGCACTTGAAAGGGAGCGATCCAGATCATGCCACTCGAGATCTTTATGAAGCCATAGAAAGGGGAGACTATCCTTCATGGACGCTCGAGATGCAAATCTTGACGCCGGAGCAGGCCAAAGATTTTCGATGGGATATCTTTGACATCACCAAAGTTTGGCCTCATTCAGAAGCGCCACCTATAAAAATTGGTAAACTCGTTTTAAATTGTAATCCATTGAATTATTTTGCCGAGGTTGAGCAGGCGGCGTTCTGTCCGGGCAACCTTGTTCCCGGTATTGCGATTTCACCTGATAAAATGCTTCAGGCAAGGGTTTTTTCATACCACGACACTCACATCCATAGGCTGGGGCCCAATTACCATCTTATCCCGGTTAACGCTCCAAGGTTTGCGCCTGAGAAGAGTTACCAGCGAGACGGTTTTATGAGGGTTGACGGAAATGGCGCCGCTGGACCCAATTACTGGCCTAACAGCTTTGGCGGTCCTGAACCTGATCCCTCTGCCGCAGAGCCTGATTTTGAGGTGGAAGGATTTGCCGGCCGTCACGCATTTAATCACCCGAATGATGACTTTGTTCAGGCAGGAAACTTATATCGCAACGTAATGAAGGAACAGGACAAACAGAACCTGATCGGCAACATCGTGGCCCATCTTGGCGGTGCTCAAAAACGTATCCAGTCGAGACAAGCCGCTGTATTCTTCAAGGCTGACCCCGATTACGGCCGTCGTGTAGTGAATGGACTCGGGCTTGATATAAAAGAGGTTGAACGCTTGGCCAATATGAGTCAGGCAGAACGTGCGGAAGCCACTAAGGCGTGACATTGCTTTTCCGCTTTGTCGTGAGGCCGATAAAAAGCGGCCTCACGAGTTTCAGGCGCAAACAAATCGCAGGAAATGATATACTCTCTCTCGGATTAACACTCATCTATTGACCATCAATATATTAGAGATTTGCCAACATATCCGGAACGAACATGCACAACTAGTCTTTCAGTTTTTGCAGAAGAACTTCCAGATAGCGTGATTTTAATTGACGACTAGCCATGACTCTCTTAATCGGCGGTAATTTAAGAATAGCGCCAAGAACAGCGGCCAGGGCCCGGTGGCTAAACAATGACTGATTGTAAAAGATGAGGTCCTGAAGAGAGCCTCTTTCAATCGCCATGATTACTGCCCGATGAACGCTGTCCACTGGCGTAATTGTCCTTGTTGGGCGGGATTCCAAATACAACGCCCCGGTTGGACAATTATTCACGCATACTCCACATCCAAGACACATTTTCTCGTCTATTCTTGCCCGGTTTTCTGAATCTGTTACTGTTTCATCTTCATTTACCAGTGATATCGCATTGACAGGGCACAATGATGAACACTGGCCACAGCCAACACATTTGTCTTCAATAATTTGGGCGATGAAGTTCGAATGAATAGGACGGACCAATCCGAATTTCTGGATTGCGAGTAACGCCTCACAACAGCATCCACAGCAATTGCAGATAAAATTTACCTGCTTTCGGACGTTCTCTCCGAACTGCACAAGATTGCTTGAGTAGGCGGTATTGAGAAGGTCAAGACATTCTGAAGAACTTACCTGACGAGCGAAACCGTGTCTCGTCAACGATGACGCCGTGGTGTTGAAAGTCATGCAGATATCTAAAGGCGCATCGCATGCTCGTTCCAGGTGCGTCATTTTATGTCGGCAATAGCACATGCTGACGCCTATATGAGTAGCTGTGCGAATAACCTCACTGGCACGTTCATAATCCAGAACATGGATGGCATTCTGCTCCCCCAGCGCCGGTTCCTGCACAAATACCCTTCCCAGTTGTGTCTCGCCATCTAGTATTAGGGCCCTTATAAACTCTTCTTCCACATTGATGTACTGATAGAAAAGCTCACTAAGGACTTTCTGGTTCAGATCGTTTCGTAATCTCATCATTGAGAATTCGAAAAATCCTGCCATTGGAGGAGGCAAACAATAGAGAACCTCGCCGTTTTGTTCAATGTCTACCAGAATTGCCCTGCTGGCCAGTTCGTCCAGGATTTTTCTTGAAGACGAGAGGTCCATCTTCCATACTCTAGCTGCTTTTTGAGCGTTAAATGGCTTTATAGGTAATAGAGCTACCAGTTCAGCCTCTTTTTCGCTGAACAACATGGCCAGGATCCGGTATAGTAGTTCGGAAGCCGGCGCTCCCTGGGGAAATCGATTTAATCGATCTATCAGCCCCGCGTATGGGGTTCTATCAAGATGATGGGCCATTTTATTTCATCACCGTCTCTAAAAGAATAGCCTGAATTCTATAGTGTGTAACCTGCCTGAATAAAAAGACATTACAGAAAAACACATGAGGAATTTTAAACCCAATTATCCCAAACCAGGACCAAGAATTTAATTTTCAACTTGCACAAATGTAATTGTCGTCGGGCTATTTCTTCCTTACTTTATTTGCGCCTTACATTAACACATATCCAAAAGATCTATTTTTATCAAGATTTTCCGATCTTTGTCAGATAATGTTAGCCAGGCTGCGGTAATTGCCTTCTAGTCTTTCAAGATTCAATCCCTTGCCGTAAAAAATATTTCCAGAGCTTCTTAATACATCACGCGCATGGTTTTTTCATCTGGCTGGTATTAAATAATAGGAACAACGTGAATAGATATAGTGAGCGAAGTGACTTCCACTGATCCAGACCAAAAAGGAGGATTCTGATATGAAAGCGATATTACTAGCACTCTTTCTAGTGGTGACCACCGTTCTCGTGGCGGGTCCTGCTCTTGCCACAGATTATTTTGTGATCAAGAGTAGGTCGGGAATTCTTAAAGTAGTTAACCACCAACCCAAGGGCGGAGCAACCATCGTGAAAGGCCCCTTCAAGACCTTCGAAGAAGCTAAGAATGCAATGAAAGAGACTAAAGCTCCGGATACCAAACAGTGAGATGATTAGGTAAGATTAGTGAAAATTTTATCAGGTTACTTCGCTCTCGATCTATTCAGGGTGGATGGACAGTTGGCAAAACGACAAATCCTTAAATCTGCGACTCTGTGAGCCTTTGGACTAAACAAAGTGAAAACTTTGATATGTTAGAAAAGGCGATGGTTGAGATCAGTTTTTAATAGTGGACAACAATTATTTAGGGCGCCGTTTGTTGTTCGTAGTACCGTCGCTCGAACGCCACGGGAGACAGATAGCCAAGTTTTTTCTGTTTTCTCTGATGATCATAAAAAAACCTCGATATATTCCACTATTTCTCCCTTGGCATCGTGCCGGGTTCTCCTTCCTTACTTTGTGATAATAAAATATGGGATATATCCAAAGCCCTCCTAGCATAGAACAGGTTTGTCATCCTTCGTAGTGACGATTCACACCATGGGGGTTAGCATGAGAGCTATTCTGAGCGCGTTTTGCCGTAGGTTAGGCGCCAGGCAAGGAAATGACGCCGAGGAACCTTTGTCAAGTAAACAACCCCGCTAAAAAATCTGTTGACAGAGTTTCCTAATTCGATTACAAATGATTCCTATAAGGAAACAACAGTCAAACTAGCTCTAGGAATAGGGATAGCCGCATAATAAGGACACAGAATGTTCCCGGTAAGTTTACTGATCGTAAACCAGGCTAGCAACTGCAACGAAGTGGCCATTCTGTCGGTCGCTCAATCAGAGGATCACCAACTCCCATACGGCGCACACCTGTTTTGGACTTTAACTACTATGGTAGGCCAAATCGTTTCCATATTGAAGTCAGATTTGTGGCCTGGTGGCGAGTTCCAGAGTGTTAGGAATCACTTGCGTGAATGCAAAATGCTATTAGGTCTTGCGATTCTAGGCGGTGGAGGGTTCATCGATGATTGATGAGGCGGCAATTGGCCCAAAGATAAAGTTATTGAGACTCGATCGAGGCCTCAATTTACAGGATTTGGCCGACGCTACCGGATTCACTAAAGGGTATCTCTCGAAAGTAGAGAATTCAAGAAAATCGCCTCCTGTGTCAACTCTTCTTATGTTAGCAAAGGCATTGAGAGTGAGTATTTCTGAGATCTTAAGCGAGACCGAAGACAGGACGCCGATTACGCTTGTGAAAAAATCCGAACGTAAAACCATGGCTCGAGACGGAACCGCGTTCGGCTACTCGTATGAACCTCTGGCCCACACGTTTCCGCAGCGACACATGGACCCCTATATCCTGGTCCTCCCGGTAAAGCCAAAGAAAAGGGCGGTTTTTCAGCACAAGGGTGAAGAAATCCTGATAGTACTGGAAGGCGCCATGCGTTTTGTTTACGGCGACAGAGAACTTGTCGTTGAAGAGGGGGATTGTGTGTATTTTGACTCAAGCACGCCCCATTTTGGAATCGCAGCGGGATCGGAACCGGTGAAATGCGTCATGGTAATCTATAGCGAGGAATAGCACCTTGGAATCAACAAAATTACTCGAACAGAAAATCGCTGTTATAGGCGCAGGGCTTATGGGGCATGCAATTGCCCAACTGCTTGCAGCAAAGGCTAATGAAGTATCTCTGTTTGATAGCAACCGCCAGGTCTTGGAGAGCGCTCCAGCGAGGATTCGTTCCAATTTCGGGGTATTGCTCGGGCTAGGATTTGTGGCTCGTGATCAAGTGGAACTGGCGCTATCAAAAATTCGAGTCTGCGACAATCTCGAAGACGCTGTAACTGGAGCTGGTCTCGTCATTGAAGCGGTCAGCGAAGACCTCGCCCTGAAAAGGCAAATATTCGCTGCGCTTGAAAACCATGTCTCCTCGGAAACGGTTCTTTGCTCCAATACGTCTGCAATTAGCATAAGCCTCATTGCCGAATCGTTGGAAAAGAAAGAGCGATTAGTGGGAACTCACTTTTGGAATCCGCCACACATTGTTCCGTGCGTTGAAGTCATCAGATCGGTTTATACTTCTGAGGAGACTTTCGAGACAGTCTATAAATTGATGAAGCAGATAGGCAAGCGACCAGTGAAAGTACTCCGGGATGTTCCCGGCTTCTTGGGAAATCGGATGCAGCATGCATTGTGGAGAGAAGCTATGTCTCTGGTTCAACAGGGAATAGCAACTCCGGAGGACATCGATGAAGTGGTGAAATCTGGGTTCGGGCTTCGAATGCCATTTTTGGGCCCTCTTGAAACAGCTGATTTGGCTGGTCTCGATTTGTCTTTCGAGGTCCATGAAAACCTGTTTCCACACCTTGAAACCACTGCCAAGCCTTTGCCCGTATTGGCTGAAAAGGTCGAGCAAGGGGATCTTGGAGCGAAAACTGGTCGCGGATTTCACAAGTGGCCGAAAGAAAAGCTGGAACAAGTCCTCACAGAGCGCGATCACTTCCTACTCAAAATTTCCCGGCTCATTTCCGGATGACAGGCAAACATTCACCTTGCACATCGAAGAAACAGGGTAAGTCATGAAATGGACATTGATTTTCTTTATGCACGGCCTAACGTATGCAGGACTATTGTTTCTCGTTTCTTCCGGTCTTACTCTTGTATTCGGCATGATGAATGTTCTGAATTTTGCGCATGCCACCTTTTACATGCTGGGCGCATACCTCTCATGGACCTTTCTTCGAACGACCGATAATTTCTTGTTTTCATTGCTTGCAGCACCCACATTGCTTTTTTTCATCGGGGTATTTGTTGAGCGTTTCCTGCTGAGGCGCGTCCATGTATTAGGTCACGTGTACGAGCTGCTTCTCACGTTTGGATTAGCATATGTGTTCACCGAATTGGTGAAGTGGATCTGGGGCACTAACCCCTTGGCTGTGCCCATCACGGGCTTCTTGGCTCAATCCGTTAATCTCTTTGGCATCACATATCCCGTATACCGCTTGTTTGTTTTTTTCTCAGCTGTCCTTGTTGGCCTGTTGATGGCGCTGGTTTTGTACAAAACTAGAGTGGGAATAATTATCCGCGGGGCAGTTGACGACAGCGATATGGTTGGGGCATTGGGAATTAACGTCCCGTCTCTCTTTATGGCCACGTTCGGCTTCGGAGCAGCACTCTCCGGTTTTGCAGGAGTAATAGCAGGCCCATTGCTCACCACGTTTCCGGGAATGGGCGATGCAATACTCGTTGACGCATTTGTCGTCATTGTAGTTGGCGGGTTAGGGAGCCTGGGTGGAGCGGTTTTCGCTTCGCTCATTATAGGCGAGTTGCAATCCTTCGGGGTGCTGCTATTCCCGAAATTCTCCCTTGCCTTAATCTATCTTCTGATGGCTGTGGTACTAGTAGTAAAGCCTTCCGGCCTTTTCGGGAGACAGCCGTAATGAATTCACTGGTTCGAAAAGCCCCTTTCCTGATTCTACTTGTTCTGTTCCCGTTTGTGACGGGAAAGTATCATGTTAGCCTTCTAACTGAAGTAGTTATATTCGCTCTTTTCGGCGTCTCTTACAACTTACTCCTTGGCTATGGGAATCTCCTCTCATTTGGCCACGCCATGTTCTTTGGGCTGGGAGCGTACACTACGGCGGTGGTATTACATCATATTCCTGGGCTAGGTTTTTTCCCTGCAATACTTTTAGGAACCGGCTGTGCCACCTTGGGAGGGTTGCTTGTAGGCTTCTTGATTCTTAGACAGAAGGGGGCTTCTTTTGCATTGCTTACACTTGCATTTAACGCTCTCTTTTACGCTATGGCGACCAAATTCACTTTTATCACTCATGGGGACGATGGGTTGAGCGTGATTCGGCCCAAAATTGACTTTGGCATTTTTACGCTAAACACGTCTGATGTGGTTGTCTTCTACTTCGTAACCCTCGCAATAGTGGGAGCGGTGATCCTTCTTAGCTGGTACTTCACGGGTACAGCTATGGGTAAAACGATAACTCTAATGTGTGAAAACGAAGAGCGGATGAAATTCTTGGGATATTCCACCAATACTACCCGGCTCACGCTGTTTACACTGACCGGGGGACTGGCTGGGCTGGCCGGGTCTTTTTATGCCCTCTTTTTCTGCTTTGTATCAGTAGATGCGATCTCCATTGCCATGACTACAACCGTGCTATTGATAACCTTTGTGGGAGGCATCGGTTCGTTTGCCGGCCCGATTCTGGGCGCTTTTGTTTACATATATCTGCAAAATTTCCTGAGCGACGTTACAGACAGATGGCAGCTCTTCATGGGCTTAATTTTCATTGCGATGGTTCTATTCGTTCCCGGTGGAATATCGAAGTTGCTTCAAGATATGCCCGCATGGTGGCGAGCCGGGCATCAGATCAATGCCGACAAGACAGGGGAGTGATTCGTGAGACTCCTTGAGTTGAGTAGCGTTTCAAAAGACTTTGCCAAGCTGGAAGTGCTTAAGGAGATCAATCTTTCAGTATCTTCTGGCGAGAGACACGCAATTATCGGCCCGAACGGCGCCGGGAAGACAACTCTTTTCAATTTGATTAGCGGTAAATACCGACCTAGTGCAGGAATAATCAGTTTTCGAGGCAGGAATGTCACACATTGGGGTCCGCACAAACGTAACAGGCTGGGGCTATCGCGTTCTTTTCAGATAAACAACGCCTTTTTCGGATTAGATGTTTTTGAAAACGTCCGAACAGGGGTGCGCTCTCGGTTCGGCCTCCGCTACAGCTTCTTCAAGAGACCAGGTGGCATGCCAGGTATCGACGAAGAGACCTGGACAATTTTGAACCAGGTGGGACTAGCAGATTATGCTGGAATACCGGCGAGAGAGTTGTCTTACGGCCAGCAACGGGCTCTGGAAATCGGCATGGCCATGTCTACAGACCCGGAACTAATTTTGCTGGATGAGCCCACCGCTGGAATGACCAGGGAAGAAACCGACGGAGCTGTGGACCTTATAAGCCGGGTGACCGCAGGCAAAACCCTTATCATTATCGAACACGACATGGATGTGGTTTTCTCCTTGTCAGACACTGTAACCGTACTTCAAAACGGCGCTGTGCTGATTTCGGATAAGCCGCAAGTCGTGCGGCAAGATCAGCGCGTCAAGGACGCGTACCTGGGGAGCGATTAGATATGTTCCTGGACGTCCGGGATCTTCACAGCTATTACGGCAAAAGCCATGTTCTTCAAGGGGTAGATATCGGCCTGAAGCGAGGGGAAATGGTTTGTCTCCTGGGGCGCAACGGCGTCGGCAAAACCACGACACTCAAGAGCATCATGGGCATGGTAAAGCCTGCAAAAGGACAGGTCATTTTCGATGGAAAAGACCTCGTGGGGTTGTTGCCACACCAGATTGCCCGTTTGGGAGTTGGATTGGTTCCAGAAGACAGGAGAATACTGCCAAGTCTGACCGTTCACGAGAATCTCCTTATCGGCATGAAACAGCCTGCAGTTCCGATCGAGAATTATGGCGAAATTTGGGACCCCGATCGCGCGTATCGCATATTTGCGAGGCTCGAACAAAGACGCCACCACATGGGAAACCAACTTTCAGGCGGGGAACAACAAATGTTAAGCGTGGCACGCACTCTCATGGGCAATCCTCGACTCATTCTCGTGGATGAACCTACGGAAGGGCTGGCCCCGTTGTTGGTTCAGTCAGTCATGAAGATGTTGGCGGACATTCAACAAGCCGGCGTCACGACTCTTCTCGTAGAGCAGAACCTCAAGGCTGCTCTCGAAATAGCAACGCGATTCTACATTATGAGCAAGGGTAAAATAGTATTCGAGGGTGATAGAAATGCCCTGGAAGCTGCAGGAGAAGTCAGAAGGAAGTATTTGGAAGTTTGATCCATAAGTCTGGAGGGACTACAAGGAGGACTCATGTTGAAGCTCAATAGAAGCGCTGGATTGGTGTCGGCGATTCTCATTACCCTGGTTTGGATGCTGCCTGCTAAGGCTGCCGACACTATTAAATTGGGGATTGTGGAACCGCTGTCAGGAAACTTCAAAGACATTGGCGAGCGATATGCAAGCGGGGCGGAATATGGGGCGAAAAAAATCAATGAACAGGGAGGATTACTAGGCAAGAAAATCGAGGTGATCCTGGTTGACTCCGAAGTCAAACCTGATGTGGCTACACGCAAAGCCACGAATCTCATTCTGAAAGAAGATGTAAAGTATTTTTGTGGTGGAACAGGCTCAAGTGTAGGCAACGCTATGTCTGTGCTGGTGGAAAAAAACAATGCCCTTTTCTTCAGCTATGGAATGGATGCTGCAAGCCTCACTGGCGAGAAATGCAGTAAGAACTTTTTTCGTACCGCGTGCAACACTGATACTCACTCTTTTGCCTTGGCAAAATGGGTTTCCGACAAGGGATACAAAAAGGTTGGAACTATAGCCCAGGACTACTCATTCGGCAAGGAAGCCACGGCTGCATTCATAAAAAGATTGAAGGCGCTGAATCCATCGATCCAGATTGTTGCAGAGCTATACCATCCAATGGGCGAAAAAGATTTCGCTCCGTACGTGACTCAGTTACTGGCAGCAGGGCCTGACATCATTTTTACCTCCAATTGGGGAAACGACCTCAGTCTGCTGCTCAAGCAGGCCCACCAGTTGGGTATCAAGACCAAGTTTGCATGTTATTACCTCAATGATGAAAATGTCATTTCTGCGGTAGCCAATGATGAAGCTGTCACTGGGAGTATAGCAAGTGAGGTGTACATGATCACAATTCCCACTGAAGCAAACAGGAAGTTTGTGGCCGAATTCTACAAAGACAAAGGCTACTACCCGAGCTGGCTTGCAGCCAAGGGATACATGGCTGTCATGTTTTGGGCCGAAGCGATAAAGAAAGCCGGTACGGACGATACAGGCGCTGTTGCGAAGGCCTGGGAAGGACTAACCTTCAACGGCCCTGCTGGCGAATGGGTCATGAGACCTTGCGACCACCAGGCCCAGGTACCCATCTGGATGGCAGAGATAGCGCCCAAGTCTGAATTCTACAAAAATGCGTTTGTAGGTCCGGCAGTAGCAATTCCTGCTAAAGAGGTCGAAGTCCCGTGCGACCAGACCGGGTGTACAAAGATAAGAACCAAATGAGCCAAAGGGACTTAGCCTGGATCTACTTCTTTGCCGATCCCTGGCTTTGTCTTTCGGAATTACTTCAGACATCGAAGCAGAATCTCAATTCACCTGGATGCCATGAAGGATGACTTAATCAAAGAATCCAATCGCCGCCGACACGGTGGGCGCTAGTAAAATAATCGAGAGTTATCATGTCAAAAGCTATTATAACCGCCGCAATTACCGGAGCCATACACACACCCAGCATGTCACCGTACCTGCCTCTGACGCCGGAGCAGATAATCCACGAGTGTATTGCAAGCCACGAAGCCGGGGCCGCAGTGGCCCATATACATGTCCGCAATCCAGTAGACGGTAGCCCCAATGCGGATCAGGATGCCTTCAGGCACATCGCCACCGAAGTCAAGAAGCGGTGTGATGTCATCCTATGCTGCACGACTGGAGGAGGCCTTGGCGCGCCTGTAGAACAGAGGGTCGCAGTAGTAACCAATCTGAAACCGGAACTTGCTTCCCTCAACGCCGGTTCATTGAACTTTGCCCTTTTTCACGTGGCTTCGAAGATCCCGAAATGGAATTTCGACTGGGAAAAAATGTACCTGGACGGCACTGAGGATTTTATATTTCCCAATACATTTCGCACAATGCGTGAGTTCCTGGGTTTCATGGACGCAAACGGCACGAAACCCGAATTCGAGATCTATGACGTGGGAATGATCAACAACCTGGCCTACTTAATTAATGCCGGCATAGCGACAAGACCGGTCTATTTGCAGTTTGTCATGGGAATATTGGGTGGAATTCAGGCTACCCCAGAGAATCTTGTATTCCTTGTGGATACGGCAAGAAAGCAGATCGGCGATTTTCAATTCTCTGTATGCGCTGCAGGAAAAGAGCAGATGCGCATGTGCGCCATGTCTTTTCTTTTAGGCGGGAATGCCCGAGTGGGCCTGGAAGACAGTCTATACCTCGAAAAAGGGGTTCTGGCAAAGAGTAGCGCAGAACAGGTAGCGAAGGTCATCCGAATCGGAAGGGAACTTGGCGTTGATCCAGCAAGCCCGGAAGAAGCCAGAAAGATCCTTGGCCTGAAGGGACTGGATCAGGTGGATTTCTGACATTAGCCGATTGACTTGTGCGCTGTTTAAATGGCTAGTAACTATTGGAATCAACAGGCAAAGCGTTGCTTATATAATCATGATTGTCGGCATATAAATAGGCATATTTAAGGGAACCTCTCAGTAGCCCAGGAACCCAGGGTTCTGCCCAATTCTTCGTTTCGGCATGATTTGCGCGGGATTTTGATTAAGATACAATTAAAAACCCTGGCTTTTCCTGGATGTCAATTTCGAAATCAGTAACGCTCCTCATGCCGTCTCCAAACATCTCGTAAATCATTTCCTTTAGTGAGGCTCCATACACCTTATGGCTACCGACCGCTGAAGCTATAGCTTCCCACGTAAGGCCTCTTTCCTTTTTTGCTTTCAGAATAGCCTTTGTCACTTCTTGAGGATGGCGATATTAATATTTGTTTTCACTTTTTGTAAATATATTAAACGGCGATCCTTTTTAACAACCATGCCATGTTTTTGCCAAGGTTTTTCATTCCGGCTATTCCCTCTTCGTCTTTTTCAACTTCCCCCTTGTTTCGGCCAAAGGCTACATTCCAGTGGATCGATCCTGGAACAATCATTTCGTTGACAAAGAAAAAATGGTTTATTGTATCGAAGGCATGAATTGAGCCGGCCCTCCTTGCTGCGACCACGGCTGCGCCGGCTTTTAATCTTAACATGTTGTCATTGGCCCTGGCGACCATCCCGGATCTATCAATCAGCCCTTTCATTTCTGCTGACACGTTGGCAAAATATGTTGGAGAGCCAAGAATTATTCCGTCGGCTTCTATCATCCTTTCAATGACATGGTTTACATAGTCTGTGGCTACTGAGCACTTTTTGTCTTTGTTTTCCATGCACTTATAACAAGCGGCGCATCCCCTGACCTTCTTGCCGGCTAATTCTATCAGTTCGGTCTGAATTCCTTCCTTTTCCAGCTCTGTGAGAACATGCTTGATAAGCGCTGTAGTGTTCCCCTCTTTTCGAGCGCTTCCATTAATTGCCAATACTTTCATAATAATCTCCTCGTTTACGGATGTTGTAATCCATTTTGAGACATTAAGGAAATCTTGTGGTGATATTCTTCGACAATACTCATGAACTCTCTGTAAGCCTCACCGATATCATAGCCCAGTCTGTCAAAATATCCAGCGGGTCAATTTGCGGTTCGGACAAGAATTTGGGGATATAGAGAGAAAACACCGTTTCTTGATGGGGCAAGCACAGGTCAGATCTGCGTTGCAGCTCGAATAAGACAAGCATTGGAAGATTACCTGAGTCATGCGGTTCATCACTCCACTGTTTAGGGGATGCTTGAGCGGGCGAATGGCGCAAAGTGGCGCCTCTTCCGGTTCATCCTCAAGCCAGGGATCATCCTCAATCGGATTTGAAAAAACTTCTCCGAAATTGTAGCTGAAGTTTTGGAAGAAAGAGATCAGGTGGACACCAACCCCTTAATGATCATGACTCAAGACGAGGGAAGATTCGGAAGAATAAGGGACCTTCGAACCTGCTAGGCCCCAAAAGGCTTCGCTCAATGACCAGCTTCGAATGTCTGACAGTTACAAATTAAAAGGGGAAATGGTATTAGCCTTTCGGCATTTGCTTGGGTGAGCATTTTCCAAAACACAACAGTGTTTGATTGTTATTCAGTTGTGGAAGTTGTGGCCTCGCGAACCCTATCCGCACATGCGCAGCTCAATTCCGATTCATAGAACGTCAATTTTATTCCATCGCTAGAAATAAGTGTGTACTCCCAGTCATGATCGGATGTCTCGTACACATCAATGATTTCCGCTTCCTCCTGACTTTGACACTTTCTTGA
>JAMCYH010000169.1:0-3180 GCA_023474025.1 Deltaproteobacteria bacterium
TTTGTTATTTGGCGAAAGAGAAACGCATTTACCAATGTCGGTGGCAAATGGGAATCGTCCCCGACAGTGTCGGTTCCGAAATTAATGTCAAACAGCGTGACTAACAACAGTGTAGCGTAAATCGAGAGTTACTATGTTACGGTAGGGATGTGGAAAACTATTCCGGCGTTGATTAACACTGGTTGGTTTCTTGGATCGATGGTGCTTTTACCTGAAGCCAGTCTACTACTACCATGAAAGCTACAGGGTCCTACAGGGTCCAGCCTGAAGGCGCTAAACCCCATGAGACCAAGAGCAAGGTGAAGACCACAGCGTGCGTTCGACATCGTCAACGCTTACTCTCTTGCGTTCTTCGATAAGCATCTGGAGGGTCGCCCTGTAACGCTGCTCGATGGGCCGGCCAGGCAATACCCTGACTCCGAACAGTGATTGGACCAATTATGGCATAATTTGGCTGCAAGCGGCTTTATGCCGCATATCTAAATCGAGCGAGTGTTTTCGAGCCCCACACTACAATTACCGCTACGGCAAAGACCCCCAGGATGATGCTGGCAAAGAAGGGGTCGTAGTACGAACCATAATTGGGATACAACATTTCACTAACGTTTAACATGGCATGGAAAGTGATCGCCCCAAATAGGCTTTTTCCGGTGTTGTTGTAGATCCAGACAATAATAACTCGCGCCAGAACAGTGGTGACGCATTGCCATACTATCCATTTTGCGGTGTGATGAGCTTGCAGATAAGGAATGATGTGCACCACCGCCCACACTATTCCTATGATGATACCGGCTCCCAATGCATTCCACCGGGCCTGCAACGGCTCAAAGGCATATCCTTGCCAGCCCAGCTCTTCACCCACAGCCCCAAAGAAAAACAGGACGAAGTAGACCGGCACCAACAAAACCGGAACCTGCGGGTCGGGGATGTGATACCCCGTCAGATTCGCCAATACATAGGCCAGGACCATTACAAGAGGCATGAAAAAGATGATCGGCAGATACCAGATCTTCTCCTGGATTCTCTGATAATCGAAGGTCCTCTTCAATAGACCCTTGACGTCATCCATCCCATTTTCCCTGAAAACAAGAATCAAAGCCGCAATCATCGGCACGAAGAGCATCAGCGCGCTAAAGGGAAGGTTGATGCGAATCTCTTTTGGCAGTTTGTAAAAGTAGCCCAGCCAGATGATTGGGGCAGACATGACGAAGACCAATAAGAAGAAGAAAAATGGGGACTTGCCAGACCGCGTGCTGGAATTCATCTTTTACGACCTCCTTTGCATCCACTCAGGCCACACCCGCATTTCACGCAACATCATAGCATTTCCAGCAAACACTGTCAATCTTGAACCGGGTGGACTGCGCCCCATATCTGACTGGGAGTCTCTGGGGGTGCAGGACGATTACGAAGAAATTTTGTATCAATTGATGCGGAAATCTTGACGCACGGCATATGATAAACCCGGATTTCGCAAGCCCGTCGCTAAAATTACCATATCACAATTGAAAAGGCGTTCCGCATGGGGAATCACCTCGACTTTATATCGATATTCTGATATAATATGGGTATATTGAGAGCGGAGGTGTGCATCATGCCAAATATTAGGCCAAGCTCGGATTTGCGGAATAAGTATAACGAGATTTCGGAGTTCTGCCACAAGTATTCTGAGCCCGTGTATATAACGAAAAACGGTCGGGGTGATTTGGCCGTCATGAGCATTGAGACCTTCGAGCGTCTTGTCGGCCAATTTGAGCTTTACAAGCTGCTGGACGAGGGTATGGATGCGATAAAGAATAACAGGGTCTTGCCTGCTGAGGATGTGTTCAAGCAAATTGAAAGCGGACTTGAGGCATGAAACGCTACAAGGTATTTATGACCCAGCCTGCGGCAAACGATTTGCAGGGTATTTCGGACTATATTTCCAACGAGCTTAGAGAGCCTGCAATTGCAAAAAAATTCATCCTTCACCGGCCATCGGGCTGGTGGAGCTATCTCTGGGGGCTGTTTGTTGCTTTCCGAAAGACCTCTTTGCAAAAAGCCACAAATAAGGGCGAGAGGGTTTAATAATTTACGACGCGTCTTCTAAGAAAGGTGGAGTTGCTTTGGGTCCCTGTATTCCCGGCCAGGTCACAGGCCGTTCAGGCGACCAGTTCACGGTGCGCCTGTTGACGGGAGCGCCGGTTGTTGCCGCTCTGTCAGATTCCATGGTCTCACGCGGAATACTGGTGGAGCCCGGCCAATGGGTGGCAGTGCTGGGCGACCGGATCATCTACCGCTGGAAGGACCTCCAGGTCATGGCCAATATCGACTGGCCAGCCTTAATCCGGGAGATTCCCTCCGGGCTCCTCGCCAGCCGGGGGTGCCACGACGCCCAGGCTGAGCATTACGAAGAAGAAGTACGGGCCGGGTTGAACGACTACATCCGGGAGAACTATTTCGCCATCCTGGACAGGGTTATCGAACTGGCTGAAATCGGGGAAGACATGACCGTCCTGGACATCGGGATCGGTACCGGGTTACTCTCCGAACGGGTGCCTGGCGGCGCCAATCTGCATGGGATCGACATCTCACCGAAGATGCTCGAGAAAGTGCGGGAGAAGGGTCTGCCCGTGAAGTTGGTCGAGGGAAGTTTTCTGGCGATCCCGTACCCGGACCAGACTTTTGACCGGATTATCTCAACCTTCGCCTTTCATCACCTGACTCCCATGGAGAAGGTACTTGGCTTCAAGGAGATGGATCGCGTCCTGAAGCCCAAAGGACGCATCGTTATTGGGGATCTGATGGTTGAGAATGCCCGGCAGATGGATGAACTTCGCCAGCGGTTCGTGCGCGAGGGCCGGACCGACCTCCTGGAAGAGCTGGAGGATGAGTACTTTACCGACCTCGAGTTGGCCACTCAGACTCTTGCCTCGCTGGGCTATGAAACCGCCTGGGAACGCGGGTCGGTGCTCTCCTTGATACTTTCGGCGAAATCGACTGATGGATTCCCCGCCAAGTAACTGCTACTTAGCCAAGTAACTGCTACTTATGGATTTGTTAAAGTAGAACGAATGCTGAATTACAGTAATATTATCATCCCGGATTTGGCGAAAAAGCTGGCTGATTCCATCAACAAATGGACTTACCCTCCCTGTCCAGGGGGCCGGGGCTTTCAGTTCATGTTTGTGGACTGCTGGC
>JAMCYH010000169.1:3190-3640 GCA_023474025.1 Deltaproteobacteria bacterium
ATGCCCGGCAGATGGATGAACTTCGCCAGCGGTTCGTGCGCGAGGGCCGGACCGACCTCCTGGAAGAGCTGGAGGATGAGTACTTTACCGACCTCGAGTTGGCCACCCAGACTCTTGCCTCGCTGGGCTATGAAACCGCCTGGGAACGCGGGTCGGTGCTCTCCTCGATACTTTCGGCGAAATCGACTGATGGATTCCCCGCCAAGTAACTGCTACTTATCAATCTCCTCGATATGTTCCCTCGGCCGTATCACATCGACTACGTAATTTTGGCTTAAAAGGGAAACAGCCTTTAAACGGCTACGGAACAACGCTTTAAGCTTTTGCAAGAGGTAAGGGTCTGTTCCCAGTGAGTCGACCAAATATGTAAACAAAGACCCTTGAGAAATCAGGGCTTTTGTCATTTACATACAAAACTTATCATATGGATTTGTTAAAGTAGAACGAACC
>JAMCYH010000186.1 GCA_023474025.1 Deltaproteobacteria bacterium
GGCGCACACACAGGTACGCCCCTACAAAAATATCCATTCCCACCAACATTAAATACGACCCGGTTGCCGGGAAGAAAATCAGCGGTCCTATTACAATTTCGAATATCTGATGGGGATTGCCAGGTCGCCTCTTCTGTTTCGCTCAACCATGTCCTTAATAGTTTCCTCGCCTTGGCGTCTCCCAAACTACAAAACGCTATAATCTTCTTACGCATGAGAACTTTCAATGGAGAATATTAATGTTGGACCGCAGGAGCGGCCCAAAGGGGGAATGGATATTTTTGTAGGGGCGTACCTGTGTGTGCGCCCTGTCTTGTTGTATTTGTCATTGCGACCGTCGGTCGACCCAGGCGTTGCGGCGTGACCGCAGAATACACGGGTCAGGCAAACCAGACCCCTACAGTGTGGCGCCCTTTCAGGGCTTGTTGGGGAACAAAAATTCGATCCCACACGCCGGTACAAAGGCACGGCGCTACTACATGTCATTTCGAACGAAGAGAGAAATCCCCCCATTCCAACATCATGTCGCCACGAGTTGGAGTCATTCCTCATTCGCTAACCTATATACCGTTCGGACCAGATCAGAATCAATCCTGAACCCTTGTTCCGTTAGCTTTGTGATCAACGGCTTAACCTGGGGCAAAATGCCATGTTTCTTAGCAAGTAGAATCACGCCCAGCGTTCCTATTACCTGAATTCCAAGTGAAAACGCACAATTCCTGGCCGCTCGGTCATCGAGAACAGCCTGGTACTCGGGGTGAACATATGCCCAGGAAATCACGTCAGTCTCGCCTTTACCCAAATCCCAAGCGTGAATTAGTGGAGATATTTTATGCAGGTTCCGTACAAATGGCGCCCCTTCACGATGTATCCAAACTCTTGCCGGATCATTGTCAGACCCTTGATCCAATTCATGGGCTACGCCTTCAGGAATAACCAGATTGGGACACATTCTTTCAAACAGGTACAGGGAGGATAACTTGCCAAGAATAATAAGCGGTGATGAGTTCACCACCCAATTTCTATCCACGATTTACTGCCTCGCTAAGCTCTTCGGGCGTTTCCTGGAAAGGGGAAACCCGTAAGCGAGTGAGGGCTTGTATAAAGCTCTCTCGACTTACACCTGCAAGTTCAGCAGCTTTTGACTGTGAGACCAGACCAAGTTCGAGCCACTTCACAGCGGCAGCCAATCGCATCTCTTTGACAAAATCCTCTGGACGGCTCCGGAGAGCTGAGAATGCGTCATCTGGAAGGTCTATTGTTATCTGTGTTGACATGTTCAAATCCATAAGCGTCTTTTCTGTGAGCGACGGAAGCAATTGAAATAACCTTCTGTCCATCGTTTACCAAATAGATGATTCGATATCGACCCTGTCTAATCCGGAACATGCTTTGTGAACCGGAAATCTCTTTGCATCCTTTGGGGTTTGGATACGCAGGTATTATTATTCAAGGCCAAGCATCGCCTTCATCTCCTCCAAGGACACTGTGCCATGAACTCTCATATGTTCTATGGCTTTAATGCCTTCTATATAATTCAGCCTGCAGAACCAGGTCATCGAAATTTCGCTCGATCAAAGGAGCTTTTGTCAGTCCGGTTTTTGTCGATGATTGTTTTGCTATCATAGGCATGATGTGAGTCCTATGGTCAGAATTATAGGGTTTTCATCATAGATGGTCAAGGCCCGTTGGCGCCGATCGGGAATTGTAGGGGCGTTCCCATGTGTGCGCCCTGTCTTGTGTTGTGTGTCCGACCATAGGGGTAAATAGCAGGTTGGGTAGATTTCTCCTCCCGTTGGTCGTCGAAATGACAACATACAATCATCGGGAATTACGGGTCAGGCAAGCCTGCCCCCTACAGTGTGTAACCCCTTCCAGGGTTAAGATGATGTTCTCTTAAGAGTGATCATATTTGCCCCTCTTGATGGGGCAACGTTCATGTAGGGGCGATGGCTTGCCTCGCCCGGTTTCATGATCGTGGGAATTGTAGGGGCGCTCCCATGTGTGCGCCCTGTCTTGTGTTGTGTGTCCGACCATAGGGGTAAATAGCAGGTTGGGTAGATTTCTCCTCCCGTTGGTCGTCGAAATGACATTGTTTGCGCTGTCGAGATGACAATGGTCGCAAGGATCTGTCGAAATGACAATGTTTCGACCCATGGCACGGTCATGAGGATTGGGGCGAATCCATGTGTGATACGTCACAGGCGCTTGTATACGTTTTTCCTATCTCCCACATCCTGAATTCTGACCACTCGATCCTTGAAATTAACTTGATATATTATTCTGTAATTCCCGGATCGAATTCGAAATGATGACATCGGTGCAGAAAGCTTTTTGCATCCCCTTGCCACTGGATTCCCACGAAGTTCATTAATTTTAGCCAGGATTTTGATGACGTCCGATCTCGGAATGGACTGGAGTTGTTTTTGCGGCGTCTTTTCTATTATGACGCAAAAGGATGTTTCAAGCTCATTCAATGCCCAACAGAGCCTTCATTTCGTCAAGTGTTATAGTTTCTTCAGGCTCTGGGCGGCCGAAAGCCTTATACGCCGTTATGTAATCCAATCTGTCCTCCGGGGCTGTTAATGCGTCGAATTCGGCCTGGAAAGAAGGATCTTCAAAACTATGAACCGGTAACTTAACGTTTTCGGTCTCTTTTGTTCTTTTTATGGCCGCTGCTGTTTTCATTAAAAACTCCGTTGAAGCTCCTTATTGCCCCGTGACGCTGTTAGTATAGCCATTCAAGTCGCTAAGAGCAACATGAACCAATCCCCAATATGTCATTTCGAACGAAGAGAGAAAGCCATTGCATCGGGGGTTTCGTACATTGCCGACCATGGGGGTAAATAGCGGGTTGGGTAGATTTCTCCTCCCGTTGGTCGTCGAAATGACATTGTAACAATCCCGCAACCGTTTAGGGATAGGGTAGACACGCGGGTCTACCCCTACCCTAGGGGCGGATCCATGTGTGCGCCCTGTATTGTTGTTTGTCGTTTCGACCGTCGGTCGATTCCCAGGCGTTGCGGCGTGACCGCAGAATATACGGGTGTCAGGCAAGCCAGACCCCTACAGTGTGGCGCCCATTCAGGGCTAGTCGGAAATGTTCCGATAGGCGTTTTTCCTGTGAGAAATGGCAACCACGGTAATCATGGACGAAGACGCATCTACAACATACAGGATTCTGTAATCTCCCTGTCTCAATCTGTAGCCGTTTTCCAGAGTTGACACTTTTTTGCAACCACTGGGGAAAGGATTTTGTTGGAGCTTAGCTATTTTGGCCAGTATTTTGGAGGCTATTGCCTTAGGAATCCGTGTGATATCTTTTGAAGCGAGCCGATTGATATTGACACAATATTGCTTTGGACCGCTATTCTGCACTCAGGAGCGCCTTAAGTTCGTCCAGTGATATTGTACCAGCCTCTTTGACCTGTTCGATACCCCTGATGAGTTCAATATAATCAAGACGATCTTCGTTATTGGTTAGAGCGTCGAATTCAGCCTGATGTTCTGTATCGGCAAAATCGTGCGAGATCAAATCAGTTGAATTAAATTCATCTAACTTGTTGGGAAGCATGCAATCCTCCATAATGGAGCTATTTTTCAAGAAATCAAGAATAGTGTCAAGATGCCTTTAGAAATTATATCCATTGAGGAAATCAAAACCAAATGCGAACAGCTACCCAAGGCCATCTAGTGGGAATGGGGTAGGGGCGCTCCCGTGTGTGCGCCCTTCTTGTGTTGTGTGTCCGCCCATAGGGGTAAATAGCGGTTTGGGTAGATTTCTCCTCCCGTTGGTCGTCGAAATGACAACATACAACCATCGGGAATATACGGGTCAGGCAAGCCAGACCCCTACAGTTATAACCCTGGAAGGGTTAGGATAATGTTCTTTTAATAGTGATAGGCAATGGCGCCTGCGACATAGACCATGACCCTAGATGGTTTCCATCCAACGTTTACAAAGCTCAATGAATCTGCAAGCCGCGTCTAAGCCTACGGCGGCGTCGCTTTTTGTATAGACCTGCCCAGGTGTCAAATCAGGCAGTCCATTCGGATACCTTGTGGGAATATAGTATTTATCCAACAACGCTGCGCTATCATTTAATTCAGACAAGTCGGGCAATTCGTCTTTTCTTGGAAAGTCGTCGATAAGCTTTTTAACTGAGTGACCCCATGGGTCTTCATCCTCAAAATGCCAGATCGCCTTAATCGATTTTTCCGCCGCTTGCTGGGCATGAAAACACGCGACGGCGAACATATCATTATCGTAAAGTGTTTTGGCCGCGGCCAAGTCTTCTTCCGCCGTCATTAGCCATCTTTTGGCCAAATATCTATTCTTCGTTCCGCCCATAAATTACAACACCTTCCTTGACAGCTCGGCGCATAAAAGGCTCATACTGCATCTTCTGAAATTCACCGGGTGTGTAAATGAGAAGATCAACAGCGCGATGTTTGATCGCATCAGTTATTTCTCGATAAATCCCATCATAACGATCGAGAAACCTCTTGTCCGTCTCCATAATAAGTATCAAGTCCAAATCGCTGCGTTTAGAAATATCACCCACTGCAAAAGATCCAAACACAATGGCCTTGATAATAGCGTATCGTTGGCAAATCGGTATAATCACGCTAGTTATTTGGTCTAAAGAGCTGGCTGGTTGCAAAAGTTTAAAGGCTTTATTCACGATTGTCCTTTAAAACTAAATACTTGGTCATGTTCAAGAGCAGCCGACTCGTTTATGTCGGAGTCGTCGCAATCAAAACTAAGTGGATACATGTCTCTGGTGATTGGTTCTAGAACGAAGCCTTCGTAATATATGCTATTTCTCATTCTTTATGGCGTCTTCACGAATTTGTTTTCGTACCTTTTCCTTTTGGCACTGGTGTGGCAGTTATTGGGGTTGCCATGATCGATCTCTCCCCTATCGTTACCTTATGCATTTCCGATAAAGTTGGCAATCAATGATCATTGGCTGGAACAGTATTTCAACCATGTTCCTGGGCCGATTATCGGTTTCTTCGGCGAGCCAAGTTCCGATACCACCTCCGAGGATAAATCAAAAACCAAATCCAAACAGCCACCCACGGCCATATAGTGGGAATGGGGTAGGGGCGCTCCCGTGTGTGCGCCCTGTATTGTTGTGTCTGTCATTTCGAACGGAGAGAGAAATCTATTACATCGCGGTTACGTACATTACCGACCAGAGGGGTAAATAGCGGCCTGGGTAGATTTCTCCTCCCGTTGGTCGTCGAAATGACAGCCGCAGAAGCGTCGTCGAGATGACAACATGCAACCATCGCAAATATTCGGGGAGAAACGCCCGTTGGCGCCGATGACGAAATCAAAGACCAAATGCGAACAGTCTCCCCGTGGCACAGTGGTTCATTGCCCGAATCATCCCAAAAGATCGTTAATACTGCTTGAAAGAGGGCGCCTACTCGATTATAGAAGCAACTGTGACTTCTGTGTCGACACACACATCAGCCATATCCCAGGAACATGGAAAAATAGGAACACGAACTGATGGACTACGCTTTATATGTACTGAAGAAGATCATTACAGTTTTGATCTACCCAACTGGCGCAGCTCTGTTGTTTTTGTTCGCAGGGCTGATCCTGCTTGTGAAAAGCCGAAAGAGGGCAGGGACCCTGTTGATTTCGGTTGGGACTGTCGTGTTACTAATTTTTGCCATGGGGTGGTCCGGATTCGTTATGCTCAAAGCGCTCGAGGATGAGGCTGGTCCGTATGCTGATCCCGCCCTTCTGAGACAGGCCGGCGTAAAGTATATTGTGTTGTTGGGCGGATCCAGCGTCTTTGATGACATGATCCCTCCCGATAGCTGGGAAAGCGTCAACCCAAGGTTCCTGGAAGCGATCAGGCTGTGGAAGGCCATCCCCAACGCGACACTGTTAATGTCTGGGGGGTCGGACAATTCCGAGGAGGCCATGTTATCGCTTTGCGCGAGGTTCGGGGTCCGGAAAGAGTCCCTGATCACGGAAACGAAGGCCATGGACACTTCAGATGAAGCAAGATGGGCCAGCAAGTATGCGGGAAAGCAGCCTTTCGCTCTTGTTACATCTGCTTACCATATGCCAAGGTCGCTGCGGCAGTTCAGGGCTATCGGAACAAATCCAATACCGTGTCCGTGTGATTACAGGACGACGAGGCAGTGGCCCTTGTATCAGTTCCTGGCTCCCTGTGGCGCTGGGCTGTATTATTCCGAGATCGCGCTGAAAGAATATTATGGGCGATTATTTTATTGGGTGAAATCATTGATCCGAATTCCTTAGGGTAGACACACGGGTCTACCCCTACCGTAGGGGCGGACCCATGTGTCCGCCCTTCCTGTGTGTTGTGTGTCCGCCGTGTAATGCTGTATTTGTTCTGTCCCGTATGTCATTTCGAACGAAGAGAGAAATCCATCAAATCGAGGGTTTATTACGTTGCCGACCATAGGGGTAAATAGCGGCCTGGGCACCCATAGCGCAGCTATGGGCTCATGAATGTTGGACCGCAGGAGCGGCCCAAAGGGGAATATGTTCTGTAGGGGCGACGGCTTGCCTCGCCCGGTTTCATGATCGTGGGAATTGTAGGGACGCTCCCGTGTGTGCGCCCTGTATTGTTGTGTCTGTCATTGCGACCGTCGGTCGACCCAGCGGGCGTTTCGGCGTAACCGCAGAATGCACGGGTCAGGCAAGGCTAGCCCCCTAAAGTGCAGGGCTTTTATTTTGACGCAATTTGGGCAGATTGGTAGCCGCGCAGGCTTCGCCCCCATCACTATGTTATAAATAGCTGAAATATTTACCTAAAAGTAATTTTAAGAATAGTTCGTTATGACTGTTGATCGTTAATCAGGATGATATACGTTTTAGTTGAAAAAACCACAATTCCAGCAAGTAGATGTCACTACTTAAAAGAGCCAATTTTAGCAACAAAAATTACCGTTAGAACTAAACGTACCTAATACGTTGTCCCACAAAAAAAAACCTGAAGCTAACAATAGTGGATTAAATTAACGCCCGCCACAGGTTGCGGTTTGCATTAATTCTTACTTAACATGTTATATAATGTCAAGCTGAAATTACTTTTGGCAAGACAGGCGACCTCCATCATCGTAGTATCTGCAAATCGGTGAACGGGTTAACGTTCAGGATCACGGTGCGGTTGAACATCTCCACTGTAATTGCAAACTGCCCACTTTTCGCGTGTCTGACTATGACACCTTCGAGTCCCTTGAGAGGGCCTGAAACGATCAGGGCCCTTCGGCCTTTTAAAAGGCCGGGTTTTACAAGCAAATCCTGTTCAGTCTTGATGACTTTTGACACGGACTGTAGTTCTGCGACAAAAGTGTCCTGGTCACGGATCTGGAGGATCCTCGCGAAATCATGAGTTTCATAAAGGAGGTTGTGTTTGTTTCTATCCAGTGCGAAACAGAGATATCCCTTAAAAAGAGGGGCCTTTATAATTGATTCCCGCCGAGAGGCGCCGATCTTTATCTGCCGGTTGTATAAGGGCAGATAGTAGCTGATTTCCCGCTGCAGGAGATATTTTGCCATTCGCCGTTCCCGGTTTGGCCTGCACTGGAGAACCCACCAGATGCCAGTGTCATCCTCAAGAGGTCTGTCGAAGGGAAATCGCGATGGAATGTCGCTGGGAAATGGCATGGCAATATTAAACTTCCGCCCCGTAATGCAAATCTGTAAGTTTCAAATGGGGGTTACGGGGAAAACTCATCATTATTATCACATTCTCCAAAAAGAGAACCAGAATAATACGTGAAAATCTGGCCTGTTATTGAACGTAACTAACTAACAAATGTTATCAAATATGCTTCAGATTGTCAATCTCAGAGTTATCCCACAATCCTCCATATTTTCTTCTTGTTCTGAAACTTGATTTCTCCTTATGACGCGGCTTTATTCTCTTTCAGCATTCTTTCGATCCTGCACGAGATTCCCAGCCCCTGCAGGCCTGTCTCGAAACAGCCATTGCACGATATACATTTTGCTCTAGCCACGTTTCCACTTTTCCATTGGTTGATTAGATTGGGTTCCCGGATCAAGGGGCGCGCCATAGAAATATAGTCTGCTTTTCCGTCCTTCAGAGCTCCCTCGGCGGTTGAGAGGGATCGTATGCCCCCCACAGCAATTATGGGCGCCTTCACCGAATCTTTCATGTACTGTGAGAAATCAAGCAGGTAGCCTTCGTCTTTCTCTTCCAGAATCTCATCCTTGAAACAGTGTTTATCTTCTTTGGAAACCGGGCTACAGGCGCTCACCTGGATGGCCGCGATCCCACTATCCCGCAAGCGTTGCGCAATCTCCAACGCCTCAGGCGGTTCAATACCGCCATTGACAAAATCCTGGGCGCTGAGCTTGAACAGTATGGGAAAGTCCGGCCCAAGGTTCCCTTTAATTCCTTCCATAATCTCTCCGACAACGCGATATCGATTCTGGACGCTGCCTCCGTATGAATCGCCACGCCTATTCCATGCTGGAGACAAGAACTGATTAAGACCGTATCCGTGCGCCCCATGAAGCATGACTCCGTCAAACCCACACTTTTGTGAGCGTACGGCTGCGGCGGTAAAGGCATCCACCAGACTGGCAATCTCTTTTTTCGTCATTTCTTTTGGAACTGGAGAGTCAGGAGAATAAGGCGCCGCCGACACACCCCACAGTTCATCGCCTTCTGCCAAAAAGAGTTTGGGATTGGACCGGGCAAGCGAATGTGAAAGTTGTACGACAACCTTGCAGCCTTGTCTGTGAACACAATCGGCAAGCCTTTTCAGCCCTTCAGCCTGATTGTCGTCACAATTGCAAATTGAGTACGGGGAGCTCATTCCATTGGTCATGACAATTTGATTGCCGGTGAGAATCAAACCGACCCCTCCCTTTGCCACTTCGCTATGAAATTTTAGGGTAAGATCGGTAACGTAACCCTTTTTATCTGCCGTGCCGCTCCAGGTGGACGACTTGATGAAACGATTTGCCAGTTCCAGCGATCCGATGGAGCCTTTTTCAAACGGTTTAGGCCTTTGCGCGGCCATAGTTGTCTGGGGTCCCACCATCAGGATGGCTGAAGCCGCCATACCAGTTTTTAGAAAATCACGACGAGAAGGTTTCTTGGTCATGAATATCTCCTTCATAATTTGAGGTTTGGATTCAGCCCCAAGCCCGATTTCCTAGCATAGCGCTTTCAAACCTCTCTAGTTTTGAAACAGGATATCATACTTATTCGATAAAGATACAAGATCAGAACAATGAACAAGACAAGACAAAACAAAACTTAGGGCTGATATCTCATGCGTAAATTGACTTGCGCTGTCCCAGATGTTATCTAAAAAATGAGCACGTTTCGATTTGACAATTTCTTCATTTGCGCATCTGCGAGGAATTTGGGGGAGTCCTTCGATGATTGGAGTGACTTTCATTGTCGCAGAGTTGAACAGCGAAACTTAGAAATCACGATGCCGGGCCTTCGGCTCCACTTGGCGCACAGGCCGAATCACGCCCTTGCATCTGAGGGAGATAACATGAGTTCAAAAAAAATTGGACGACGGCAATTTATACAGGGAGCGTCATCCGCAGTTCTGGGACTGGCAGTTGCTCCTGTTTGGAACGTCAATCCTTCCTTTGCAGAAGAGGAAAAGCTGGTTACTCCTGAGTACAGGACTTTGGGAAAGACCGGACTGAAGGTTACAGCGGTTGGCATGGGCGTCATGAACTGCAGCGATCCGGCAGTTCTGCGTCGCGCCTTTGATCTTGGCGTCAATTTCTTCGACACGGCGAATGCGTATATGGCAGGCAAGAACGAGGAAATGGTTGGCAAGGTATTTCGGGGGAAACGGGACAAGGTCCTGATACAGACAAAGATTCGCTTCCACGATACAGAAAAGGAAAACAGGAAGTCTCTTGAGACAAGTCTTCGGAGACTGCAAACCGACTATGTTGATGTGCTTCTGGCTCATTCGCTCACAACTCCAGGTGAAGTCACCAATCCTGCGCTCATTGAGTTCCTCCACAAGATAAAAAAAGAAGGCAAAGCCCGGTTTACCGGTTTTTCTTCACACTCAGGCATGGCGTCTCTTTTGAAGAAAGCGGCAAAAGACGCTTCACACGACGTAGCCCTGGTTTCGTACAATTTCACGCATTCAAACGATCTAAAGAGGGCAGTGGCATTAGCGGCAAGGTCAGGGATAGGCGTCGTGGCGATGAAGACCCAGGCAGGGGGATATAAAGCGAAGGACATGGCTGGACTCGATCCCCATCAGGCTGCCCTGAAATATGTACTTATGGATCATCATGTGTCGGTAGCGATTCCGGGTGTTACCACGATTGAACAAATAGAGCAATGCGCCAAAGTTATGGGTACGACCTTGTCCAAAAAGGACCTGGATTCGCTGGGTCAATATAGATCCCACCTCCATGGGAGGATCTGTACGATGTGCGGTGGATGTATCGGAGAGTGCCCTCATGGCGTGGCTCATGCTGATTTTCTGAGAGCGGTCATGTACATCGATGGATACAGGGACGTCAGCCTCGCTAAAGAAGTATTACGTAATGGAGACGCCTTAGAAAAAATCCGGCGATGCTCCGAATGCTCATCGTGTGCTGTCACCTGCAGTAGGGGAGTCAATATTCATGCGCAGATTAAGGCTGTGCGCCAGATGTTCTCGTGAGAAGAAGGTAGGATGGGAGAGTGGCCTGTGATTAGGTACGGAGCCTTGCTTGTCTTTTGTTTTCTTATGGTGATATTCGCTTCTCAGAGTGTCCTTTCTCAAGGCGCTTCGATAGAGTCACTCGTTCTGAAAGTTGGTCCAGACGGATGGACTATGAAAGATGCCCCTGAAATGTTCACCAGGGAAACGCTGTTCGAACATATTGATGGTCAGGCGGACCTTTTTATTCAGTACGGATTTGAAAAATCCGTCTTCGCAGTTTATCAGAAGGGAAATTCTTCCGAGGACAGAATAGATCTGGATATTTATGACATGGGAAATCCGCTCAAGGCCTTTGGGGTTTTCTCAAGGTTCCGGCAGGAGGGGGGTTCGGCCGGGATCGGACTGGATTCATCCCTGGGGGATCGGTACGCTATTTTCTATAAAGGCAAGTATTTTGTAGTGCTCCAAGCCACAGATGCAAACGCTTCAACCTTAAAGTTACTGGCAAACGAGGTAGAATCGCGGATTTTGGACAGTTCAGCCCCACCTAAAGAGATTGCGTATTTTCCAAAAAGCGGACTCAAGCCTGGTTCGATAGAATACTTTCCCGACGGACTTCTCGGTTATCAATTCTTGAGAAGAGGCTTCAAAGCGTCCTATGAAGAAAAGGGTGAGTCGACGACCGAAGTGAAGACCGAGTCGAATGACCAGGATTTTAATCTGTTCCTGTCGATTTTTGAAAATTCTCACGAAGCCACGAATGCCCTTAAACTTTTCAAACAACATTTGTTAGAGAAAGGGAGAGTAACGGGGGTAACTTCGACGCAATTCGGACCCGATGCCGTGACTGGGGTAGATCCCTACCATGGCAAGACTATCGTGACGCGAAGAGGATCTTGTCTGTTGGGCGCTGTCGGTTTTGAACGGGAAAAGGCAGGGGAGGGGCTGTTGGTCGAATTGACGAATGAAATAAAGAGACAGTCCCCAAAGGATGAAAATTGAGGATCTGATTAGTTGAATCCCTTTTCAGTCTTTATCCGGGTTGCGATTTGTGGAGAATCGACCAGATAAATCCCCCAATGTGAGGCCAGAAGAAAGAGCTTTTGAGGAAATTCTAGTGGGGTCTTCCAGTGGTGGCGCCCCACTAGTTCCTTATTCGAACTATTTATCCTTTGGAAGTCCTACACTCTGAGCGCCCATTATCCTTTGGGTTGGTCGGAGTTTCAGCGCCTTAGCCAGCTTATCCTTGTCGATAGACACACGGAATCCCGTCGGTAATCCTGCGGATGCGCAATACAGGTAGACGTTCTCCGCGATAAAGCCTGTATCCATTGCAACCACAACCATCTTCTGCGCTTCTTCTCCTTTGCCAGTCTTGTCCAGATCGGCGACATAGACAAGATCGACGGGCGCATCCTTGAACCGATCTACCTGTGTGTAGGTCAGTGGACGAATGTCTCCAGAAACGACTGGAATCAGAGCATTTCCTTTCGGATCGTAAACATACATCCCCTGCGTAGTCGCGACATAGATATCAGTCTCCTGCCAATTTAATGCGGAGGGCGCCGTTCGTCGGCCTGAATCGGGACGATTTATTCCAAATGCAGCCCACAGCAGGTTTGAAAGTGTCTGCTCTGAAAGGTTCGTCCCTGCGTACGCCCGTGTGGTTTTCCTTTCTTTAAGCGCCTGTACCAGGGATTTACCAGAGTCCAGTTTGGGCTCCGGAAGTTTAACAGGCTTCAGTTCCTGGCCCAAAGCGGACAGGACAAACCCTACGGTGAAAAAAACACAGACGATACTTACGGTCAGCATCCGAGATTTCATTGCGCATCCCTCCTGATTAGATTTCTACGAATTCTTCTATACTCTGTCTGATAAGATATAACGCAATTGCGTCCGCGTCAAAGGCCCTACGAACGTTTTCCCCAGTGAAGGGGTTAGTGAGATGAAGTCATGTCTATTACAACCTGCAACGTCTCAGACAATAATAGTATTTTCCCTAATCCCGGACCGAAACATTGCAAACCGTATGGTATCCTCAACGGCTCAATGCCTGTCGCGACACCGTACAATACCCATTCCTTTCCATGTCATCACTATTCGGTGATTCTGGTTCATGACTTCAACGAGGGAGCGAATCGTTCCTCTATCGGGTTTCGAGCGAGATAACCTTGACTCGAGAACAGTGACGCGGAGAGAGAGTGTGTCACCGGGACGAACAGGCTCACGCCAACGGAGTTCGTCTAAACCGGGGGAACCCAGACTGGCTACCCGCGAGACATAGTGGTCGACCAAAAGCCGCATGGCCAGACTGGCCGTGTGCCAACCGCTTGCGATTAAGCCGCAAAAGACAGACTTCTCAGCCGCCTGCGGATCTACATGAAAAGGCTGTGGATCGTACCGCCTGGCAAATTCGATGATCTCAGCTTCCCCAATGGTAATTGAACCAAACTCGTGAACGGCTCCAGGCAAATAATCCTCAAAATAGCGGTCCTCCGCCTTGGTAGAGAATGTCATGGCCTCTATAGAACTCCTTATCTTTTAGCCTAACCTTCATTGATAAGTGTATTGAAATCCATGTTTTTGCTACCGGGATTGCTTTTCAGGGGCGCATAGTCCTGGTTTCCAATGATTTCATCAATCTTTGCGAGGATTTTTCCTCGCGCCAATGAAAAATAAATTCCGATAACGCATATTGTTCCAGATAAAGCGAATGAAGCGTTAACGCTCTTTAGAAAAACCGGGTTCAACTCCGGTGTCATGTACGCTTGTCCAAGATACAACGAGAACATGAAGGAGACAAGTCCCATGCTCAGCATCTGACCAATCAGCCTCATTGATGCAACAACTCCTGACGCCAGACCATACGCGGACTGGTCACCGAGTTCATTGTAGTGTTCATGTTTGGAGATGAAAATAATGCGAACCCGCATCCTAACAGTGTCAAATCCATCAGGATCCGAACTCTCCTGAGCATGAAAAATAGTTTTTTATAATTATTGAGACAATAATTCTCTTCAGAGGATAGGCGACCAGCCAATGTGTGAAGTTAGTGGGAAGAATGACAGCAAGTCTAAAATCGGGCGTTTCGGTGTTGCTATAGCGGGAAACAGGGAGTCAAAAGACGTTTAACTAGATGCTTTCGGTGTTTTTTTGAGCCAATTCCAGCCACTGTTCGATGGTGAGGTCGCACGAACAGTGGTCCTGCCCGAGACCTTCGTCCGAACATTCCTCGAAAATGGTGTCCTTGGTGACTAAACAGACCGGCCAGCCAGGAACGTGATGACCGCGACCTTTACAACGATTAATTCTGTATACAACAAAATGGTCGGGATCGAAGGAAATGCGATAAGATACCCCTGCTACATCGACGATTATATCGTGTTGACAAAGTCCCATGTCTTTAAATGTGATTCTGATTTTGCTGAGGGTCTCCGAAGGGGTCATTGTGAGCCACGATTCCTATGACAAAGTAGCTAGGTTAATTGGAGAATGTCGAATTAAACCGTTTCCAGAAGTCTTCCAATGTAAACCTGTGGCATTGAGTGCCCTGACATTCAACCCCGAAACTGGCGGAAACGGACCCCATTCTTGCGGAGTCCAAAATCGACTTTCCCATTACAAGACCTTTCATCAAGCCAGCGCGAAAGGCGTCACCAGCGCCCGTTGGATCACTGACCTTCAAGGGCTTGGCGGCAGGGATTCTAACCTCACCTTGGGCATTTGTTACAAGCGAACCATTTTCCCCAAACGTGGTAATTATTGCCTCAGTCCTCTCAAGTATGCCCTCTTTGGGGAGGCCTGTTGACCTCATCACCATTTCAATCTCATAGTCATTTGAGATAAAGATTTTGGAACCGCTTATCCCATTTAAGATCTTTTCGGGACCAAGAGCAGGAATGGATTGACCAGGATCGAAAATGAAGGGGACCTTCCTTTGACGAAAAAGATCAGGGTATTTTGTCATATCATCGATATTTCCCGGCGCAACAATGGCCAGCGTTTCGTTGGGAACATACTTACTTATGTCCTGTAAACAAGGCTCTTTCATGGCTCCGGGATTAAAACCGGTGATTTGGTTATCAGAAAGGTCCGTCGTGATGTATGCGCCGGCGGTAAACTCGTGATCTACGCGACGCACCGAGTGGAGCGGTAGGGACAGGCTGTCCAGCCACTTTTCATAGGAGTCAAAATCCTTTCCGGCGGTCGCCAGAATTATGGGATGTTCTTCAAGGAGAGCGAGGTTATAAGCGATGTTGCCCGCGGTGCCTCCGAAAAGCTCGCGAAGTCCATTGACCATGAAGCATACATTAAGAATGTGAATTTTGTCAGGTAATATATGATTTGAAAATTTGTCAGGAAAATCCATGATCCGGTCGTAGGCTAGTGACCCTAAAACCAATATATTCATCAGCGTACCTCTTGTGAACGTCGCAAAAGAAGAAAATTGTGGGTTCAGGTTACGCAAAGAGAAAGCGCGTGTCAAGCTTCGCTTTATCTTTTGAGAAAACCAACTGACATGTTGATTTGGTCTATTTAGGAAAGTTCCCAAAATTTCTGACTGGAAACTTTTATGTTTATGAATCAAAATCCGTTTACAGGAATCTACCCATATAAGTCAAAAGTAAAGAAGATTTGCGCAAGCGGAGTTCAAAATGACGGACTGTAGTTTAACAAACAGCGAGGAATCCAGGAAGTGGCCTGAGGGCATAACATCCGTAAAACTGACCATGAACCCGTATCTGCTGGTTCTGGCGGAGGACAAGGCAGCTCGGGAAGGTTTGAAACTTTGGGAGTACATAAATTTGGCTTTATTCGAAAAAATCGGTCGTCCATCGAAGGACGAACTCTTGGATTTTGCCGCTACATTTGAACTGGATGATTTGGATCCGAAGTGGAAACACCGACTGAAACTCACTGCGAGATACGAAGTTGAAGTCCGGCAGGCTACTAAACACTTGGGAGCATCTGGGGATAGTGAGCCATCAGATTCAATTGAGATCAGAACTGAATAATTTCAAAAGATAGATACGGAGGTAGCAATGCCAATCTTGAATTACTTATGCGAACACTGTGGCAAGGAATTCGCGAAAATTTTTGTGGATGTGGAAAATGCTCCCAAGCGATGCCCAGTCTGTCGGTCAGACAGGATTGTAGAACGTGGAAACGCATTCAAGTCTGATCCGGTATTGGTTGCACGTTTGATGTCCGAATCATGTGACACTTGCGACTCATGTTTTTCCTGCGGAGATCACGCTAGGCCATCCCTGGGATCGCGCTGATAAATGTTCGGCGGTCTAGGTTGGACCGCATCCGAAATTGGGGTTGAGTTCCTTGATTTTATTGGGAGCTTCTTCTACTATGGTGTTACAGATTAAGCGGTTTGATCACTTTTACGGTTACGTGACCATGCCGCTTAAATTTTGGTTCTAATCCCGCGAGGTTTTAAAATGCGAAAGTTTATATTAACTTTGGCTCTGTCGGTTTTTTTGACCCACGGAGTCGCTGTTGCTCAGCCAGTTATGGACGAAAAGGGTGGAGATGTATTGGCAACAGTAGGAAATCAAAAAATTACCCGAGAGATGCTTGACAATATAATTGCTACAATTCCTGAAGAAAACCGGGTCCCCTTTCTTACTCCAGATGGACGTAAGAAAATACTCGATGAAGTGGTGAATTTCGAATTGTTCGCCATCGCCGCCAAGGATGACGGGATTGACAAGGAACCCGCTATAAAGACCCGGTTACAGTATGAGCAAACGCAATATTTAGCAAGGGAATATTTTAGACAAATGCAGGCCAAGCAGCCGCCTATCTCCGAGGAACAATTGAAGGATTATTACAAGAGCCACATCAGCGAGTTCACCCCCCCGGAGGAAATTCAGGCTCGTCACATATTGGTAAAAACGGAGGCTGAGGCCAACAAGATATTGGCTGAATTAAAAAAGGGCGCTGATTTTGCTGAACTGGCCAAGAAGAAATCCATAGACCCGGCTGCGCAGAAGGGCGGAAAACTCGAACTCATGGACGGAAAAGATTGGCTCCCAAGGGGTTCGTTTGAGAAATCTTTCGAATATGTTCTCTTTAAGATTCCCACAGGAGAAATAGGTGGGCCTGTCAAGTCGCAATTCGGCTGGCACATACTTAAAGTGGACGCTCGAAGACAACCGGAGCCCCCAAGTTTTGTTCAAGTTCGCAATGTCATCAAGATGAGGCTTGAGAACGAAAGGAATGCAGAACTGCACAAGAAAATCACAGAAGAGCTTAAAAAGAAAATCCACGTGGTAATAAAGTGAAATAGTTCATAGAAAATCTTGTAAATTTTTCCAATAACCAGTCTAATACGAATCGTTCTGTCGATAACGCCCTCAATATTGATGGGCCAGATTCCGCCCCCGCGCTACTGTGGGGTGGAAATGTTCTAATTTTAGATACGGCGCCCAAACCATGTTTAAAAATTTGATGTCGATGTCAAGGGAGTTGGTTCTTGGCCTAATCCCGTTCATGACCGCTATGGTAAATAGATCTGTCTTTACCGCGGTTGCCCTACTAATCTTGTCAACAGTAATTGTTCCGTTCGGGGCCAACCACCGCAATTGTTGGGCGGCAGACATGGGAAACGGATCTGTGACAGACAATCACGGACCGGGCCTATCAGGGTCGAGTCCGGAGAAACTTTTCGAAGCTGTTTCAGGCTATCTGGAAAGTTTGCACAGAGTGCGCTCCAATTCTAAAAACAACGCCGCCAACGGTATGGGCAGGGAGCAGAAACGGGACGCTAGCAAGATAGTGGTCAAGCCGACGGACAAGTCCCGTTTGGTCCAAGCTGAGCTGAAACTTGCCCGTAGCCGAGTTCAAAGAGGCGAATTTGAGTTGGCTTCGCAACCCTTGCAGAGAGCGTTTCAAATGGCCCCCAACTCTGAAAAGGACCAGATTAGAGTCTTTTCCGGGAAGATTGAAGAAATTGGGAAGACTCACTGGCAGGCGTCATCTGAAAAGCCATCTTTAGGGCCTGATACGGCCAATGCAATAGGCATGAAATTTGTCCTTATCCCTTCGGGAAGTTTCGTAATGGGGAGTTCGGCCTCGGAAATCAGACGTATCCGCGCCGAATGGAACGTTCCGGAAAATCTGGTAGAACCGGAAACCCCGGACCACAAGGTAGAAATATCCCACGCTTTCCTCATCGGCAAGTATGACGTCACCGTTGGACAGTTCAAAAGGTTTGTTTCTGAAACCGGGTACAAGACCGTCGCCGAAATCCAGGGTTGGGGTTGGAGTTATGACAAAACAAGCAAACACTGGGTAAAAAGGAATGGACTTTCCTGGCGGAACCCTGGTTTTGAAGTTTACGATGATTGCCCTGTTACCATGGTAAGTTATGCTGACGCAGAGGCGTTTTGTGACTGGTTGAGTTCTCGAGATGGCC
>JAMCYH010000208.1 GCA_023474025.1 Deltaproteobacteria bacterium
AGCACCGGGGCAAAGGTGGCACCGTTGCGGGCAGTCCAGGCAAAGACGGTCCACCAGGCCGCATTTTCCGAGCGGAGGAAGCCGTAAACCACCATAAGTCCTGTTAGGATAACCAGAGAAATCTTGGTCCACTTTACCTGAGTCTCAGGGCTAATGGAAGTGATTAACGCAATCGTCACAGACTCGGTGCAAAAGGTGCAGGGATTGGATCAAAAGGCCCAGGAAATTTCTAAGTTAGTACAAGTTATTAACGACATCGCCGTTCAGACCAACCTTCTGGCCTTGAATGCGGCAATTGAGGCGGCCAGAGCGGGAGAAGCAGGCCGGGGATTTGCGGTGGTGGCCGAGGAAGTGAGAAAATTAGCTGAGCAAACCAGGAATTCTGCCGCAGAAATAACCGGGATTGTAGAAGGGGTACAGTACGAAAGCAAGGTCGTGAGTGAATCCTTGGAGAAGGGTTATTCCCAGGTTGAAGAGGGGATGAGCCAAATCCAGATTACCGGACAGGCTTTGCGTAATATCAATACTGAGGTTGCGCAAATGGTGGATCGGATCCAAAGTTTGTCGGACAACCTGCAAGAGATTGCCCACAGCAGCAAGGCTATCAGCAGTGCGATTCAGGGAGTTGCTTCTATTGCGGAAGAGACTTCGGCCGGCATTGAAGAGACTGCTGCAGCGGTTCAGGAACAAAGCAGTGCGATGGAGCGAGTAACTCAGAATGCCGACACATTGTCGCGTTTAGCTCAGGAATTGAAAGAGACGGTTGGTGCGTTTAAGATTCAGGCTTGAATTGGAGGTTGAAATGGATTATTTCTGGCTGGCAGTGATCGTTTTGGTGGCTACTACACTCCAGGTTGGCACTGGATTTGGCTTTTCTATCCTGGCGACCCCATTTTTGCTCCTGTTGTATGAGGGTCATGACGCCATTCAAATTAATGTCATTCTTTCAGTTGTCATCTCCTTGGTCATGATTTTTAAAATCCGACACGATATAGATAAGACTCTCCTACTGCAGCTTATTAAAGGAAGCGTCGCCGGAATACCAATAGGCATGGCACTTTTTCTTATGCTTGATGTTCGGTTTTTGAAGATTCTGGTTAGCGCGCTCATTCTTATGCTAACACTCTTGTTGATGTTGAGACTGAGAATACGGCAAAGCAAAAGGAAAGACCTGCTAACAGGGGGGATTTCCGGGTTCCTAAGTACCAGTCTTGGTATGCCGGGCCCTCCTCTGCTCATATATTTTTCTGGCATAGGAATGCCCAAGGAGAGAATGCGGAGTACGATTCTGGCGGTTGCCATTGTCGTATATTCGATAAGTCTCATCCTGCAACTCGTGCTTTACGGGACGAATAAGACTGTTTGGTTTGCAAGTTTATCATCCCTGCCCGTTCTGGTTGTGGGGACATTTTTGGGACAGCTTCTGTTTCGAAAATTGAACCAACGGTTATTCACAGCACTCACATATGCTATTTTGATTTTTACCGGCGCTTATTTACTCATAACCAGCATTTGAAAAGGTTGTTAGCGATAAGTAATACGGGCAAAATGGATAATGAAAAAGCATCGGATTGCTAAACGTTATGGTACGACCGTAAATCACTTTGCGACCCTATCTTTAATCCAGTCGACAATCTCAGTCGTTGGGGTTCCGGGAGTAAACAGTGCTTCGGCGTACCCGTCTTTAATTAAGCTTTCGACATCTTCCTCCGGAATGGTCCCACCACCCATTAATAAGATGTCTTCGGCTTGTTGCTCTTTTAGTAGTTCTTTGACACGCGGGAAGATTGTCAAATGCGCGCCTGACATAATACTTAAACCTATTATATCAACATCCTCTTGGATTGCAGCTTCAACAATTTGTTCCGGTGTTTGATGCAAACCAGAATAAATAACCTCCATACCGGCATCCCGGAGTGCCCTGGCAATAATCTTTGCTCCCCGGTCATGTCCGTCTAGACCTGGTTTTCCAACTAATACCCTAATTCGAGTTTGACTCATATTCTTGACCTTCCTATCTCATTAAAATACGGCATTTTCTTGATATTGACCGAAAACCTCTTTGAGGATTGCAGTTATTTCTCCTTCGGTGGCATAGGCTGAAACCGCAGAAATAATCTTAGGAATCAAATTATCCGTACCCATAGCCGCCGTTTTTAGGTCATCAAGAGTTGCTTGAACCAGTAAGTTATCCCGTGTTTGACGTAATTTCTGTACCCGTTTTATTTGAGAGCGCTCAATCTCAGGGTCAATTTTGAGGAGGTCAATACCGATTTTCTCTACTTTAACAAAGTCGTTTACTCCGACGATAATACGGTCCTTACATTCAATTTCTTTCTGATAGCGGTAGGCTGCATCGGCAATATCCTGTTGGAAGAAATTTTCAGCAATTGCTGGTAATACTCCACCTAGTTTTTCAATGCGTTTAAAGTAAGCTTCAGCTCCATCCTCCATCTGCTTGGTTAAGGATTCAACATAATAAGAACCGGCTAAGGGATCAATTGTATTGGTTATTCCAGTCTCATAGGCTAATATTTGTTGGGTGCGTAGGGCTATTTGAGCTGCTTTTTCAGTGGGTAAAGCCAAAACTTCGTCCATCGAATTGGTGTGTAAGGACTGAGTTCCACCTAAAACTGCCGCCAAGCCCTCATAAGCAGTACGAACAATGTTATTTTCGGGTTGTTGAGCCGTCAGAGAGCAGCCTGCAGTTTGCGTATGAAAGCGTAAAAGCAAGCTTTCCTCTTTCTTAGCTCCATACTTTTCCTTCATGTGACGGGCCCAAATTTTTCTCGCTGCCCGGTATTTAGCCACCTCTTCAAATAAATCCATATGGGAATTAAAGAAAAACGAAAGGCGGGGTGAAAAATCATCAACAGCAAGTCCTGCCTTAATCCCTGCTTCAACATAGGCAAAACCGTCTGCAAGGGTAAACGCTAATTCTTGGAGGGCGGTAGCACCGGCTTCCCGAATATGGTAGCCGCTAATAGAAATTGTGTTCCACTTGGGAACATGCTCACCGGCAAATTTAAAGATGTCCGTAATGATTCGCATTGAAGGTTCCGGAGGGAAAATCCAAGATTTCTGGGCGATGTATTCTTTGAGAATGTCATTTTGGATCGTTCCGGTTAATTTGTGGGAAGGGATTCCTTTTTTTTGAGCTGCGACGATATACATAGCCCAAAGGATCGAGGCTGGGGCGTTAATGGTCATGGAAGTACTTACTTGATCGAGAGCAATACCATTAAATAAGGTCTCCATATCTTGTAAAGAGTCAATGGCAACTCCGACGCGACCCACCTCCCCGTAAGCTCGGGGATGGTCGGAATCGTAACCCATAATTGTAGGCATATCAAAAGCCACGCTCAAGCCTGTAATCCCTTGATTTAATAAGAACTTATAACGTTCATTGGATTCCTGGGCTGTCGCGAAACCAGCGAATTGACGCATCGTCCAAGGTCTTCCTCGATACATATTGGTACGAACACCGCGTGTATACGGATATTGCCCTGGATTACCGAGGTCATGATCATAATCTATGGGAGGGGTATTTTCCGGGCCATAAAGTGGCTCTACAGGAACACTTGAGACGGAGATAAAATCCAAGCC
>JAMCYH010000202.1 GCA_023474025.1 Deltaproteobacteria bacterium
TCCCTACGCTTAATGATGTGCCGGGTTCGCGTCCTCAAAAGCGACCACGAGGTCATCATGATAAACAATCTTTGCCGGAATCTTACCTTCGATTATCTTGCAGAAAATACAATCAGACATTGATCGAACCTTTCGAACAAAATTTAGTAATTCTTACGTGAAAAACGTATCAGCGACAAAAGAAAAATTCCTCAAATCGATTTGAAGTGATTTTGGAGTCTGGCCGGAATTAAGAAATTCCAAATTCGCTTTGATCATGATAAAATCAGTAACAAATATTTACATCCACAACATTACAGTAAAACTAACAACATAACAGTTACTTCTTCCCGATAGTCTAGCAAGAAAGGAGTGGCTATGTCAGGAGAGACGTCAAGTCTGTACCAAAAGCAGTCGGTCCTTGAGAGCGAAGATTGGTGGGCCGTGTGGCTAGGCCTGCTTATCTTCCTTTTGGGCCTGGGTCCCATCTATGGTAAAGACCTCCTCGGCTGGGTTGTAACAAATAATGTCTGGGCGGAAGTGAGTAAATCGATAAAACCTGTCTCGGCCGGGTACAGTTCATTATCCGGGGTCGCATCTACATTTTTTACCTACATTTTTATGCTTGTCCTTACTTCGATAGGCATAGTGGCCATGGGCAAGGACTTAAAGAAATACGTAATCGCGTTTACGATCATTTTCTGGATTGTAATGGTATGTATGATCCTTGGAAACAACGCGTATATTGCGGCCACACCCGACAAGCAGGCTGCTTTCGGAATACCCTGGTCCCTGAGTCTTGGGGAGATGGGTTTCGTAGTCGCCATGATTGTTGGCTTGACAATAGGAAACTTCTTCCCTTCCGTTGCAAAGTTCCTTGAAGACGCGGCAAAACCTGAATGGTTCATTAAAACAGGCATCGTCATTTTAGGCGCGGCGATAGGCATCAAGGCAGTAGGCGCTCTTGGTCTGGCCAGCACGGTCATAATCAGCGGCACATGCGCCACGGCGCAGGCCTATTTAATCTATTGGCCGGTAGTTTATTATATCGCGAGAAAGTATTTCAAATTTACCCCTGAATGGGCGGCCCCGCTTGCTTCGGGCATTTCCGTATGTGGTGTTTCCGCCGCAATAGCGACAGGAGCGGCAATCCGCGCCCGCCCGGTGGTCCCTATAATCTTGTCTGCCGTAATAATAGTGTTTGTCGCTGTCGAGCTTCTCTTCCTACCGTGGCTGGCGCAGGCTTTCCTCTATCAGGAGCCTATGGTGGCGGGCGCCTGGATGGGGCTCGTGGTCAAAAGTGACGGTGGAGCTGTGGCTAGTGGCGCTATAACGGATTCCCTGATAAGCGCCAAGGCGCTTAAAGAACTCGGGGTAAAATGGGAGCCTGGATGGATGCTGATGGCCGCCACAACAACCAAGGTTTTTATTGATGTGTTTATAGGAATTTGGGCGTTTGTTCTTGCAGTTGTATGGTCGGTTTACCGCATAGGGCAGTCAGACGCTGCGCACGACACCGGTGGAACAACGGTTTCAGCTGGAGAAATTTGGGACAGGTTTCCCAAATTCGTAATAGGTTTCACGTTAACATTTGTAATTCTTTTAATAATGGGTTTGAACGATCCTAGCATTGTTAAGGCTGCGGAAAAGGGTTCCGGTGACGCCAACGCCTTGAGGACGATCTTCTTTGCCCTTTGTTTCTTCACAATTGGAATGGTTACAAACGTCAGAAAACTCTGGGCCGAAGGGATGGGTAGAATTGTAGCCGTTTACGCGGTCTGTTTGTTCGGCTTTATTCTCTGGGTGGGTCTGGTCATATCATGGATTTTCTATCATGGCATTATGCCACCAGTGCTGGCGCACTAGCTGGTGTGTCACGGGAAAGGCGCAAAAACATGTCCAAAGAAGAAACAAACTCATTAAAAACATCGGAGATTTCAGGATCAACGACCAGCGATGAATGGTACGATCTCCTGCCTGTTGAAAAGAAGCTTATTCTTACATCGTTGTCGCTAGGGATAGCTCTGCTGGTGATATTCGTTTTCGCGTTCGGAATATTTCTGCGATAAAAAAATAAAAGCGGAACCAATCCGGAAGTCCAGTAATATATTGTTGCGTTCCAATTAGTAAGTCTCCTTCAAATCATGGATCGGGGATTCGCTCACCGGTAGCGATCTTGATCCATTGCCTGTTCTTTAAACAATCACCATCCCATGTCATAACCCGTCAAGTAAAATCCATTAACGGGCCATGGCGCTGAATTTGACAACTGTTCCTCGGTATCTTACTAACATGACATTACTGTTGCTAATTTGGGATTCAGAGATGATATTATATATTGTTCTCAAACGCCCACCTTGAGTTGCCGTTTGTGGATTAACAAAATATAGGAAATATATTTTGAACCGATCAATTCGGGGTACCGTAAATGTGGATAGTCCGTCTTGCCCTGCGCCGTCCGTATACTGTCGCAGTGATGTCTATGCTGATACTTGTTATGGGGATTCTCTCCCTGAGTCGAATGATGGTGGACATTTTTCCCGCCATCGATATACCTGTTGTTGTGGTAGTCTGGAACTACCCAGGGCTTTCCCCCGAGGATATCGAACGCAGAATAGTCCTTATCAGCGAACGGGCTTATTCCACTACAGTTAACGGAATTCAACGCATTGAGTCCGAATCCATTCCCAGCATAGGCATACTCAAGGTCTATTTTTATCCCGGCACTGAAATCGGGGCGGCAATAGCCCAAATAGGGTCTGTGTCCAGCACGCTTTTGAGAATAGCCCCGCCTGGACTGCAACCACCCAACATTATTCAGTTCAATGCGTCCAACGTTCCTGTCGCGCAATTAACCGTGTCGAGCCAGACACTTTCTGAAGAGAAGGTTTTTGATTACGGCTTGAATTTTATCAGGGTCCGTTTGTTTACAATTCCCGGGCTATCAACTCCCGCGCCGTTTGGAGGCAAATCACGAGAAATCAATGTCGATGTTGACCCCAACGCGATGACCGCGAGAGGCCTGTCTCCATCAGATATTGTAAACGCGCTCCTGCAATCAAATGTTATTCTTCCTGCTGGCACGGCAAAAATTGGTAAGTACGAATACAATGTCCTGATCAATTCAAGTCCCAAACTTCTGGAAGAATTCAACCGCTTCCCTGTAAAGGTCGTCGGAAATGCTGTCGTATACCTCGGGGACGTGGCCAAGGTTTCGGACAGTTACGCCGAGCAAACCAACATCGTGCGGGTTGATGGCAAGCGGGCGACATACCTGGCAATCCTCAAACATGCAGACGCTTCGACGCTTGCAGTTGTGAATGCGACCAGGGAAGCGTTGCCTTTGATTAAATCGGTCGCCCCCAAGGGACTGGAACTAAAAATTGATTTTGATCAGTCTATTTTTGTCAGAACAGCAATCGAGGGGGTTGTTCGGGAAGTCATCATTGCCTCAATCCTGGTTTCACTTATGATCCTGGTTTTTCTTGGAAGCCTGCGCAGTATGATAATCGTGGTAATATCCATCCCTCTTGCTATCCTGACGTCGATAGTCGGGCTTTTCCTTACAGGACACAGCATTAATATTATGACGCTGGGCGGGCT
>JAMCYH010000195.1 GCA_023474025.1 Deltaproteobacteria bacterium
TCAGGGATGGAAAGTGTAGCCAATTGATTTAAAGGAGTCGGAGTGCCATAATAATTTGGAGTTATACCATCGAGAAGAGCCAGCGACGCCCTCCCGGTACGGATTCGTTTCAGATCTTTCCTCAGGGCCTCTACAGATTTGTCCATTGCAGATTTCAGTTCATTGAGCGCATCTTCTAACATAACTGCTCCACTATCTCCTGATTAAACTAGCTCCAAATCAGGCGATTATCGTTGTGCCAACTTTTTCACCAGTGATTGCTCTCTTTATGTTTCCCTGTACATGCAGATTAAGAACAATTGTCGGGATAGAATATCGTCCTAATATTTCGATACTTGCGGCGTCAATAACTTTCAGTCGCCTCTGCAGCGCTTCTTCCGAGGTTATGGATTCAAACCGGCATGCGTCCGGGAATTTTTTGGGGTCCCTATCGTAAACGCCGTCCACCTGCGTCGCTTTAACCATTACTTCAGCCCGCATTTGCACGGCTCTCAACGCTGCGGCCGAATCAGTGGTAAAACAGGGGTTACCGGTACCACCGGCGAAAACAACTACTTCATCCCGTTTCAGACAATCCATTAGCTTTTCTCTGGAAAATACATCAACGAATTTGCCGATCTCAAAGGATGACATTACTCGACATTTACGACCCTGTAACTCAATTGAGGACCTGAGGAAAGATCTGAAACGAATCCGTACCGGGAGGGCGTCGCTGGCTCTTCTCGATGGTATAACTCCAAATTATTATGGCACTCCGACTCCTTTAAATCAATTGGCTACACTTTCCATCCCTGAACCTCGCCAAATCGCTATTCAACCGTGGGATTCACAGGCAGTGCCGGATATAGAGAAAGCTATTTTAAAGTCTGATCTTGGTCTTAACCCCATGAATGACGGGAAAGTGATCCGTGTGGTTTTGCCGCCTCTCACCTCACAGAGGAGAAAAGAACTGGTCAAACTGGTCAAAAAGCTGGGGGAGGAATTTAAGGTTCAGATACGGAATCATCGGCGTGACACTAACGAATTGTTAAAGGATTTGAAGAAAGACAAGGAAATTTCCGAAGATGACCTGCACAAAGCGCAGGACCGTGTTCAGAAGACTACTGATGAATATATCGCCAAAGTCGATTCAGTAATTGCTGAAAAAGAATCCGAAATTATGGAAATATAACATTCCATTTTTCCTTAGAAGTGTCTGTCTGCCATTGGTCTGAGAGTAAAATAATTGAGTCCTGATTCTGATCTATCGACCAAAGTTCTTCCAACTCATGTAGCCATTATCATGGACGGCAACGGCCGTTGGGCTAAGAAACGATTTATGCCTCGGCTCGAAGGGCATCGACAGGGCGCCAAATCGGTGCGCCGGGCTGTCGAATTTTGCCGGCGTAACGGTATCAAATACCTGACTCTGTATGCGTTCTCGACCGAGAATTGGCTTCGGCCCGAGTCTGAAGTTTCCGGATTGATGAAACTTCTATCTCAGTTCATAGACTCTGAACTTGATGAAATCCATAAGAACGATATTAAGTTCAATATCATAGGTGAAGCTGACCGTCTCCCAACCTTTGTAAGAAACAAGATCCAAGCCGCTCTGGAAAGGACTTCCAACAACAGGACAATGGTTCTTACCGTGGCCTTGTCCTACGGTGGGAGGCAGGATATTGTTTCGGCTGCGCTAAAGGTTCACGATGCTTTGATGACTGGGAAGCTTACAAGAGAAGATATTAGCGAAGGAATTTTTGCGTCGTATTTAAATACGGTAAGCTTGCCTGACCCGGATCTTTTAATTCGTACTGGAGGAGAGATCCGAATCAGTAATTTCCTGCTCTGGCAGTTAGCCTATGCCGAACTCTACTTCACCGATCAATTGTGGCCTGACTTCGATGAACAATCATTCTGGCGCGCCATAGACGAATTCCGTTCCAGGCAGCGCCGTTTTGGAAAAATATCTGAACAGATCAAGTCACCGCTATAGGTTAGGGGGTCAAGAATGCTGTTTATGAGAATAATTACAGCGGGAGTGTTGGCCGCAATAATATTACCAACCTTACTGGTGGGTGGAATCAAGGCCATTGCGATTCTTGTGGCGGCGTTTGTTCTGGTGGGGACTTGGGAATTGGGTTCAAGGTTACCCGGTTTGAAGTCTAATTTCTCCAAAGCAATCCTGATGCTTGTAGCTACTTCGCTGTTGGCAATGTTTTATATTTCCAATATGGTGGCAGTCGCTGCAGTCGTAGTTCTTGTCCCTCTTGCAGTTTTGGCGGTTCATCTTTTCCTTTACAACTACATTGAAAATACCATTGAATCGGCTTCACAAGTGATCTTCGCCTGTTCGTATGTAGCGATTCCCGTTGGGCATGCTATCCTCTTATCCCGGATGGAAAACGGGAATTTCTGGATAATATACGTTCTGGTAGTTGTTTGTCTGGGCGACGCTGGAGCCTATTTCGGCGGTAAATATTTGGGGCGCCATCGTTTCTCAGGCAATGTGAGCCCTTCCAAAACAATTGAAGGTCTAGTAGGTGGATTCGCAGGGAATCTGGTAGGCATGATGTTGATGAAACTCATAGCTCCAAGCTTCCCGCCACTTTGGACATTATTTCAATTGAGTGTCTTGCTCGCTATCGTGGCCCCAGTAGGCGATCTCTGTGCCTCAGCGCTTAAAAGACGGTTGGGGATCAAAGATTTTGGATCAATAATGCCAGGACACGGTGGTGTCCTGGATCGAGCGGATAGTCTGATACCCACTATTCCAGTTGTGTTTTACTTTGTGGCCATATCCGGTCATGGGATTGTCTCGTGAAACGTGTTTCCATACTAGGTTCTACAGGCTCCATTGGTATTCAAACCCTGGATGTGATTCGGCTCAACCCGCGTGATCTTAAAGTTGTCGCTTTAGCGGGTGGATCAAACATCGATCTTATAGAATGCCAGGTTCGGGAATTTAATCCCGGAATGGTATCAGTATCCAGGGAGGAAGATTTTGTTCGACTCCGAAGCCAACTTCGGGATTACACCCACCCGATAAAAATTTACTCTGGAAAAGAAGGCATTGAGGCCGCTTCCAAAGCGGAATCAGCGGATGTGGTGGTGGGAGCGCTACCTGGAAGTGTAGGGTTGAGACCAGCTTTTTGGACTGTGAGGGAAGGAAAAAATCTCGCCTTGGCAACTAAGGAAGTGTTGGTCCTTGCCGGCAAGTATTTTATGGAGGAGGTCAGGAGCTCGAAAATGACCCTTACTCCTGTTGATTCCGAACAATCGGCCATCTTCCAGTGTCTTCAGAGCAACCGAAACCACGAAGTGAGAAGAATTTTACTCACAGCTTCTGGCGGCCCTTTCCTGAAAAAATCAAGCGATGACATGGCTGTGGTGACTAGGGAAGAGACGCTAATGCACCCTAGATGGAAAATGGGTCCGAAGGTTACCGTGGATTCAGCTACCTTGATGAACAAAGGCCTGGAGGTCATAGAAACGAGATGGCTATTTGATGTTGATGCAAGGCGTATAGAAGTCGTCATACACCCGCAGAGTTTAGTCCATTCAATGGTCGAATTTGTTGAT
>JAMCYH010000199.1 GCA_023474025.1 Deltaproteobacteria bacterium
TTTTCGGTAATCATCGCCTTTCAAAAGAGGAGGTAGTCGAGGTTTCTAATGTCAAGATAGGAAAAAATCTTTTAAATATTGATCTTGAAGCGATAACTCTGAAATTGCGTCGTCATCCGTGGATTCGCGAAGGTTCTGTCTATCGTCGGTTTCCGGGGCAACTAGTAATTGAAATCGATGAAAGGATCCCTAGAGGAGTACTTGCCAGTGACAAACTTTATTACGTTGATGAAAATGGAAAAATTTTCACTAGGGTCTTACCTGGGGACCCGGTTGACTTACCACTTTTTACTGGTCTTCAACCCGAAGAGTTACGGTCTAAGCCTGAAGAGGCTCAAGAATCGTTGCTTTCTGGACTAAGGTTAACGGAACTGCTGGATAGATCCGATTCGGAATTAAGCATCAAGAATGTTCGAGAAATCAACCTCAGCCAGGAAGACGGTTTAACGCTGAAAATGAATTCGGGCCGAATAATCATTTTTGGACATTCCAATTTTGAAACGAAGATAACCAGATATGAAAGACTTAAAAAATTTCTCACCGACAGCGGTCAGTGGCACAACGCGCGGATAATAAATCTGGATTTTGAAGACAGGGCCATTGTTCGATCTTGTAAGGATCCGGTTCCGCAGGGGTAGAAAAATGTCAAGAAACGATAGCATTGTTTGTGGTCTCGATGTAGGTACAACAAAAATATGCGCTATTATAGGCGAGCTAAACGCCGATGGCGTTGTCGACGTGATAGGGGTTGGAACTTCCCCCTCTCGAGGTTTGAGGCGAGGTGTTGTGGTCAACATAGACCATACTGTTTCGAGTATAAAAAAGGCTATCGATGACGCTGAACTTATGGCCGGACGACGCTGCGAATCAGTGTTTGCTGGGATTTCGGGGGGGCACATCAAGGGGATCAACTCCCACGGGGTCATAGCCATAAAGAACCGCGAAGTCACATATCAAGAGGTTTCAAGGGTTATCGACGCCGCTCGAGCTGTAGCAATACCCTTAGATCGTGAGGTGATCCATATTCTACCCCAGGAATTCATGGTGGATGATCAGGGTGGAATAAAGGAGCCGGTTGGTATGGCCGGTGTTCGCCTAGAGGCCAAAGTGCATATCGTAACCGGCGCTGTTTCCGCGGCACAGAACATCATAAGATGCGCCCATCGCAGTGGACTCGTTGTAAGTGATCTGATTTTGCAACAAATGGCCGCTGCTGAAGCTGTCTTATCCTCCGACGAGAAAGAATTGGGCGTAGCGCTAGTGGATATTGGTGGGGGGACGACTGATATAGCGGTCTTTATTGAAGGAGCCATACAACACACAGCGGTCGTTCCTGTGGGTGGAGATCAGCTCACTAACGATATCGCTGTAGGGCTACGAACACCTACTGGTGAAGCCGAAAAAATTAAGAAGCGGTATGGCTGTGCTTTGGCGACACTCGTGAACCGTGATGACACGATCCATGTTCCTGGTGTAGGTGGTCGTCAGCCGAGGGTTTTGGCTAGATCGGTTTTAGCCGAAATTACCGAACCCCGCCTGGAGGAAATTTTAGGACTGGCCAGAAGAGAGTTGGAAAAATACAATTTACTCAATGCAGTAGCATCAGGCATTGTGCTGACGGGAGGAAGTGTCGCTATTCAGGGGATTGTGGAGTTGGCTGAGCAGTTGTTCGATATGCCTGTGCGTTTGGGATATCCAACTGGTGTAAGCGGTCTGGTGGATGTTGTGAATTCACCAGTGTATGCGACCGGAGTGGGGCTTGTTCTTTGGGGAGCAAGGCATGGATGCGCAGATTTGAGTTCCACATATGAGTCTGGAAAGGTTTTTAATCGAGTTTTTGAAAGAATGAGAAAATGGTTTGTAGAGGCTTTTTGATTTCAGTTGGCATTAATTTTCTGGCGAAAAACCGCAGGTCGTGGTATGCGATTTCCGGTCTCAAGTTTTCTGAAGGAGTTGAATCAGCACCCGAACCAGAAAAAGGCGACTGACTTTTAAACATCGAAAAGCCGATTACGATTATGGAAGGGCTTGGTTGATCTTAACTACAGGAGGCGCCGGCTTATGCTGGATTTTGAAATAGAATCTAACCGTAGCGCATAAATCAGGGTTGTTGGGGTTGGTGGCGGCGGCGGAAACGCTATTAATAACATGATTCGCGCCGGTTTAAGTGGAGTCGAGTTCGTAGCGGCTAATACAGACGCTCAGGCCCTCCAGCACAACCTCGCCCCACTAAAGCTCCAGATTGGTAAACAGCAGACTAGAGGGCTAGGGGCCGGAGCTGACCCTGAAATTGGTAGAATAGCTGCTAACGAAGATTATGAAAATATCAGGGATTCTTTAGATGGCTCTGACATGGTCTTCATAACGACGGGCTTGGGAGGTGGCACAGGTACTGGGGCGGCGCCAATTATGGCACGCATCGCAAGGCAGGAAGTCGGCGCCTTGACGGTGGCTGTGGTTACAAAACCATTTTTGTTCGAGGGCAAAAGGCGAATGCGCCAGGCTGAAGAAGGCATCGAAACCCTCCGCAGAGAGGTGGACACATTAATCATCATTCCCAATCAACGTCTCCTTTCGCTTAAGAAAGATATTTCCTTTCTGGAGGCGTTCAGACGCGCTGACGATGTGCTGATGCAAGGAGTTAGAGGAATATCGGACCTGGTTACTATCAATGGTTTAATTAATTTGGATTTCGCAGATGTTAAAACCATAATGCAGGAAAAGGGCGTCGCATTAATGGGCACAGGTTCCGCCACAGGAGAGGGACGGATTGAAGAAGCTACTCGAATGGCTATCAACAGCCCATTGCTTGAAGATATATCGATGTCGGGAGCAAAAGGCGTCCTGATAAACATAACTGGTTCGTCCGACATGTCTTTAACTGAAATCAACGACGCTGTTTCTATAATTCAAAATGAAGCTCATGATGACGCTAATATAATTTTTGGCGCCGTAATTGATGAGGATATGGGTGACGCTGTAAACGTAACAGTTATAGCGACTGGCTTTGGAAGAACTGAGAGTGGAATTATGGAAAAAACTGATTCCCTAATTTTCTCAAAAAATAACTCCCCGATAGTTGATGAAGTGAAAACAGAAAGACCAGCGGCACGGACTATCGTTCCAAGTGAACCTAGGGATTCTCAAATTCCGGCTTTTATTAGAAAGAGTCAGAGAGAGAAAGTTAGTCGTCACTTGAATGTCGTGGATGATTTTTCTCTTGAAGCCGAAGAAGATCTTGATATTCCGACTTTTTTGAGAAAACATGCCGAATAATTCATTTGATATTTTCCAATTTTCGTTAGGGGAAAATGAACGTCCCCTAACGAATAAACTATCCCCCGTATTAACAAACCATTTTTAGCAGGCCTTTTAGGTGACTTTCCGATGCGGAAACAAGTTATAAATCGGCCTGTTTTAAGAAAAAAGCGAGCTCGTATTTCTCTTGCGCTTGTCTATCCAAACTCCCGCAGGGTTGGATTGAGCAATCTTGGATTTCAATTTCTGTGGAAGAAACTTCTAGATTCCGAGATATTTTCATCCGAACGTTTTTTTGCCAGTGACTCCATACTTAACGGACCGGCCGGTTCAACTGTGCCAGTTTCTGAAGAAAATCATGTGCCTTTAAATAAATTTCAAGTGGTTGCTTTTAGCATCCCGTTTGAAAACGATTATTGGATCGTGCCCAAGATGCTTATAAGCGCCGGTATTCCGCCTTTCCAGCAAGACAGAGGGCGCTCAGATCCTTTGATTATTGCTGGTGGCGTGTCTGTGTCTATGAATCCAGAAGCTTTGGGCGCCTTTTTTGATTTGCTTTTCATAGGGGAAGTTGTTGGCGCTATTGACGATACGGACGGTATGTGGGGGAATATAGCCAATTTATGTCACAATAAACTAAATGACGGTCCTGCGGAACTTTTAAAGAACTTTCGGGATGTGCCGGGAGTATATGTGCCGGGAGCTTACAAATTTAAATTTCGAAACAATGGCATTATTGACCGGATAGAAGCTACTCCTGGATTTCCTGATACAGTTGCTGCAGTGAAAAGATCCCATTCAGATGATCAGGCGCCGATGGCAGTCATCGGTAACGAGCAAACGGGTTTTGCTAATTCGTGTCTTGTGGAGATCAATCGAGGTTGTGGCAGAGGTTGCAGGTTTTGTTCGGGAGGATGGATTCATCGTCCGGTTCGTTATTATAAATATATTAACTATAGAGAACAATTAGATATTCCTCTAAAGGAAAAACTTCCACCTCGTTCAACAATATCATATTTAGCTTCTCATCCAGAGCTTTTTGACATCTTGAATGATATTGTTGAACGAGGTGGAAGTTTTTCCTTATCTTCCATCAGACCTGAAGGTTTGAGCGATCAAATAATAGAATTAATCATCCGGTCAGGTCAAAAAACGGCCACTCTTGCGCCAGAGGTGGCGTCGAATCGATTAAAAAGGGTAATTGGCAAAGAAATTTCATCAGAACTTTTTATTGAATTAACTGAAAAACTGGTTAGCGCGGGCTTGCCCAATATTCGGTTTTATTTCATGGTCGGTCTTCCAACTGAAACCGAAGACGATGTCAAACAGATAGTCGATTTTATATTGAATATCAGAGAAGTTTTTGTTAAGGCTTCTCGTAAAATGGGTAGAATTGGTCGGATCGGTGTTCAACTAAATCCATTTGTGCCAAAACCCTGGACTCCGTTTCAATGGGCTCAAGCGCTGCCTCGAAAACAATGGGACAAAAGAATTCAGATCGTAAAGTCTGGGCTACACAAAATTAACAATATAGTGGTTAGAAGTGAGTCTACAAGAAGTTCTGAAATCCAGGCTGTTTTAAGCAGGGCTGATCGCAGGATTTCCAATTCTTTGGTTAAGATGGCTACAGAGGGGAACTTCAGTCTTTCGTGCTTTTCGGATGCGCAACCGGCGCCTAAATTTTATTCCGAACGTTTACGTGAAAAAGACGAAATTTTCCCTTGGGATGTTGTAAATCATGGCGTGGACAAAAAAAAGCTGAGAAACATATTCGACAGGGCAATTTCATCCTACGGGGAATAACTGTATGTACTTTCCTGACATCGATCGAAACAAATGCACGAAATGTTTCTTTTGCGTTAATATATGCCCTAAAAGTGTTTTTGAAATTTCTGACAATGAAGTTCAGGTTGCAAATCCTGTGTTTTGCAACGGTTGCGAGGCCTGTGTGGCTGAGTGTCCTGAAGACGCCATAATTTTGCTGGATACTTAATGGTGGTAATTTTTGACATTAAAGTTTTTGAACATGTCCTGATTAACCATCTATCTGAAAGACTCAAATAGTCGGTTTTGAAAAATGGAGGTTCTTATGGAGGACAAAAATGCTGTGGTGGGTATTTACAAGAGTCATTCCGATGCTGAACAAGCTATCAAGGAGCTGCAAAAAGCTGGCTTTAGCATGAACAAGCTTTCGATCGTAGGGAAAGACTATCACACGGAAGAACATGTAGTTGGATATTACTCCACCGGTGACAGAATGAAAGCTTGGGGAAAATTGGGAGCCTTTTGGGGAGGTTTGTGGGGTCTTTTATTTGGAGCTGCATTCTTTTTTGTTCCCGGGATAGGCCCAGTGGCTGTAGCAGGGCCTTTGGTCAGCTCGATTGTAGCAGTACTGGAGGGGGCCGTAGTTGTAGGCGGGCTGAGCGCATTGGGAGCTGGACTCTTCAGCCTTGGTATACCTAAGGAAAGTATTATTAAATATGAAACTCAACTTAAAGCTGAGAAATTTCTTCTCATAGCCCACGGAACAAAGGATCAAGCTCAAAAAGCCGTGGACATTCTGGGAAAAACCGCTGCAGAGGAAATTAATCTTCATACAGCTGGACAATAAGCCCATTAATGTAAATATCCTGCGAAGCTGAAAACCTGGTTTTTTTAGTTATTGGAAATTTCTCTAAGTAATTCTATGTCTTCTAACATCATGCCAGCGCCCCTGACTACAGTTGTTAATGGATCATCCGGGATTACAACAGGAACTCCGATTTCTCTTCTTACTCGAAGATCAAGGTTTTTAAGTAATGATCCACCACCTGTCAAGACAATTCCAGTATCAATTATGTCTGCGGCCAGTTCAGGAGGGCATTGTTCTAGGGCTGACTTAACACTATCAACTATGGTATTGACGGAATCCATGATAGCAAGAGTTATTTCACTGGAATTAATTGTAATTGTTTTTGGAATTCCATCCATTAGATCACGACCTTTTATATCAATTTCCTCTTCATCATCATCCTGAATAAAAGCGCGACCAATAAGAATTTTAATTTGTTCAGCTGTAGAAGGACCAATCAGGATACTGTAGTTCTTCCTGACGAAGTTTAGGATATCAATATCCAATTTATCGCCAGCAATTTTAATGGAGTTGCTGTATACAACACCTGTCAGACTGATAATCGCTACTTCGGTAGTGCCTCCTCCTATATCGACGATCATGTTGCTCATTGGTTCGGTAACCGGTAATCCCGCTCCCATTGCCGCTGCCATGGCTTCTTCCACAACAAAGACCTCACCTGCTCCAGCGTTCAAGGTAGCGTCTCGCACAGCCCGGCGTTCTACCGGAGTTACACCGGACGGTACTGATATGATAACTCTGGGCCGAACGAAAGCTTTACGTCCGTGGGCTTTTTGAATGAAAAACTTGAGCATTAGGCTGGCAATTTCATAGTTGGCTATCACGCCATCTCTCAAAGGACGATAAACTTCAATTGACCCCGGAACCCGACCAATCATTTTTTTAGCTTCAGTTCCAACCCATACTTCTGAGCTCCTTTTATCCCGTTTTCTAATTGCCACAACCGAAGGCTCATCAACGACTATGCCCTTGCCAAGGCTATATACGAGGCTATTGGCTGTACCGAGATCCACAGCTAAATCTTTTGAAATTTTAGAAGCTATAAAATTGAAAAGCATCTAGTTCTGTCCAGATAGAATGAATCATGAAACGAACGTAACGTAACTGTAACCGAATTGAGCAAGGATTAGAAAACAGAATTTGACAAAGCTCAAAAAGATGTTTGAGATCTGTATTCGTCAGTTCATAACTTGACTTCGATTATCGAATTACGCTTCAATTCATCAATCCAGTCTTTCATTCGTGCCTGTGTCAATTCAGATCTTAAAATTCTAATTACTTTGGTGCGGACCTTTGAATATTCTTTTCCCTCTTCAGGGGATAATATGCCTAAAGTTTTTATCTGCTTGGCTTCAGCGTCTGATATGTTTTGGCTAACTTCGGCTTGAGAATTTGCTTTCTCCTGTTGCTGTGAGGCTTTGGATTTTTTGTCAGCTTGTCTTCTTTCGTATTCTTTTTTCCACCGCTTTTCCAGTTCTTTTCTTGTCTTTTCAGGTATGGGAACACTCTTCTCCTTACGATTTTTTGCGTCATCAAGATAAAACATCAATATGGCATCCCTCGACTTAATTGGTGGGGTGAGGTCACCAACTTTCATGTGTTGGACCATCTTTTGTAACTGGGGAACCATGTCTTTATATTCCATAAATCCCAAATCGCCGCCACTTTTCGCCCACGTATCCTGCGAATACTTTTTTGCAAGTTTACCAAAATCTTCACCAGTTTGGGCATCTTGAAAAATTTTTTTAGCCGTTTCCATGACTTTTCTAACATCTTTAGCCTTTGTTTCCCTGCCAATTTTCAGCGTGATTTGACGCAGTCTGATTTTGCCACCGGTAAATATTTGTTCTTCCGTCGGAATCTTCGGTTTTTCTGATTGTTCCGGCGGACGGGCAGGGGTCATTTCATCGATTAGTTTTTGGTACTCTTCGTTTATTTCAGATGAATGTTTCTTATAATATTTTTCAGCGTCTTCTTCACTTATCGGAGTTTTGCGAGTTACTTCAGATTCAATGAGTTTCGTTAGGCGAAACTGGCGGACCATCAATTTTCTGTAGTCGGCATAGCTTAATCCATTGGCGGCAAGAAATAGTACGAATTGCTCATCTGAAAGATTGTTACGTTTCTTGATCGCGTTAATACTTGCATCGACGGCTTTGTCGTCAAGAGTGATCCCTTTCTTGGCAGCTTCCTGTTCGAGTAAGTGAATCACGATGAGTTCATCCAGAATTTCTCTTTCTGTGGGCCATTTTCCAGGAGGGACTATCCCTAGAGGAAGATTCACCAAGCTTCTAATTAGGGGTTGCTTTTGCTTTTTAACTTCGGATTCAAGGATCACATCAGAGTTTACAATAGCCGCAATTCTGTCTGAATAAGTAGCCGCGGAAATTGCACTGGTAAAATTCAGAAAAGCAAGCGTTAAAATGATGAGGATCAAGGATATTTTAAATTTCATTTTCGTATTCCAAATGATTTTTTCTTGAACAACCTGTATTTGATCGAAGGTTGTCCAGGTTCTTTAACAGTTATTGTCTGATCTGTTTTTTGATCATTTGTCAAGTACAGCAACTCTCTGAGGATATTAACAGAAATATTGACTCTTTCCTTAGAATCAGCTGAACCAATCTTCAAAACTAATTTGTTGCCGGGAGTAATTGTGGCGTTTTGTTTGCTCTGAACCCATTTTACTAAGGCTTCTGGCGTTAGTGCTGTAGAGTCACTAAAAGAAATTACCAAATTCTCTTTTGTATAGTCTATTTTCAACACCAGAAGTTCTTTCATGATTAGCCGGATCGTCATGACATTTAACAATGTGTTAACCTGGTGTGGAGTTTTTCCGTAGAGGTCGACAATTTCTTCTTCTATGCTATCTATTTCATTTTGACTTGAAGCTCTAGACAATCTTTTGTAAAAGTTCATTCTTTGATTCACATCAGGGACGTAGGTGTCAGGTATGTAGGCTTCTACTTTTAGATGGACCTCTGGGTCAATCTTTGTTTCTGACTCTTCGCCTTTTAGATCCCGCACAGTCTCTTCAAGGAGCTCGAGGTACATTTCATAACCAACCTGATTAACATGGCCTGATTGAGAGACACCCAAAATATTGCCTGCGCCTCTTATCTCCATATCACGCATAGCTACCTTGAAGCCTTGCCCAAGTTCTGTATGTTCCTGAATCACCGCTAATCTTTTAATAGCATCCTGACTCAATAAAGTTTCAGGGGGAGTTAACAAATAGGCATACGCCCTGACGTTGGATCTACCCACTCGGCCACGAAGTTGATATAGATCAGCAAGCCCAAATGTATCTGCGCGCTCAATGATGATCGTATTTGCCCTAGAAATATCCAGACCGGACTCGATTATACTTGTGCAAACCAACACGTTTGTTTTGCCGGTAACGAACTCAACCATGACTCGTTCCAGTTCATTGTCTGTTTGCTGACCGTGCGCTACACCAAATCGGGCTTCAGGAACGAGTCTTTTTAAAGCGTTTGCCCGTTGGTAGATAGTTTGAACCCTGTTGTGCAAATAGAACACCTGACCGCCACGGTTCAATTCCTTAACTATAGCCTCTCGGACCACCTCTTCCGATTGTTTCAAAACGTGGGTCCTTATTGAATGTCGATTAGTTGGTGGAGTTTCAATGACCGACATGTCTCTCATTCCGGTAAGAGAGAGATTTAGCGTTCTCGGGATCGGAGTTGCAGTAAGTGTCAAAATGTCAACATGGGCTTTATATTTCTTAATACGCTCCTTGTGGGCCACACCGAATCGTTGTTCCTCATCAAGAACTAACAGTCCAAGATCCTTGAATTTCACATCTTTTTGGAGAAGTCGATGTGTACCGACGATTAAATCGACTTTACCGTCTGCAAGTTTATTTACGATTTCCTTTTGGTCCGTAGTGGATCTGAACCTTGAGATCATTTCCACGTTTACAGGATAATCAGCAAAACGTCTCGAAAAAGTATCAAAATGCTGCTGAGCAAGAACAGTAGTCGGCACCAGAACAGCAACCTGCTTCCCATCCATAATGACTCTAAAAGCTGCTCTGATAGCAATTTCAGTTTTTCCATAACCAACATCACCACAAATCAATCGGTCCATTGGGCGGTCTGAATCCAAAGCTTCCATCACATCCTGGATAGCCTTGGCCTGATCGGGTGTTTCTTCAAATTCGAATGCGGCTTCAAACTCTGCAAATTGCTGATCACTCGGTGAATATGGCGACCGGGAAGATACCTTCCTTAGCGCGTAAATTTCCAGCAATTCTTTGGCCATTTCCCTAATTGACTTTTTGATCTTTGCCTTGGTTTTTTCCCAGCCTTTTGACCCTAACCTGTCTACCCGAGGCAGCGCATCCGAACCTGAAACAAATTTCTGAATTGATTGTAATCTCTCAACAGGGTGATAAAGAATATCCCCACCGGCGTATTCAATTACCATCACCTCTCCCTCGACCCCATCGAATTCCTTGCGCGTCAATCCTCTGAAAATCCCTATACCGTAATTTTCATGAACTACAGCTTCTCCTTCTGAAAGGTCTGTAAGGGATGAAACAAATACACCTCGAGCGTGTTTACGCAGTGGGGCGCGCACTCTTGGGCCGAAGATCTCTTCCTCAGTAAGAAGGACTACTCCAATTTCTTCTATACGAAACCCTGTGGTCAGAGGTCCAACATAGAGATAAATTCCAGGTGAAAGCGTAGATTCGAGGTTCGGGACATCGAACCCCGAACCGTGAAAATTGATGTGCGCGTTATAAGGTTCCAAAAGCTTTAAAAGGCGTTGAGCCTGGCCATCAGTGTGACTGACTATGTAAACTTCGTTACCTGCGTCTCGCCAGTTCTCCAGCATTTTTACCAGGCTATTCATGACTCGATCATGTGCCTTTTCTTTGGTAAGCGTCGGTTTTATATCAACATTTGAGACGCAATGAACCCTGAAGCTTTTTGTATCTTTCTTTTCGATTTCGAGATCAGCTAATACCACTGTTCGAAACAATTCAAGCTGTTCTCTAAAGTAGCCCTCTGAAATATATAGGGAATCAGGGTCTGGAACCGGATGTCCATTGTCCATAGCCGATTTGAATCCGTGAAACACTTCTTGACCATGATCTTCAAAACAACTCCTGATAGTTTCGTCGTCAGGAACCAGAATCACAGTCTCAGTTGGCAGATAATCGATAAAGGTTCCCAAATTTTCCTTGAAATATGGGAGATAAAGCTCGACGCCGGGGAACCTTATCCGGTGGCGAAAATCGTCTAATAAACCTTGGCGAACTCTCTTCTCTACACCTCTTGATTCACAAGCCTGGACCAGTTTATTCAAGCCGTTTTCCAGCGCCTCACCTTGTGGTGGAGACATTTGGACAGGACAAACCATTATCTCGGTCACTGAATCCAAAGATCTCTGGCTCGAAGGATCAAAGAAGCGGATAGATTCTACGCTATCCCCTACTTGCTCGATTCGTATCGGATTGAGATATAGTGGTGAGTAAATGTCTACAATAGACCCTCTAGCGGCAAAATCACCTACATCCTCGACTAGAGGGGCTCTGGTGTAACCGGCTTTGATCAGATCATTACACAAGGAATCTCTGTCAACTTCATTACCAACAGAAATATTGAAAATGAGCGCATTAAATTCAGAGCGTGGCATCACTTTTTGGGCTAAAGAAGCTATACTGAGCGTAATAATCTGTGGAACAAGGTTTGAGACTAAACGGAATATACAGGCCATACGATCAGTCCATACATCAGATTCAAACCCAGTCATGGAATATGGAACTGTCGAAGTCTCCGGGTAGTGTATCACCGGAGAAATGAGCGGGTTGATTTGATTTTGATCTAGCCCTAAATAAAACCTGAGATCACTTGCGGAGCGTGAAGCTGAATCATCATCCGAATGTATCCATAAAATAGGTTTAGATTTTCTTTTTATGGACATTGCGGTTAAAAACGCCGTAGCCGAGCCCTTTAGCCCGTAAATCCCCCCGTTTTCATGGGACTGACTCAAGAATCTTAACGCTTTGAAAAAAGTGGCATCCAGTGGCGATAACAAAAGGCATTTCTTTCTAAACACAAATTGGTCTTAATTCTAAGATCTAGCACATCGGTGATCATAAAAAAAGCTCAGTGACAATTAAAATTTACTTTCAATTTGTGATTGTTCAAAGCAATTGAAATTTTCAGTTTCAATTCGTGGTTGTCGCTTGGTCGAAGTTTATAAACATCATGTGGTATACTAAAAAAATGGCGCTTAAATGCCTTTTTCCTTTCTGTTTAATGATTGGTGAGCTTTAAACGTTTAGTAGGAGTACGATTTTGGTAATTGAGCGAAATATCTGGAAAAATGGACGCTTCTTGCTGGGAATTGTGTATATTTTGAGTGGCTTGACCATAGCTATTATGGGATTTTCACAGTTGAAAGTCCTTTTCTTCGAATTTGCGCCATATTTTCCATTTTCAGTTCCCAGTGACGGTGTCGAGCGCTTCCTTAATTCATTGCCGTTTGTTTTTGCTACTTTTGTGTCCCTGGTTTCTTCGGTCGCTGGTTGTCTGTTTGGCATCCAATGGTTTTTCACTGGTTTGACGGACTGTACTAAAAAATTTAAAACCGTTGAAGATCCCGGCAACTTAGCTGACAAGGATTTAGTAATATCCTCCCTTTTGTCAGCTCGGGAATTTAATAGCAACCCATTATTTCAGCCGAAATTCTCACTAAATAATTTTTCCCTCCGTTGGTTCACTCCGGCAACACATGGAGTAATCAAGTTTCTGGTCCGATCGGTTTTTAAACTCTTGTTAGTTATTTTCGCCATTGTGGTGATCGCAAGACTGTTTACGGTCGCGCCGCTTTTGGTTAACAGGCGTTTCGGCTCCCAATTTGCGCTTACAGTACCAGACCTTCAGGGATTATGGACGATTATAGGCGTACTGGTTGCGGTCAATTTTCTGATCATTGTCAGCTTTGTCTCAACTAAAAAGAGAAGTCTTGACTTTGAAACCCGTGATCTTTTGGTAAGGGGTAAGGGAACAATTGTTTTCTTTTTAGCCATTTTGGAGGAGTTGCTCTCTTTGGTCAATTCGAGGAATTTATCCGGAAATGGCACGTCCCGATTCGAATATAAAGTGCAGGATGACTTGTTTGCCGTTGTGGATCTTTTCGAATCGCATCCCAAAAGAAATTTTGGGCCTGCAAACAGGATAGTATACTTGTTGATTGTTTCAATCCCGCTTTGTTTGATTTGGGGATTTCAAAAGTTGATTCATTTTCAGTTCCCCGCGACGAACGTTGATCATTACATGTTTTTTTCCCACTATTTCCCGGCTATGTTGGTAGAAATCATTTCTGCGTGCTTTTTACTTTTCATGGCGTCTTATTTTGGAAAGCTGACCGATAAAATTTTTCAAATCAGCCGCTTTGATTCATACTTAATGGTGTGTAGGTGCCTGCCCGCAAATCCAAATGAAATATCTATGGATGATCAGATAGACAATCTGGGGTATCAGCCACAGGACAAATGGTGTGAAGTTCACGGGCCTGAGAATAATTTATTAGAATGGATGAAACGTCCTGAGAAACTGACTAAATTTTCTGCACGAATAATGTGGACTCGAATCGCTACAGAATCTTCCTTCCCGTCCGGGATTCGGAAGGTAACCTCCTTTGACCAAGATGCGAGCCTTCAGTCATTTATGGACGAGATTTTGAATGTGCTAAAAAGTCTGAATTTTGAAATAGAGGCGACTTCCGAAACGGCTTCTCAGCTAAAAGAACAATGAAAATGTTGAGAGGGGACGATATGAGTATCGTCCCCTGAGGGTCTTATTTTTGTTGGAAAGTTTTATTTCCGGAAAACTACTATAGATCCAACCAGGAATGTGAATACAGAGATTGTCCGAGTAGCAGCTTGGCTGTTTTGACATAATCAATCTCTTTTTTACTCATGCCGGCAGTATCGACATCCTCGCCATCGAATACTCTACCCACCAAATTTTCGAGATCCATCGTTTTGTCGTGGGCAATATTAACTATGACATCGTCAAAACCATCCAGGATGGCTGAAGTGATTCCACATTTCTTGAGAATACAAAGATATACCTGATTCAAGATATCGCGTAGCTCGTCAGGTGATCCATTGGAACAGTTAGACAGCCCGCAGGTTGACTGTGAGCCTGGCGCCAGATCCGGCAGCCATTGCATGAACGTCGTGCATCCCTGGAGTTCTTTTTGTTGGGAAGACACTGGAACAACGATAGGATCGAACCAGATTTTCTCGAAAGGAATCCCTAATTCAGTAGCTTGAGTCATCATAGAATCAAGCAATACGGCTCTTTCATTTTCATCTCTGGGAATTCCATCCGGACCCCACATGAGACCCACCATTTCGCAGTCATATTTGTTGACCAAAGGCAACTGTAACGCCATACGCTCAGGAGTGGCCATTATTGAATTTATGACCGCTCGTCCCAGAGCTGGTTTGTAAACCTGGAGACCAGCTTCTACAGCGTCGTTATTGGTGGTGTCCAGAAACAGGGGTAGATCTGTGACTTCCTGTACAGTTTTCACTAGCCATTGCATCATTTCCGGACCACCTTTGCGAGCAGGTCCAAGGTTTAGATCCAAAAGATCCGCTCCACGTTCGGTGAGTTTTACAGCCCATTCCTGGATCGGCTTGGGGTCCTTTTCTCGCATGGCGTTGCCCGTATACTTCGACATAATGTTGATGTTTTCAGCCACCACCTTTATCATCGAACGAGTACCTCCTGATTTATCTCCTGTTCCATCGCGGAACTATGATTCTTAAACTATTAAAGTAACATACCCGGCTGGGATATGAAAGTCGTTTTGCTCGAGCTTGGTCATAACAGGATTGTCCTGACCGGGAATAGACGATTCCGGTCAGGACAATAGTCAACTCAATAGAATTAAGCGAAGTTCTGCCTCAAATAAGCAGGAATATGAGCGCCCTCACGCGGACCGATGGAGATTTCCCATTCAGGGAGTTCTTCTTCGAGATCACCACTGATGATCGCCGCCGCTCCAGGAATTACCAGTTTTTTAAAATTGGTTTTGTCTGCAATTCCACACTTTTTTACAAATGGTCCAATAACGTCGCCAACAAATTTACCTGCCGCCCACGCCGTAAGCACTGACAGCCCATCCGTGTTTAAAACCAAAAGCCAAGCCGGAACCCTGCTGGATTCAATTTCGCCTGATACAATAAAATAAGTAAGCGAGAAGTTACTAGTGATAAGGACTGGAGACTTTTCATCAGGGTTATTTATGGGGTAAATCCCCTGTTCGGTTGTCATAGGTCTCTGAGGATCAGTAAATATGTTGAGCCTCTGTAACAGTAGTGGGAACAGAACCTCTCCTTTGAAATCGCTCAAAATTTCGATTCCAGCATATTTTGATATGAAGGTTCCGGCTACTATGGTTTCATCAACAGGGTTGTCAGACATCGCACACGGGAATACCAGTGTAGGAAAGCCTAATGGCCGATAGAGGTTTTCCAGGGCCAACCTTCGTATCATAACCTGGTCTCTCAACTGTTGTGCCACATCCAGGCTGTCTGTTGACAGAACAATATCTTTGTGCCCATTAGCTAGCAGTTTCGCTGAAAGTTTAGCTACGTCACCTACTTTTGCGGCCTTCACGGCGAGTGGACAATCAAATTCCTTCGCCAGCGCTGACATTGCGTCCATGTTGCTTTCGTTGGCAGCGTATAATAAAGGCTTGTTTTTCCCGACTTCAGCGAGCGCTGCTTTCAGGGAGTCAAGATTATCACTCATTAGGATAATGGCCGCGCCGGCTTCGTTAACCTTTTTCGCAATCGAAGCAAAGCGTTCCTTTGAATCGTCATCTTTGACCGCGACCAATTCTGGCCTTAAAGTAAGTCCTACCCGTTCATATCGCAGTTCTTTAAAGGCATTAAGTTTGCCCTCGACCTCAGCGTCCGTCTCCTTCGTCGAAATGAGGCAACCCAGGCCGGTTGGATTGTTGAACGTTTTTTCATGGCGGAAAAGCACTGTTTCCCCACCGACTTTTACAGCCGCAGCGTCAACTCCAATCTGTACAGTCCTAATAGGAGGAGCCGAGGCGGAAGCCAGTTTTTCTTTCGCGTCGTCAGAAACATATGGGCACTGGGCAAGTTCGGCCTTTCCAGCAGCCAGATTCATAGCGAAAGCGAGACAAGTGGGGACGCCGCATTCTCCACAATTTTTCTTCGGCATCATTTTAAAGATTTGAATTCCAGAAAGCGCCATCGATAAAAACCTCCCTCTCGAGGCAAAATCCCCTGACAGAAATCTGACGGTTCCTAACAGGATATAATTTAGGCAGGGGGTCTTTTTACATTACCCCCCTGCCTTGGGAAGGGTCAATTGAAAAAACACAATTCACAAAGAAATATTACCCGACGATTGAATCCATGGATAACGCCGGATGTTCTTTCTCCTGGAGGAACGGCATAATCTCGTCCTCGGTTACACCTATGGTCTCATCAGCTATTCTGTCAGCCAGATTAGAAATGCCCAGTTTTTCACCCTGAGCGTTTATTTTGTCTCTCAGCATTTCCTTGAGATTCTTGGGCAACCAGACCATTCGTTTGATCCCGCCTTCAGCGGACACAAACTTATCCGAAACTATATATAGTTTACTGTGTCCCACGAAACCGGGGGTAACGTTTCCACCACCAGCGCTACCAGCAAGAGTCGTGAACTTCATACCACACGGAGTCATGCCCTTGTAATCACGGTCAACACTCATGATTCCATTAGCCACTGGAAGCACCGCGGCAATACACTCAAAGCATCCACATGAAGTCATCGGGCTTTCCATAATGGAATACGCGCTGCACCCTACAACTTTTCCACGTGACGCTTTGCTTACAAAGTCATTGACGCCTTCCCACTGTCCCAACCTTTCGTCGAGGGTTTTGCCCTTTTCGATCGGTTGATTCGGCCCAGTCGGGTTAATTTCGTTGGACGCTTTGCAATCAAGCCAGTTATATGCGCCACAGAGACCCGCTCTCTCCGGTGTAACGACGCAAACATGGGTAGGAGCAAAACTCTGGCAAAGAGTACATGAATAATAGATGTTTTCGTCCTCATCTACCATACCTTGAACCCTGGCGTCCCTCACGGCGTAAGCTTCGCGCGCTTGCTTGAGCAGTTCATCGCATTTTGCCTGATCGGTAAAAATGGTAACCTTTACTTTATCAAGAACTGCGCCAAAATCCTGATGATATTTAGCGTGAAGAATAGACCCGATGTGTTTTAGTGAAAAGCCTTTCTCCACGGCCCCTTTGCCAATACGGACCCAAGCGATGTCGCGCTGTCCGATATGCATCAATCCCTGCGCGTAATTAATCAAATGGTGAATTTGGCGTTCCAGGATCGGTTCAAAATCAGACTGCATTTTTCGTCCGGCCACTTCCACATAAATACCTATCGGTAAACGAGTTCCGGGCTTTATATCTTTAAGATCCGGCCCAACAAGGTCAATCTGGCCATCTTCAATTTCGTTCATATCTTTCATAACGGTTAATTCGACACCAGTTGTCTTTCCACCGCCCGCTTCCATGTAGATGTCATCGCCCCTGATTCTTTCACCTTCAAACGCGGGACCGTAAGCTACGGGTACTGGAACTTCGGTTACCGTAACTTTGAGGCCTCGGACTTCGATGGCCTTGGCCACTATGTCCTTATGGGCAATGTTTGAAACAACGTGTTCGTACGTACATACGCCTGTGGGAAGAATTTGTGGAATAGGTGTGTCGGCTATGGTCGGGAACCCGTAATTAATTGCGCCTGCGGCCGCAGCGTACCATTCGTCCGAAACGTCGCCAAGGGCTAGTACAAACGCGAATACACGGTCTTTATTATAAATCAAAACCTTCCTGAAATCCCCCGGATTTC